>DATCSE010000202.1:0-21707 GCA_036568605.1 Burkholderiaceae bacterium | reverse complement strand
GCCGGCGCAGATCGAGTACGAGCGGCGCAATTCGGTGCCGCCGATCTTCTCGCGCAGGGTCAGGTGCTGGCCCTGCGTGAAGCAGAAGGTGTCGGCGAGTTCGTCGGGGACGTCGAACGAGACGATGACGGCTTCGTCGGTGTCGGGGACGACGCTTTTGACGGAGAGAGGGTGGAAATGCAGGCTCATCGGAGGACCGTTCGGGCTGAGCTTGTCGAAGCCTGGTGCCCCATGCGCACTTCGACAAGCTCAGTGCGAACGGATCCTCGGCCGATACTCCGTTCGGGCTGAGGTATCGAAGCCCGCGCGCGCTTCGATACCGCAGCGCGAACGGAGCGTGGGGGACGATGCTTGTTCATCAGATCGGCTTGAAGTGCTCGAACGGCTCGCCGCACGCGCGGCACCGGTACAGCGCCTTGCACGCCGTCGAGCCGTACGCCGAGAGGCGCTCGGTGTTCAGGCTCTCGCAACGCGGACAGGCCAGCGCCGGCTCCCGGCGGACCAGCCGGATCGGCACGCCCTGCTCCGCCGCCACCATGCCCGGCGGCGCGATGCCGTATTCGCGCAGCTTGCGCCGCCCCTCGGCGCTGATCCAGTCGGTGGTCCACGCCGGCGCACGCTGCAGCCGGACCGCGACGCGGTCGAAGCCCGCCTCGGCGAGGGCCGCGCGTACCGACTTCTCGATCACCTCGGTCGCCGGGCAGCCGGAATAAGTCGGCGTCAGCGCGACGACGAGGCTGCCGTCGTCGGCCTCGGCGACTTCGCGCACGATGCCCAGATCGACCACCGAGACCACCGGCACCTCCGGATCCAGCACATGCTCGAGCACGTGCCACGCACGCAGCGCCTTCGCGGTCGCATCGACCCGCGCCGCCGTCGACACCGCCGCCGTCACCATGTCGCCCCCGGAAAGGCACGCTGCAGATGCTGCATCTCGGCCAGGATGTAGCCCATGTGCTCGCTGTGCCGGCCCAGCGTGCCGGTGCTGCGGAACGCGCGCTCGGCCGGCGCCGTCAATTGCGCCTCGGCCAGCACCGGCAGCACCTCCTGGCGCCAGGCCTCGCGCAGCTCGGCGCGGCTGGGCCCGAGGCCGGAGCGCGCCGCGTCGGCATCGACCTCGTCGGCCTCGAACATCTCGGCGATGTAAGGCCACAGCAGCTCGAGCGCCGCGCGCATCCGCGCCGCCGATTCGTCGGTGCCGTCGCCGAGCCGCACGACCCAATCGGCCGCATGCTGCTGGTGGTAGCGCGCCTCCTTGACGGCCTTCGCGGCGATGCCGGCCACTTCCGCGTCGGTGGACTGCTCGAGCCGCTGCCACAGCAGCTTCAGCCAGGTCGCCATCGCGAGGTTGCGCAGCACGGTCGCCGCGAAGTCGCCGCGCGGCAGTTCCACGAGAGTGAGGTTCAGGAAGTCGCGCTCGTCGCGCAGGTACGCGAGCTGGTCCTCGTCGTGCGCGGTGCCGCCGCGCCGGGCTTCGAGCTCGCCGGCACGCGTCAGCACCGCACGCGCCTGGCCGACCAGGTCCAGCGCCATGTTGGTCAGCGCGATGTCTTCTTCGAGGATGGGCGCATGCCCGGTCCACTCGGCGAGACGCTGCGCCATGATCAGGCAGGTGTCGCCTATGCGCAGCAGGTAGCGCACGTCGGGCGCGTTCGAGATCGTGATCGAGGCGGTCATCCGGTTCTCTCCATCCGCCTCACATGTGGTCGACGGCCTTGGGCAGCTCGTAGAACGTCGGGTGCCGGTAGACCTTGTCTTCCATCGGGTCGAAGTAGCTGCCCTTCTCGCCCGGGTCGCTCGCGACGATCTGGTCCGAGCGCACGACCCAGATGCTGGTGCCTTCCTGGCGCCGCGTGTAGACGTCGCGCGCGAGCTGGATCGCCATCTTCGCGTCGGCCGCGTGCAGGCTGCCGCAGTGCTTGTGGTCCAGGCCCGACTTCGCGCGCACGAACACTTCCCACAGCGGCCATTCGTTGTCGACAGACTGGCTCATCACGCCGCCTCCGGAATCGGTTGTGGCTGCTTGCGCGCATGCGCGAGCGCCGCGTCGCGCACCCATGCGCCGTCGTCCCAGGCCTTCACGCGCGCGGCGAGGCGCTCGCGGTTGCACGGCCCGTCGCCGCCGATCACGCGCCAGAACTCCTGCCAGTCGATCGCGCCGAAGTCGTAGTGGCCGCGCTCCTCGTTCCAGCGCAATTCGGGGTCGGGCATGGTCACGCCCAGCACCTTGGCCTGCTCGACGGTCGCGTCGACGAACTTCTGGCGCAGGTCGTCGTTGCCGATGCGCTTGATGCCCCAGCGCATGCTTTGCTCCGAATGCTGCGATTCGCTGTCCGGCGGGCCGAACATCATCAGGCTGGGCCACCACCAGCGGTTCACCGCGTCCTGCACCATCGCGCGCTGCGCGTCGGTGCCATGGGTCATCATCGTCAGCAGGCTTTCGAAGCCCTGGCGCTGGTGGAAGCTCTCCTCGCGGCAGATGCGCACCATCGCGCGCGCATACGGCGCGTACGAGCAGCGGCACAGCGGCACCTGGTTCATGATCGCCGCGCCGTCGACCAGCCAGCCGATCACGCCCATGTCGGCCCAGCTCAGGGTCGGGTAGTTGAAGATCGAGCTGTACTTGGCCTTGCCGGTATGCAGCGCCTCGAGCAACTGGTCGCGCGAGGTGCCCAGTGTCTCGGCCGCCGCGTAAAGGTACAGGCCGTGGCCCGCTTCGTCCTGCACCTTCGCGAGCAGGATGGCCTTGCGCTTGAGCGTCGGTGCACGGGTGATCCAGTTGCCCTCGGGCAGCATGCCGACGATCTCCGAGTGCGCATGCTGGCTGATCTGCCGCACCAGCGTCTTGCGGTAGTGCTCGGGCATCCAGTCCTTCGCCTCGATGAAGTCGCCGGCGTCGATGCGTGCATCGAACGCGGCCTCGAGCGCGACCTCCTCGGCCGAGCGCAACGTCGCCGGCTTCGCGACGCCACCCTCCTTGCCCATCGTGTCCATTGCCTGGGTGTACATGGTTCAAGTCCTCATTTCTTGCGCAGGTCGATCACACGCCGTGCCTTGCCGACCAGCGTGCGCTCGATCGAATCGGGCGCGCCGACGCTCACCGTCGTCGTGATCCCGATCAACGTCTTGATGCGGTCGCGCAGCCGCGTCGCGATCGCGTCGCGCTCGGCCGTCACGCCCGGCAGCACCTCGCAGCGCACCTCGACCGCATCCAGATTGCCTTCGCGCGTGACGACCAGCTGGTATTGGCCCGACAGCTGCCCCTGCTTCAGCACGATCTCCTCGATCTGCGTCGGGAACAGGTTGACGCCGCGGATGATCAGCATGTCGTCGCTGCGGCCGACGATCTTGCCGATGCGGCGCATGCTGCGCGCGGTCGGCGGCAGCAGGCGGGTCAGGTCGCGCGTGCGGTAGCGGATCACCGGCAGCGCCTCCTTCGTCAGCGTCGTGAAGACGAGCTCGCCTTCGGCGCCGTCGGGCAGCACCTCGCCGGTGTCCGGGTCGATGATCTCGGGATAGAAGTGGTCCTCCCAGATCACCGGGCCGTCCTGCGTCTCGACGCATTCGCTCGCGACGCCCGGGCCCATCACCTCGGACAGCCCGTAGATGTCGACCGCCCTGATGCCGGCGTTGTGCTCGATCTCGGCGCGCATCGCCTCGGTCCACGGCTCGGCGCCGAAGATGCCGACCTCGAGGCTGGTGCCGCGCGGATCGATGCCCTGGCGCACCATCTCCTCGATCAGCACCTGCATGTACGACGGCGTGACCATGATGATCTGCGGCTTGAAGTCGCAGATCAGCTGCACCTGCTTCTCGGTCTGCCCACCCGACATCGGCACCACCGTGCACCCCAGCCGCTCGGCACCGTAGTGCGCGCCCAGGCCGCCGGTGAACAGGCCATAGCCATAGGCCACATGCACCATGTCGCCGGCACGCCCGCCGGCCGCGCGGATCGAGCGCGCGACCAGGTCGGCCCAGTTCGAGACGTCCTGCTTCGTGTAGCCGACCACCGTCGGCTTGCCGGTGGTGCCCGACGAGGCATGGATGCGCACGACCTGCTCGCGCGGCACCGCGAACATCCCGAACGGGTAGTTCTCGCGCAGCTCCTTCTTCGTCGTGAACGGGAACTTCGCGAGGTCGGCGAGCGACTTCAGGTCGCGCGGATGCACGCCGCGCGCCTCGAACGCCTGGCGGTAGTGCGGCACGCGGTCATAGGCGTGCTGCAGGCTCCATTGCAGGCGCTGCAGTTGCAGGGCCTGCAGCTCGTCGCGGCTGGCGCGCTCGATGGGCTCGAGGTCGCCCGGCTGCGGGGTCTTGACGGTCATCGTGATGTCTCCTGTATCGCTCTGCGGCGGCGTCGCGCTTGCGCGGGCTCAGCGCGTCGGCAACGGCTCCGGCGCGAAGCAGGCATCGGCCAAAGGCACGACCTCGCGGTCCTTCAGGCGGTGCGAACGGCCGCGCACCATCGCGACCCGCTCGCCGCGCTGGTTGCTCACGACGATGTCGTACAGCCCGTTGCGGCCGGCCAGATGGACCTCGCTCGCCTGCGCGGTCAGCACATCGCCGCCGTAGGCCGACGCGATGAACTCGATGTCCAGCCCGGCCGCGACCGTCAGCGCGTTGCGCGAGTTGCAGGCGAACGCGAATGCCGAATCGGCCAGCAGCGTGATGAAGCCGCCGTGGCAGATGTCGAAGCCGTTCAGCATGTCGTCGCGCACGGTCATCGTCAGCGTCGCGGTGCCGGGGCCGATGGACGTGACCTGCATCCCGAGCGCACGCGAAGCGCGGTCGTTGGCGTACATCCCCACGCCGACGGCGTCGGCCACACGTTGCGCATCCACCGCCCGCTCAGCCATGGAACCCCACCTTCGCGAAATGCTTCGCCGCGAGCTGCGGCGAGCGCCGGTAGCGCACATCGCCGTAGTGCGCCTGCAGGTTCGCGAGCACCTGCACGACGCGCGAGACGCCGATCGCATCGGCCCACGCAAGCGGGCCGATCGGGTACGCGGTGCCCAGGCGCATCGCGACGTCGATGTCGACCGCGGTCGTGCCGCTCCAGGTCATCACGTCGGCTGCTTCGTTCGCGAGGCAGGCGACCGTGCGCATCAGCACGAGCCCGGCGACGTCGGCCAGCGCGATCAGCTCGATCTTCGCCGGCTGCAGCACCGCGGCGAATTGGGCGAGCGCTTCGTCCGCGCCGGTCGCGGCCAGCAGGCCGGTCGTCGAATAGTCGCGCGCCAGGTCCAGCAGCAGCATCGGCGCGGCGGTCTCGGCCCGGCGCTCGGCGAGCGTGCGGCCGTCGGTCAGCGCGACGACGATCTCGCCGATGCGCAGCGTCTCGGGCGCGAGCGAGCGGTCGGTCTCGATCGGGACGTCGGCGAAGCGCAGCCGCTCGACCAGCGGCGACAGCAATCCTGACTGTTCGCCGGCCCGCACCTGCAACGCGTTCCCGGGCGCATGGACCACCGGCACGACCGCTGGGGCCAGCGGCGGCTTTGCGCCGTCGCGGTAGTCGTAGAAGCCGCGCCCGCTCTTGCGGCCGTAGCGGCCGGCGCGCACCAGCTCCTGCTGGATCAGGTTCGGCGCATAACGCGTGTCCCATCCGGTCGCCGCGAACACCGACTCGGTGACCGACAGGTTCACGTCGGTGCCGATCAGGTCCATCAGCTCGAACGGCCCGAGCGCGAAGCCGCCGGCCTCGCGCAGCACCCGGTCGATCGCCTGCGGCGCGGCGATGCGTTCGGCGAGCAGCCGCAGGCCTTCGGCGTAGTACGGCCGCGCGACCCGGTTGACGATGAAGCCCGGCGCGTTGGGCGCATCGACCGAGCTCTTGCCCCAGGCCTTGCCCAGCGCATGCAGCGCGACCACGAGGTCGTGATCGGTCTCGACGCCGGGGATCACCTCGACCAGCTTCATCCGCGTCGCCGGGTTGAAGAAGTGCCAGCCGACCAGCCGCTCGGGATGCGCGAGCCCCTGCGCGACCGCGGTGATCGAGATCGACGACGTGTTGGTCGCGAGCACCGCGCCCGCCTCCAGCACGCCCTCGAGCTGTTTGAACAGCGCCTGCTTCGCGTCCAGCTTCTCGACGATGGCCTCGACGATCAGCCCGCAGCCGGCCAGCGCCGCGAGGCTCTCGACCGCCGCAAGCCGCGCGCGCACGGCTGCACGCTCGTGCGTGTCGAGCCGGCCCTTCTGCACCGAGGCATCGAGGTCCGCTTCGATGCGCGTCAGCGCGCGCTCGGCCGCGCCGGCCTGCGCGTCGAAGAGGCGCACCGCGTGGCCCGACTGCGCCGCGAGCTGCGCGATGCCCCCGCCCATGCTGCCGGCGCCGATCACGCCGACCACCGTGTCCGTGTTCAGATTCCAGGTCATCGTCACTCGTGTCTTACCGATCGCTGAAGACCGCGGGCCGCTTCGCCATGAACGCCGCCACGCCTTCGAGGTAATCGTGCGCGGCGCTGAGCCGGCTCTGCAGCCGGCCTTCCTGGCTCAGCGCGTCGGCGTGGTCCATCGTCATCGCCGAATCGATTGCGGCGCGTGTCGCCGCGAGCGCAGCCACCGGCATCGCCGCCATGCGCGCCGCGGTGGTCGCGACCTCGTCGGCGAATGCGGCGTCGTCGACGACCTTCCAGATCAGGCCCATCGCCTTCGCGTCGTCGGCGTTGAGCTTGTCGCCGGTCATCGCGAGCGCGAGCGCGTTCGCGCGGCCGACCAGGCGTGGCAGCAGCCAGGTGCCGCCGGCATCGGGGACCAGGCCAATCTTCGAGAACGCCTGGATGAAGCTGGCCGAGCGCGCCGCGATCACGAGGTCGCAGCCCAGCGCGATGCTCGCGCCGGCGCCCGCCGCGACGCCGTTGACCGCGGCGATCACCGGCACCGGGAAGGCGCGCAGCCGCAGCGCGAGCGGCTTGTAGAAACGCTCGATCACGTGCCCGACATCGACGGGGCTTCCATCGGCAGCCGGCGCGACCGCCGGGTCAGCCAGATCCTGCCCGGCGCAGAAGCCGCGGCCCGCGCCGGTCAGCACCAGGCAGCGCACCGCACGGTCGGCTTCGGCCTCGGCCAGCGCCGCGGCGAGCTGCTCGTGCATCGCGCCGGTGAAGCTGTTGAGCGCTTTCGGGCGGTTCAGGGTGATCGTGCGCACCGCGCCTTGTTGCGCGACCAGCACCAACGCATCGTCGTCGGCCATGCGGACTCCTGGGTGGACCGGTGGGTCGAACATATTCGACCGACCGGTAAGTAGAGTTTATGGCCGAGGGCAAGGAGGCGCAAGCGGGATGCGCTGGGGTTTACCCGTTGTTTCGGTGGTGCGCGCCGCCCTTCGACAGTTCGGGCCAAACAGGGACGCATCAGCACACCCCGTTCGGGCCGAGCCTGTCGAAGCCCTGTCACGCGCCGGCACCAGCGCTTCGACAGGCTCAGCGCGAACGGGATGGGGCACTCAACCGTTCGGACTTCACAGTCGCGCCAAGGCACACCGGCCCCTTCGGGCTGAGGCATCTCACACGCCCGTTCGAGCTGAGGCACACGCCCGTTCGAGCTGAGGCACACACCCGTTCGAGCTGAGGCACACACCCGTTTGAGCTGAGGCACACACCCGTTTGAGCTGAGGCACACACACCCGTTCGGGCTGAGGCGTGCCCTATCCCGTTCGCGCTGAGCCTGTGGAAGCGCTGGTGCCGGCGCGGGGCAGGGCTTCGACAGGCTCAGCCCGAACGGGTGTGTGCTCGGTGCTCACCGATTCAGCGCCCGCTCCAGCTGCGCCTTGTTCATCCCCGAACGGCCCTTGATCCCGCGCTCCCGAGCTTCGTTGCGCAGCTGCGCCACCGTCCGCCCGCCGGGGCCTTCGTGCGAGCGCAGGCCGCCGCGGCGGCCCGAGGACATGTCGTTCAGCGAGCTCGGGCTCGCCTCGCGGGCCTCGCCGTGGCGTGCCCGCTCCTTGTTGACGGTGCGGGCCGCAATCTCCTCGGCCAGCTCTTCGCTGCGGCCGTGTTCGCGCAGGCCTTCCTTGATGTGCTGGTACTGGCGTTCGCGTTTCGCGCTCCATGCGTTGCGAGGCATGTCGGACTCCTTTCGGTCAGTGAGACTTCGGCGGCCGATGCGTCGGCGGCTCGCGCACCGGGTCCGGGTGCTCGGGCTTGAGCGGATCGTGCACCGGCGTCGGCGGCTCGCCGGGCAGCGGCGGGATGGGCACCGGCTTGCTCGGCGGCGGCCTGTTCGGTGTCGGGTCGTGCAGCCACGCGCGCAGCCACAAGCGGTTGCCATGCATTCGGCCGCCTGGCGGAAACGCTGGATGCCCCTCGCTTAGCTTCATGCTGCCTCCTTCGGATCGAAGCCGATCCGTTTCATCGCGGCCGTCAAGCCTTGGCGGGCATGGCGGTAGTCGGCCCATGGCGCATCGCCGACGGCCAGGCGCTGGGCGACCGTGCGCACGGTCCAGTGGTCGGCCGCGCCGATGCTGTCGAGCTCATCCCAGGCCATCGGCACCGAGACCCCGAGGCCGGGCCGCGCGCGCGCCGACCAGGCCGCGACGGTCGTCGCCGCGAAGCCGTTGCGCAGGTAATCGATGAAGATCCGGCCGATCCGGTTGCGCTCGCCGCTCTTCGCGACGAAGCGCTCGGGATAGCGCCGCGCCAGCTCGTCCACCACCGCGTGGGCGAAGCCGCGCACCGCGTCCCACCCCTGCCGGGGCGTCAGCGGCACCAGCACATGCAGGCCCTTGCCGCCGCTGGTCTTCACGAAGGTCACGAGACCGATCTCGTCGAGCAGCGCGCGCAGGGTCCGGGCCGCATCGCGCAGCGCCGGCCATTCGACACCGGCTCCCGGATCCAGATCGAAGATGATGCGGTCCGGCCGGTCGATCGCGCGCGTCGTCGCGCCCCAGGTGTGGAACTCGACCACGTTCATCTGCGCGGCCGACAGCACGCCGCGCCGCGAGGCGATCCCGAGATGCGGCTCGTGCGCCGGGTCCAGCCCACGATCGAGCAGCTCGACGCCGGGCAGCTCGCCGGGATCGGCGTGCTTCTGGAAGAAGAACGGACCTCCCACGCCGGCCGGCGCACGCAGCAGCGCAACCGGACGGGAGCGCAGATGCTGCAGCAGCAATGGCGCGACGCCTTCGTAGTAGGCGGCCAGCTCGCCCTTGGTGACGCCGCTGAGCGGGTCGATCACCCGCTGCGGATGCGTGATGAAGGACGGAATCGAAAGCGGACGTGGCCGCGGCGGCGGGGTTCGGCGATGCAGCATCGGAACAGCCTCGTTGGCATGGCCTCGCCTGCCCGCCAAGTCATCCCAGATGGAAGCAGCGCGCGCCCGCGAGGTCGGCATCGCGGTCGACGGCTTCGATCGCGTCGAGCATCGCGGGCCGGGGCGGCGCGCACGCCGTGCTGGCGCGCACGAGGTTGTCGACCATGTAGTCGTCGTCGGCGTCGACCATCTCGGCCAACAGGCGCTCGTGGATGTCGAACAGCGCGGCGCGCGGCGCTTCCGCGGCGCCGTACAGCACCAGATAGCGGGCGCGATGATCGGAAGACGGGCCGCCGGCGGAGTGGGTGTCGGGCGCGGAGATCGAAGGAGTGGGTGGGGTATCGAGATCGTGGTCGAGATCGTGTTGTTGCGTTCGGGTCGGGCGCGGTGCCGTTTTGTTGATCGTGTCCATCGCAGTCGGATTCAGGTTCATGCTGCCATGCTAAAAACCCCGCATGACAGGCGCAGTCGTCGCGCACCGATTCCACTGTCGGACTGGGCCTACGACCAGCGCGCACCACGCGCGCTGCTACGAACCATACGAACGCTTACTCGAGCGCTTGCAGTCCGGCGATCAACGGCCGCAGACGGGCCTGGACTTCGTCGAGCAAACGGGCCACGGTGGCCGCATCGGCGTCGCGCGTGCAGGCCTCCTCGAGCGCCTGCGCCGCGCGCTCCACCTCGACAGCGCCGAGGTTGGCCGACATCGCGCACAGGCCGTGCACGATACGCACCGTCGCCGCCGCATCGCCGCGATCGCGTGCATCGCGGAACTGCGCGGCAAAATTCGCCTGGCCTCCGCGGAACTTCACGAGCAGCCGCCGGTACAGCTTGTCGCTGCCGCCGGCGTTCGCGCGGCCCAGGCCCGCATCGAGGCCCGGCAGCGCGTCCGGCGACGACGGCGTCTTCAGCGCGGCGGGCGTCGTCGCCGGCGCGGCCGGCCGGACCCAGCGCGCGATCGTCTCGAACATCGTCGGCACATCGAACGGCTTCGCGATGTGGTCGTTCATGCCGGCGGCCAGTGCCTTCTCGCGGTCGCCGGCGGTCGCGCTCGCGGTCATCGCGATGATGGGCAGCTCGCGGCACGACGGCATCGCGCGGAGGCGGCGCGCCGCCTCGTAGCCGTCCAGGCCGGGCATCTGGCAGTCCATCAGCACGCCGTCGAAGCGTTCGTGCGCGAGGCGCGCCAGCGCCTCGGTGCCGTCGACCGCGACGACAACCTCGACGCCGGCATCGCCGAGCAGCTCGACGATCAGCTCCTGGTTGATCGTGTTGTCCTCGGCCAGCAGCAGGCGTGCCCCGGCGAGCCGTTCGTAGCGCGGGCGCAGCTCGTCGTCCGCCGTCGGCGCGATCGGATCGCCGGCGTAGCCCGGCGCCCCGGCATCGCTTCCCGGATCTGACCGCGCGGCCGCCTGCGCGGTGGCAGGCGCACGCACCCAGCGCGCGATCGCCTCGAACAAGCGGTCCACATCGATGGGCTTGGGAACATGATCGTTCATGCCCGAGGCGAACGCACGTTCGCGATCGCCGGCCATCACGTTGGTTGTCAGCGCGATCACCGGCAGGTGGCGCAGATGCGGCTGCGCGCGGATCGCCCGGGTCGTCTCGTAGCCGTCGAGCACCGGCATCTGGCAGTCCATCAGCACGCCGTCGAACTCCTGGCGCTCCAGCAGCGCCAGCGCCTCGCGGCCGTCGCCGGCGACGGTGACGACCATGCCGGCATCAGTCAGCAGCTCGACCGCGAGGTCCTGGTTGATGACGTTGTCCTCGACCACCAGCATGCGAGCGCCGGCCAGCCGGCGGCGGGGCAGGTCCGACAGCATGCGCGCCACGCCTCGGCTCGAACTAGCCGCCTTCGCGCAGCCTGAAGCGCTGCAGCTTGCCGGTCTCGGTGCGCGGCAGCGCGTCGCGGAACTCGATCGCGCGCGGGTACTTGTACGGCGCGATCGTCGCCTTGACGAAATCCTGCAGCTCGCGCACCAGCGCCTCGCCGGCGGCGCCATGCTCGCGCAGCACCACGTAGGCCTTGACGATCTGGCCGCGCTCCGCGTCCGCCGCGCCGATCACCGCGCACTCGGCCACCGCGGCATGCTGCAGCAGCGCCTGCTCGACCTCGGGCGCCGCGATGTTGTAGCCAGCCGAGACGATCATGTCGTCGGTGCGCGACTGGTAGACGAAGTAACCGTCGGCATCGACGAGGTAGGCGTCGCCGGTGTAGTTCCAGCCGTCGCGCACGTACTGCAGCTGGCGCGGGTCGTCGAGGTAGCGGCAGCCGGTCGGGCCCTTGACCGCGAGCTTGCCGACCTGCCCCGGCGGCAGCGGCCGGCCCTGCTCGTCCATCACGCAGGCCTGGTAGCCAGGCACCGCCAGGCCGGTCGCACCGGCGCGCGCATGCGCCTCGTCGGCCGCGATGAAGATGTGCAGCATCTCGGTCGCGCCTATGCCGTCGATCAGCTCGATGCCGGTGGCGTCGCGCCACAGCGTGCGGGTCGCGGCGGGCAGCGCCTCGCCGGCCGACACGCATTTGCGCAGCGTGCCGCCCAGCGGCGCCGAGATGCGCTGCTCGCGCGCCGCGTCGGCCATCGCCCGGTACGAGGTCGGCGCAGTGAACATCACGGTCGCGCCGCAGGCCTTGGTCGCCGCCACGAGCTCGGGCGGACCGGCCTTCTCGAGCAGCACGGTGGATGCGCCGACGCTCATCGGGAACAGCGTCAGGCCGCCCAGCCCGAACGTGAACGCGAGCGGCGGGCTGCCGATGAAGATGTCGTCGGCCGTCGCGCGCAGCACATGTCGCGGGAAGCACATGCAGGCGGCCATCACGTCGCGGTGGAAGTGCATCGTCGCCTTCGGCTGGCCGGTGGTGCCGGACGTGAACGCGAGCAGGCAGGTGTCCTCGGCCGCGGTGTCGACATTGGCGAAGGTATCGGGCTGACGCGCCATGCGGGCCTCCAGGCCCTCGGGTGCCGCCGCGTCGCCGAACACGCAGCGCTGCGCCAGCACGCCACCGGTCTGCGCCGCGGCCAGCTCGAGCTCGTGCGCCAGCGTGTGGTCGCACAGCGCATGGCCGATCTGCGCCTTGCCGATGATCTGCACCAGCTCCTTCGCCCGCAGCAGCGGCATCGTCGCGACCGCGATCGCGCCGACCTTCATCACCGCGAACCAGGATGCGACCAGCATCGGCTTGTTCGCGCTGCGCAGCAGCACACGGTTGCCCGGCACGACGCCGAACTCGTGCACCAGCACGTTGGCGATGCGGTTGGCCTGGCGTTGCAGCTCGGCATAGGTCCACGCCGGGCCGTTCGGCGCCGAGACGCACGGGCGATCGCCGCGACCCGCGGCGACATGCGCATCGAGCAGCTCGGTCGCACAGTTCAGGCGCTGCGGGAACTGCAGCTCCGGGAGCTCGAACAAGAACTCGGGCCACTGCTCGGGCGGCGGCAATCGCTCGGCGGCGAAACGATCGACATGCGCGCTGGCGGGGTTCATCGTCGCTGCTGCCATGACTGCCACTGCCTTGCTACTCCGGAATCACCGCGGTCGCTTCGATCTCGACCTTCGCGCGGTCCTCGATCAGCGCGCTGACCTGCACCGCGGTCATCGCCGCGCCGTAGTGGCCGATCAGCTCACGGAACGCGCGCCCGACCTCGCGGCCCGCGGCGAGGTACTCGCGCTTGTCGGTCACGTACCAGGTCATGCGGACGATGTGCTCGGGCCGGCCGCCGGCCTCGCGCAGCACCTCGACGATGTTGGCCAGCGCCTGGCGCGCCTGCGCGGCGAAGTCGTCGCTGTGGAACACGCCGTCGGCGTCCCAGCCGATCATCCCGGCGATGAACACCTGCCGGCCGCGGCCGACCGCGACGCCGTTCGCATAACCGCGCGGCCGCGCCCAATGGGCCGGTTGCAGGATCTCGGCGGCGGCACTCACGTGTTCATCTCCTTGACCAGCTCGCGCGCGATGATCAGCTGCTGCACCTCGCTCGCGCCTTCGTAGATGCGCAGCGCGCGAATCTCGCGGTACAGCCGCTCGACGGGCTGCTCGCTGACCACGCCCAGTCCGCCCCACATCTGCACCGACGCATCGATCACCTGCTGCGCACCTTCGGTCGCGGCGAGCTTGGCCATCGCCGCTTCCATCGTCGTGTTGCCGCCGGTGTCGCGCTTCCAGGCGGCGCGGTAGGTCAGCAGCGCCGAGCTGTCGATCGTCATCGCCATCTGCGCGAGCTTGGCCTGCGTGAGCTGGAAGTCGCCCAGCGTCTTGCCGAACATCTTGCGCGTGCCGGCGCGCTGCAGCGCCTCGTCGAGCGCGCGGCGGCCCATGCCCAGCGCGGCCGCGGCCACCGAGGTGCGGAACACGTCCAGCGTGCGCATCGCGACCTTGAAGCCCTCGCCCGGTTCGCCGATGCGCTGGGTCAACGGAATCCGGCAGTTGACGAAGCGCAGCCGCGCGAGCGGATGCGGCGCGATCACGTCGATGCGCTCGGCGATCTCGAAACCCGGCGTGCCGGTCTCGACGACGAACGCCGAGATGCCGCGCGCGCCGCGCGGCGTCTTGGCCTCGTCGCCCGAAGACGCCATCGGCTCGTCGCTGCGCGCGAACACGATGTAGAAGTCGGCGATGCCGCCGTTCGAGATCCAGGTCTTCGCGCCGTTCAGGATCACCTCGTCGCCGCTGACGTGCGCGGTGCAGCTCAGCGACGCGGCATCCGACCCGGCATCCGGCTCGGACAGCGCGAACGCTGCGATCGCCTCGCCGCGCGCCACCGCGGTCAGGTAGCGCGACTTCTGCGCCGGCGTGCCGGCCAGGCTGATCGCGCCGGAGCCCAGGCCCTGCATCGCGAACGCGAAGTCCGCGAGGCCCGAGTGGCGCGCCAGCGTCTCGCGGATCAGGCAGATCGAGCGGCTGTCGATGGTCTCCTCGACGCCGCCGTATTCGCCGCCGGCGACCGCGTGGCGCAGCCAGCCGGCCGCACCCAGCGAATGCACGAGCTGGCGGCACTGGCTGTCGACGTCGCGCGGGCGCGGCACCGGCACGTGCTTCGTGGCCCACATCTCGAGCTGTGCGGCGAGCAGCCGGTGCTTGTCCTCGAAGAACGGCCAGTCCAGGTGCGGCGGGTGTTCCATCATCGTTGTCTCCCCGTGGTGTCTCAATTGCCTTCGAACCGCGGCTTGCGCTTCTCGACGAACGCGCGGTACGCGCGCTCGAAGTCCTCGGTCATCATGCAGATCGCCTGCGCTTGCGCCTCGGACTCGATCGCCTGCTCGATCGTCATCGCCCATTCCTGATGCAGCATGGTCTTCGTGATGCCGTTCGCGAAGGTCGGCCCGGCGGCGAGCTCGCGCGCAAACGCCTGCGCATCCGCGAGCAGCGTCGCCGGCTCGCACAGGCGGTTGAAGAAGCCCCAGCGCTCGGCTTCGTCGCCGGGCAGCGTACGGCCGGTGTAGAGCAGCTCGCTCGCCCGGCCCTGGCCGACGATGCGCGGCAGCATTGCACAGGCGCCCATGTCGCAGCCGGCCAGGCCGACGCGGTTGAACAGGAACGCGCACTTGCTGCGCGCGGTGCCGAAGCGCAGGTCCGAGGCCATCGCGAGGATCGCGCCGGCACCGGCGCAGACGCCATCGACCGCCGCGACGATGGGCTGCGGGCAGGCCCGCATGGTCTTCACCAGCTCGCCGGTCATGCGCGTGAACATCAGCAGCTCGGGCGCCTCCAGGCGCACCAGCGGGCCGATGATCTCGTGCACGTCGCCGCCGGAGCAGAAGTTGTCGCCGGCGCCGGTCAGCACGACCGCGTGCACGTCATTCGCGAACTTCAGCGCGGCGAACAGGTCGCGCAGCTCGGCGTACGACTCGAAGGTCAGCGGGTTCTTGCGCTCGGGGCGCGCGAGCGTGATCGTCGCGACGCCGTCGTCGCCGCAGCGCCATTCGAAGTGGCGCGCGGCGTAGCCGGCCAGGCGCCGGCGGTTGCCGGCTTCGAGCGCGGGGTCGAGGCGCGGCGCTGCTGCGGAAGTGTCTGGACTCATGCGGAATTCTCCGGCGTGCCGGCCAGGCGATGCATCAGGTGCACGCGCAGGGTGCCGAGCTGGTCATGCAGTTGCTTCACGGCGCGCGCGTCCAGCCCGCCGAACAGTTCGAGGATCCAGGTCTCGTGCTCGCGCGCCATGGTCTCGAACGCGCGCCGGCCTTTCGCGGTCAGCTTGACGATGCGGCCGCGCTGGTCGTTGGGATCGGTCTCGCGCACGACCAGGCCGTCGCGCTCGAGCTCGTCGGTCAGGCCGGTCACGTTGCCGCCGGTCACCATCAGGTAGCGCGACAGCGCGCGCATCTTCAGCCCCTCGCGAAAGCGGTAGAGCTGCGCCATGTAGTCGAAGCGCGCCAGCGAGATGTCGAAGCGCTCGCGCAGCCGGCGCCGGATCTCGGCCTCGATCTGCGTGGTGCTCGCGAGCAGGCGCAGCCACAGCCGCAGCACCGCATGGTCGCTGCTGTCGGCGCGCGCCTCGGCGCCCAGCTCCTCGGCCTCGCGCAGCAGCGTGTGGTTGGGGTCGTCGTGCTTCATGATCGAGGGCATGCGGGCTCAGACACCCAGTGCCCGATTCGCCTGCTGCAGCGGCGTCGCGCCCGCTGCTTGCGCGGCCTGCGCCCGTTCGCGCTCGAGGTTGCGCTCGAGCTGCGCCTTGCCGGCGCGGTACTGCTTGGGCCAGTCGATGGCGGTGTAGCCGATCTTCGCCGACTCGAGCAGCGTCCACGCCGGGTTCGCGAGATGCGGCCGCGCGATCGCGCACAGGTCGGCGCGGCCGGCCGCGATGATGCTGTTGACGTGGTCGGCCTCGGAGATCGCGCCGACCGCGATCGTCGCGATGCCGGCCTCGTTGCGGACGCGGTCGGCGAACGGCGTCTGGAACATGCGGCCGAACACCGGCTGTTCGAGCTTGCTGACCTGGCCCGACGAGCAGTCGATCAGGTCCGCGCCTGCGGCCTTGAACGCGCGCGCGATCTGCACCGCGTCGTCGGGCGTGATGCCGCCGTCGACCCAGTCGTGCGCCGAGATCCGCACCGAGATCGGCAGGTGCTGCGGCCACGCGGCGCGCACCGCGGCGAAGACCTCGAGCGGATAGCGCAGCCGGTTCTCGAGTGCGCCGCCGTACTCGTCGGTGCGCTGGTTGGTCAGCGGCGAAATGAACGACGACAGCAGGTAGCCGTGCGCACAGTGCAGCTCCAGCCAGTCGAAGCCGGCTTCGGCAGCACGCCTCGTCGCGGCGACGAAGTCGTCGCGCACGCGGTCCATGTCGGCGCGGGTCATCGCACGCGACCAGTCGCTGATGCCGTCCAGGTACTGCTGCGGCGACGCCGAGATCAGCGGCCAGTTCGGCTCGCTGTCGGTCTCGTCCAGCGGCTGGTCGATGCCGTCCCAGGCGCGCCGGGTCGAGCCCTTCGCGCCGGCGTGGCCGAGCTGGATCGCGATCTTCGCGTCGGTGTTCGCGTGCACGAACTCGACGATGCGATGCCAGCCGTCGCGCTGCGCGTCGTTCCACAGGCCCGGGCAGCCGGGCGTGATGCGCGCATCGGGCGAGACGCAGGTCATCTCGGCGACGACCAGCCCGGCCCCGCCCATCGCCCGTGCGCCCAGGTGCACGAGGTGGTAGTCGGCCGGCTGGCCGTGCACGCACGAATACTGCGCCATCGGCGAAACGACGACGCGGTTCTTCAGCGTGACGCTGCGCACCGAGAACGGCGTGAACATCGGCGGGATCGCGCCGCCGGCACGCGGCGCAGCGCCGGCGCGCTCGGCGATCCAGCCTTCGAACTCCTCGACGTAGTTGCGGTCGCGCAGGCGCAGGTTCTCGTGGCTGATGCGCTGGCTGCGGGTCAGCAGCGAATAGGCGAACTGCTCGGCCGGCAGGTTGACGTAGCGCCCGACGTTCTCGAACCACTCGGTCGAGTTGCGTGCTGCGTTCTGGATGCGCAGCACCTCGACGCTGCGCACCGCTTCGTAGTCCTTCAGCGCCGCGCTCAGATCCGCGGGCTGCTTCTGGATGCAGCGCGCCAGCTCGATTGCATCCTCGAGCGCGAGCTTGGTGCCCGAGCCGATCGAGAAGTGCGCGGTGTGCGCGGCATCGCCCATCAGCACGATGGGCGTCGCGCCGGCCCGGCCGCCCCAGTGCACCCAGCGTTCGCAGACCACCCGCGGAAAGCGGATCCACTGCGCCGACCCGCGCAGGTGCGTCGCGTTCGAGACCAGCGCGTGGCCATCCAGGTATTTCGCGAACAGCCGCTCGCAGAACGCGATCGCCTCTTCCTTCTCCATCCGCTCGAGGCCGGCCGCGCGCCACACCTCCTCGGGCGTCTCGACGATGAAGGTCGAGGTGTCCTCGTCGAAGCGGTAGGCATGCGCCTGGAACCAGCCCCACTCGGTCTCTTCGAATGCGAACGTGAAGGCGTCGAAGCGCTTCTTCGTGCCCAGCCAGACGAAGCGGCAGCGGCGCGTGTCGATGTCGGGCCGGTAGGTCGCGGCGTACTTGGTGCGGATGCGGCTGTTCAGGCCGTCGCTCGCGATGATCAGGTCGGCATCGGCGCAGGCCGGCAGCTCGGCGATGTCCTGCACGTCGGTCTCGAACACCAGTTCGACGCCCAGTTCCTCGCAGCGCCGCTGCAGGATGTTCAGCAGCCGCTTGCGGCCGATGCCGCAGAAGCCATGGCCGCCGGAACGTATCGTGCGGCCGCGGATATGGACTTCGATGTCATCCCAGTGGTTGAACGCGCCGAGGATCTGCTCGGCGCTGGACGGGTCGGCTGCCTGCAGGTTGCCCAGCGTCTGGTCCGAGAACACGACGCCCCAGCCATAGGTGTCGTACGGCCGGTTGCGCTCGATCACCGTGATCCGGTGGGTCGGGTCCTGCCGCTTCATCAGCAGCGCGAAGTACAGGCCCGAAGGGCCGCCACCGACGCAGACGATCTTCATGCGTCACACCTTAGTGCTTGATTGTTTAGTTGTCAAGCAATTCGGCGCGGCACCCGCGGGCGAAGGCCGAACGGCGGCCGGTCACAATCCCGCCCCATGAACACCTTCCCCTCACCCCTGGCCCTCTCCCGCAAGCGGGAGAGGGAGACGATCGCATTGGCTTGCTCCCTCGCTCGCTCCGGACCACGAAGGGGCCCTTGGTGGCCCGTGGAGAGGGTTGGGGTGAGGGTCGTCCAGTGAACTCCCTGCGCCTCCCCAACCTGCTGGCCACCCGTGTCGGTCGCCTGACCGCGTTCTTCCTGCTCTACGTCACCGAGGGCATCCCGCTCGGCTTCGCGGCGATCGCGGTCGCGACGCAGCTGCGGCGCCAGAACGTGGGCCCGGCCGAGATCGGCGCGTTCGTCGGCTCGTTCTACCTGCCGTGGGCGTTCAAGTGGGCGTTCGGCCCGTTCATCGACGTGTTCGCGTCGGACCGCCTCGGCCGGCGCCGCGGCTGGATCATCTTCACGCAGGTGATGATGGCCGTGACGCTGCTCTCGACGATGGCGCTGAGCCTGCCGCAGCAGCTCGGGCTGTTCACGATCGTGCTGCTGGTCCACAACAGCTTCGGCGCGATGCAGGACGTCGCGATCGACGCGCTCGCCGTCAGCACGCTGCGGGAGCAGGAGCGCGGGCTGGCCAACGGACTGATGTTCGCCGGCGCGAACGTCGGGCAGATGATAGGCGGCAGCGGCGTGCTGTTCCTGACCGGCGTGACCGGCTTCCAGTCGACGTTCTTCTTCGTCGCCGGCAGCATCCTGCTGGTCACGGTGCTGGTCGTGCTGCCGATGAAGGAGCCTGCCGGCCCGCCGCGGCCGGTGGCCAGCGGCCCGCGCTGGCGCTCGGCGCTGGCCGAGATGCGCGACTTCGCGGTCGAATCGTTCCGCTCGTTCGTCGGCACGCGCGGTGCGTTCGTCGGCGTGTTCTTCGCGCTGCTGCCGGCCGGCGCGATGTGCCTGGGGCTCGCGCTGCAGTCCAACCTCGCGGTCGAGCTCGGAATGAACGACGACGAGGTCGCGTGGCTGAACGTCTGGTCCACGGTGACCAACGCGGCCTTCTGCATCCTCGGCGGCCACCTCTCCGATCGCTGGGGCCGGCGCCGCACGCTGTTCGTCTACATCGCGGCGATGTCGATTCCGGTGCTGTACCTGGCCAACGAGCTCTCGCGCTATGGCTGGATCATGCCGGTGGAGATCACGGCCGCTCACCGTCCGACCGTGCCGCCGGCGCTGTTGTTCGCGTTCTGGGTCGCCACGCTGGTCTACAACGCGTTCAACGGTCTGATGTACGGCACGCGCTCGGCGAGCTTCATGGACGTCACGAACCCGCGCGTCGCCGCGACCCAGTTCACCGCGTACATGGCGCTCCTGAACCTGAACATCTCGTACTCGTCGACCTGGCAGGGCATCGCGACCGAAGCCTGGGGCTATCCGCGCACGATGCTGATCGACGCGGTCTTCGGCCTCGTCTGCCTGGCGCTGCTGCCGTGGATGACGCGCGGCAAGGTGGCCGAGGCGGTCTGGAGCGACGAAAGCGCCGGCGCACGCTCGCGCACGATCGCCGCGGTGCTCGCGCTCGGCTGCTTCGCGTGGCTGCCGTATGCCGCCTGGCACGACGCGCTGGGCGCCGCACAGCCGATCGCCGGCACGTTCTTCACGCTGATGTTCGTGGCCTCGGCGCTGTTCCTGCTGGCCGCGGCGGCGGTGCTGGGCAAGACCTCGCCGCGCCTGGTGCGCATCGCGGTCTGGGTCGCGCCGCTGCTGTTCCTGATGCATGCGCGCTACCACGTAGCCACCATCGCCGGCTGGCTCGCGTCGCTGGGCACGCCCGAGCAGATCAAGAGCACGCTGGCCGCGGGCTTCATCGCGATCGCGCTGATCGGCGCGGCGCTGCTGCTGGCGTTCGCGCTGCAGCCGTGGAGTGCGTTGGGTGGCGGGTCGACCGGCGAGCGCGAAGGCGATGCGACCGCACCGGAGTCTGCCGCGGCCTAGGCTGAAACAACCCTCACTTGGTTCGCGGCCCCTCGGACTGACCTGCCGGACATGAACGCCGCCTGATCGCCGTCGCGCAGGCTCGGCCTTGTCCTACAGCGTGGCTCGAACACGGGCGCGCCGCGCCGGTCCAACGAGCTCTGACACCACCACGAAGAAGGAGCTCGTATGACGACCACCACGCGCCACACCACGCTCATCCGCATCGGCACCGTCGGCATCCTGGCCGCGACGCTGGGCGCCTGTGCGCACAGGACAACAACCGAGATCGTGCGCGAACAACCGATCGTCACGCAACAGCCGATCGTCACACAACCGGCGCCCACGCCGCAAACGACGGTCGTGATTCAACAGCCGCCGGCGCCGCAGGAAAGCCAGCCGCCGGCGCCGGCCGCCACCGGCTACACCTGGGTGCCAGGTCACTATGTCTGGCGTGACGGCCAATGGCAATGGGAACGCGGCCAATGGCGGGCCGGCACGATACGGCCGATGCCGCCGGTGCAGCAGGAAGCCGCGCCGAGCGCACCGCCTGACGCATCGTCGCGCTGGGTCCCGGGCTACTGGACGCTCGAAGGCGACAGCTGGGTCTGGATCAAGGGGCATTGGCAGTAACCGTCCCGCAGGCATCGCGCGGCGCAGTCCGCGCCGCGCGATGAACATCGTCGCGGCGATCCGCGAAAAGCGTTGACGTGACGCGCGAGGCCTTGTCGCAACGCCCGGTGCGATGAGCGCGTCCGCGCGTCTTTACCTACGTTCACACGGCAGCGGCGTCAACATGCCGCGTGGGCTTCGCGTTGTCCGCGCATCGGGTGAGCGTTTCGCCCGAGCCCCGACAAACCACACGGAGATCCTCATGCTGACGCTGAACCGCACCCTGATCGCCGCCGCCGTCTCGCTGATGGCCTGTGCCGGCGCCTACGCCCAGACCACCGCCGCGACCACGACGCAGCGCGACGTGAACCAGCAGACCCGCATCGAGAACGGCCTGAAGGACGGCTCGCTGAGCGTGAAGGAAGCCGGCAAGCTCGAGAAGGAAGAAGCCCGGGTCGACCGCCTGCAGGCCAAGGACCTGAAGGACGGCAAGCTCACGGATGCCGAGCGCGCGCAGCTGAATGCGGCGCAGAACAAGGTCAGCCGCGACATCGCCGCTGACCGCCACAACAGCGTGACCGGCAACCCGAACTCGGTTTCATCCAAGCGCATGCAAGCCGACGTCGCACGCAACGGGAACCAGGAGAAGCGCATCGAGGGCGGCATTCAGGACGGCTCGCTGACCAACCGCGAAGTCGCGAAGCTGGAGCGCGGCCAGGCCCACGTCGATCGCAAGGAAGCCAGCGCGGCGCGCAATGGGCACATCGGCAAGGCCGAGCAGGTCTCGATCCAGCGCAGCGAGAACCGGCAGAGCCGGCGCATCCATCGCCAGAAGACCGACGCGCAGACGCGCGGCTGAAGCCCCGGAGCCGAGCCGCCGATCG
>DATCSE010000201.1:0-7639 GCA_036568605.1 Burkholderiaceae bacterium | reverse complement strand
GAACACGATGATGTCGTCGGCGCCCTGCTGCTTCAGCGATTCGATGATCGCCGGCACCAGGGTCTTGTGCCCGGCGGCGAGCGTCGAGACGCCGACCGCGTGCACGTCGTTCTCGATCGCCTGCCTCGCGCATTCCTCGGCTGTCTGGAACAGCGGCCCGATGTCCACGTCGAAGCCCAGGTCGGCGAACGCGGTCGCGACGACCTTCGCGCCGCGGTCATGGCCGTCCTGCCCGAGCTTGGCGATCATCACGCGCGGGCGGCGCCCCTGCTCGGCGGCGAACTCGGCGATCTCGGCCTTCAGCTTGTCCCAGCCCTCGGCGCTGTCGTAGGCGGCTGCATACACTCCGGTCACCTTCTGCGTGTCGGCGCGGTGGCGCCCCCAGACCTTCTCGAGCGCGTCCGACACCTCGCCCACCGTCGCGCGCGAGCGGATCGCCTGGATGCTCAGGTCCAGCAGATTACCCTGTCCCGACTCCGCGCACGCGGTCAGCGCGTTCAACGCAGCGCGCACCTGGGCACCGTCGCGCTTCTCGCGCAGCGCCGCCAACCGCGCGATCTGGTTCTCGCGCACCGCGTGGTTGTCGATGTCCAGGATCTCGATCGGGTGCTCCTTCGCCGGCCGGTACTTGTTGACGCCGACGATCACGTCCTTGCCCGAATCGATGCGCGCCTGCTTCTCCGCGGCGCTCGCCTCGATCTTCAGCTTGGCCCAGCCGGAGGCGACCGCCTTGACCATGCCGCCCATCGCATCGACCTCTTCGATGATCTTCCACGCGGCATCGGCCATGTCCTGCGTCAGCTTCTCCATCATGTAGCTGCCGCCCCAGGGATCGACCACGTTGGTGATGTGCGTCTCTTCCTGGATGATCAGCTGCGTGTTGCGCGCGATCCGCGCGCTGAACTCGGTGGGCAGCGCGATCGCCTCGTCCAGCGCGTTCGTATGCAGCGATTGAGTGCCGCCGAACACCGCGGCCATCGCCTCGATCGTCGTGCGCACGACGTTGTTGTACGGGTCCTGCTCGGCCAGGCTCCAGCCCGAGGTCTGGCAATGCGTGCGCAGCATCAGGCTCTTCGGGTTCCTGGGCTTGAACCCGCTCATGATGCGGTGCCACAGCAAGCGCCCCGCGCGCATCTTCGCGACCTCGAGATAGAAGTTCATCCCGATCGCCCAGAAGAAGCTCAGCCGGCCGGCGAAGTCGTCGACATCCAGCCCCTTCGCGAGCGCCGTCTTCACGTACTCCTTGCCGTCGGCCAGCGTGAACGCGAGTTCCAGCGCCTGGTTCGCGCCGGCCTCCTGCATGTGGTAGCCGGAGATCGAGATCGAGTTGAACTTCGGCATGTTCTTCGCCGTGTACTCGATGATGTCGCCGACGATGCGCATGCTGGGCTCGGGCGGGTAGATGTACGTGTTGCGGACCATGAACTCCTTCAGGATGTCGTTCTGGATGGTCCCGGAGAGCCGGTCCTGCGCGACACCCTGCTCCTCGGCCGCGACGACGTACCCGGCGAGCACCGGCAGCACCGCGCCGTTCATCGTCATGGACACGCTGACCGTGTCCAGCGGGATGCCGTCGAACAGGATCTTCATGTCCTCGACCGAGTCGATCGCGACGCCGGCCTTGCCGACGTCGCCGGTCACCCGCGGGTGGTCGCTGTCGTAGCCGCGATGCGTCGCGAGGTCGAACGCGACGCTGACGCCCTGCCCCCCGGCGGCCAGCGCCTTGCGGTAGAAGTCGTTCGAGGCCTCGGCGGTCGAGAAGCCGGCGTACTGGCGTATGGTCCACGGCCGCACCGCGTACATCGTCGCCTGCGGGCCGCGCACGAACGGCGCGAACCCGGGCAAGGTGTCGGTGTTCGGCAGCCCCTTCAGGTCGGCCGCGGTGTACAGGGGCTTGACCGTCAGCCCTTCGGGCGTGACCCAGTGCAGCGCGCTCAGGTCGCCGCCGGGCGCGGACTTGGCCGCCGCCTTTTCCCATGCCGCCAACGAATCGGAATTGAGTGTCGAGTCCTGTGCCATGGTGGATTCCTGCGTCGGCCGCGCCCCGGGATGCACATCGAATGAAAGGCTGGACGGCGACGCTGCGCCTCATCATAATTCAAAATTGAATTCTTACCGCCAGAGTGACCAATCGCATGCCGAAGCCGCAGATCGCCGTCGACCCGCCCGCCGCCCCGGTGCCGCGCCCCACGGCCGCGCCGGGCCGCTTGCGCGAGCAGGCGCTGTACGAGCAGGTGGCCGAGGCGCTGCGCGCGCGCATCCTCGCGCACACGCTGCACCCGGGCAGCTGGATCGACGAGCAGGCGCTGGCCGCCGAGTACGGCATCAGCCGCACGCCGCTGCGCGAGGCGCTGAAGGTGCTGGCCGCCGAAGGGCTGGTGACGATGAAGCTGCGCCGCGGCGCCTACGTCACCGAGGTCTCCGAGCGGGACCTGGCCGAGGTCTACCACCTGCTCGCACTGCTCGAGAGCGACGCGGCCGCGGTGGTCGCGCAATCGGCCAGCGCGGTGCAGATCGCCGAGCTGGTCGCGCTGCACCAGCAGCTCGAGGACCGGGTCGACGACCGCGACGCCTTCTTCGCGGCGAACGAGCGCTTCCACATGAAGCTGCTGGCGATTGCCGACAACCGCTGGCGCAACCAGCTCGTCGCCGACCTGCGCAAGGTGATGAAGCTCAACCGCCACCATTCGCTGTTCAAGCAGGGCCGGCTCGAGGCCTCGTTGAAGGAACACCGCCAGATCATGGCAGCGCTGAAGGCGCGCAACGCCGAGCGCGCGCGGCTGCTGATGCAGCAGCACTTCGCGAACGGCAAGGAAGCTGCGTCGCTGACGTGAGCCGCCAAACGGCGGCGTCGCGCGGCTGGAGTGCCGTCTGCCGAAGTTTCTTGGACGCAAAGGCGCAAAGAAGCGCAAAGGCGCCAAGGAAAAATCAGGATGACTTTCTTTGCGTCTTTGCGTCCCTTTGCGCCTTTGCGTCCAAGAAACCTGACATGTTCCCACCCTGCAGCCCAGCCCCGAGGCGCCACAATCGCGGGCCATGAACAATCGCCCTATGCTGAGCCTGATCGCCGCCGTCCCGCGCAACGGCGCGATCGGCAAGAACAACGCCCTGGTGTGGCGCGAGAGCGAAGACCTGCGCCACTTCCGGCGCGTCACGATGGGTTGTCCGGTGATCATGGGTCGCAAGACCTGGGATTCGCTGCCGCCGAACTTCCGCCCGCTGCCCGGGCGCCGCAACCTCGTGCTGAGCCGCGATGCGGCGTGGCGTGCCGACGGCGCCGACACCGCGACCAGCCTCGCCGCCGCGCTGGCCGCGGCCGGTGACGCCGCGAAGGTATTCGTGATCGGCGGCGCGCAGCTTTACGCCCTCGCATTGCCGCAGGCCGACGAGCTGGTGCTGACGGAAATCGACGCCGAGCTCGACGGCGACGTCTTCTTCCCGGCCTGGGACCGCAGCCGCTTCGTCGAAACCGAGCGCGAGCGTCACACCAGCGCCCACGGCGTGCCCTACAGTTTCGTCACCTACACCAGAGTCGGAGGGATTTGAGATGTCCGAAGGCGGATTCCACGTGCACGGCCCGCACGACCACGAGCTCGAGCACGCAGCGCAGCACGAACCCAAAGGGCTCGCCGGCCAGCTCGCCGTGACCACCGCGGTGATCGCCACCATCGGCGCGATCTTCGCGTACATGGGCGGCGCGACGCAGGCCAACGCCGGCCTCTACAAGAACGACGCCGCGATCAAGAAGACCGAAGCGTCGAACCAGTGGAACTACTACCAAGCCAAGAGCAGCAAGCAGAACCTGAGCGAGCTCGCGCTCGAGCTCGCACCCGAGTCGCGCAAGGCGTTCTACACCGGCGAGATCAATCGTTACAAGGCCGAGAAGGCCGAGATCAAGCTGGCCGCCGAGAAGCTCGAAGCCGATGCCAAGGCCTGGGACGACAAGAGCGCCGAACAGATGCACCAGCATCACCGCTGGGCCCAGGCCACGACGGCGCTGCAGATCGCGATCGCGATGGCCGCGATCGCGCTGCTGACCAGGCGCAAGTGGCTCGAGTACGGCGTGTTCGTGCTCAGCGGCATCGGCGTGGTGTTGGGCGGGCTCGCCTGGCTGCACATCTGACACCCCGCCCTCTCCCAAAGGGGCAGGGAGAATTTCAGGGGTGCCATCGCGCGGCTGATCTATCGGGGGCCGCGAGACCGCTGCAGCGCCGCCGCGCGAGCCTCGCATTGCCGCGCCTCGGCCTTGCGGCCTAGCGCGTTCAGCAGCACCGCGAGGTTCTGCAGGAACACATGCGACTCCTGCAACGCCAGGGCATGGCGTATCGATTGCTCGGCGGCCTCCGACTGCCCCTGCCCGTGCTGGATCAGGCCCGTCAGGTGCCAGGCGTCGGCATTGTCGGGATCGAGCGCGAGGACCTGCCGATAGCCGTCCAGCGCCTCGGCCACCTGCCCGGCCTGGTGTGCGGCCACGGCATCGGCCAGCAGCGCCTGGACGCGTGCCCGGCCGAGGGGCCCCCGAACGTCCGCCCGCAGTGCCTGCGCCACCTGTGCGATCACCGGCTCCCAGCCGGCGCCGCGCTCCTGGCGAAAGAGGCGCATCACGCGCGGATACCAGGGCGAGTCGGTGCGGCCCTGGAGCCAGCGCCAGTCGGTGTTGATGGCCGGCACCAGCACCCACACCGGCTTGCCCAGCCCACCCGCCAGATGCGCGATGGCGGTGTCGACGCAGATCACCAGGTCCAGCTGCGCGACGATCGCCGCCGCATCGGCGAAATCGGCCATGTCCTGGCCGAGCGCGAGCAGCGGCTGCGCGGCGGGCGGATGCTGCGCCTCGTCTTCGCCTTCGCCCTTCTGCAGGCTGACGAAGCGCACGCCCGGTAGCGCCCACAGCGGCGCGAGCATCTGCAGCGAAGCCAGCGAGCGCTGCTTGTCGTTGCCGTGCCGGCGCGCGCCTTTCCACACCAGGCCGACCTTGAACCCTTCCGGCAGCCTCGCACGCCAGCGTTGCATGCGCTGTTCGTCGGGCCGCAGGTAAGGCAATGCCGCCGGGATCGTCGCGAGCGTCGTGCCGAAGTGCAAGGCCAGGCTGAGCGCCGGGCTCCAGTAGTCGCACAGCGGGATCTGCGTGCGCGAGGTGGTCACGCGGTCCACGCCGGCTGCGCCGCGCATCAGATCCTGCAGTGCCGGCCTGCAGCGCACGATGACGCGGCGCGCGCCGCGCTGCTTCAGCAGGCCGGCATAACGCACGAACTGGATCTCGTCCCCGAAGCCCTGCTCGGGCCAGATCAGGATGGTCTTGCCGACCAGCGGCTCGCCTTGCCAGCGCGGGTACGGCAGCGTGGGCACATCCTGCCGGTTCGCTTCGATCCGCTGGCTGAGCCGCACCTCGTACAGCGGCCAGCCGCGCTCGAAATCGCCCTGCGCCAGGTGGATGCTCGCGAGGTTCAGCCGCGCGATGTCCAGCGCGGGCGCCAGCTCGATGGCGCGCGCGAACAGCCGCATCGCTTCGTCGACGTGCCCGCAGGCATATAGCGCGCCGCCCAGGTTGTTGAGGACCTGGCCATTGTTCGGGTCCAGTTCGATGGCCACGCGCAGCACGGCGATCGCCTCGTCGAAGCGACAGGCGTTGAGCAGGCACAGGCCCAGGTTGCTCTGCGCCGGGCCATATCGCGGATCGATCTGAATGGCGCGGCGGTACAGCGCCTCGGCTTCGGGGTCGCGCTTCCGTCCCGCGAGGATCGCGCCGAGGTTGGTCAGGGCCGCGGTCTGGAACGGGTCGTTTTCCAGCGCGATCCGCAGGTGTTTCTCGGCTTCCTCGACGCGCTGCGTGTTGCGCAGGATGGCGCCCAGATTGGTATGCGCCTCCGCATGCCGCGTATCGAGACGCAGCGCCTCGCGCGCATGCGCTTCGGCTGCGGCGGCATCGCCGGCCAGCCAGGCCAGCGCGCTCTTGCGGCTGCAGGCGTCGGCAAGCGAACCCGAACGGCGCGCGGCGTGCTTGGCATTCGCCATCTGTGCGTCTCCGGCGTGGAGTATCCGGCACATCGCGACCGCATTCGCGGGGGCAACGCACAATACGGCCCTTTCCCTCCGCCTGAGACCGCCTTGAAACTCGCCACCTGGAATGTCAATTCGCTCGCGGCGCGGCTGCCGCAGCTGCTCGCCTGGCTAGCGGCGAACCCGGTCGACGTGATCGCGCTGCAGGAGCTGAAGCTGTCCGACGACAAGTTTCCGAAGGCCGAACTCGAGGCCGCCGGCTACCGCGGTCACTGGTTCGGACAGAAGACCTACAACGGCGTCGCGCTGCTGCACCGCGCCGGCATCGGCGAAGCGGCCGACGTGACGCGCAACATCACCGACTTCGAGGACGATCAGGCACGCGTGATCGCCGGCACGTACCAGCACGGCGTCGCGGCGCCGGTGCGCGTGATCGGCGTGTACGTGCCGAACGGCCAGACCGTGGGCAGCGAAAAGTACGCCTACAAGCTGCGCTGGCTGGAGGCGCTGCGCGAGTGGCTGCGCGGCGAGATCGAACGCCACCCGAACCTCGCGCTGATGGGCGACTTCAACATCGCGCCCGAAGACCGCGACGTGCACGACCCGGTCGCCTGGGCCGGCCAGGTGCTGTGCAGCGAGCCCGAGCGCGAGCACTTCCGCGCGCTGCTGGGCCTCGGGCTGCACGACGCGTTCCGCCTGTTCGAACAGCCGCCGAAGGCATACAGCTGGTGGGATTACCGCATGCTCGGGTTCCAGAAGAACAAGGGGCTGCGCATCGATCACATCCTCGTGACCGATGCGCTGAAGCCGCGCGTCGGCGCCTGCGCGATCGACCGGCAGCCGCGCAAGAACGAGCGGCCCAGCGATCACGCGCCGGTGGTGGTCGAGCTGGCCGATTGAGCCCCGGCCTGGCGCAAATCCTCAGGACACCTTCGACATCTTCGACAGGATGGCGTTCATCTCCGTCCGGTCGAAAGCGCGCAGCGTCTGCGTGCGCACGTTGCCGGCGGCGCCCACCGACAGCGTGAACGCGGTGATCGCGGTGTCGTCGGGCGCGTCGAAGACGCAGACGAGGTCATGCGAGCCCAGCGTCCAGAAGATCTGCTTCATCGCCAAGCCGGCCTTGCGCGCCGCGGCCTCGACCGTCTCGGCGCGATGGGTGGTCTCCTTGACGCTGCGGATGCCCTGGTCGGTGAAGTTGCCGAGCATGACATAGGTGGCCATGGTTGTCCCCTCGGGGCCATAGGCAACGCGCTGCACGAGGTCGGCCCCTGACGGCCCGCCGCAGTGAGCGGCCCGTCAGCGCGGGCCGCAGAAATCCAGCATAGGCGGTGCGCGGTCCACTATCCAGCCGAAATCAGCCCGAAATCAGTCGTCCAGGCCCAGCTCTTGGATCTTGCGGGTGATCGTGTTGCGGCCTATGCCCAGCTTCTGCGCCGCCTCGATCCGCCGCCCGCGGGTGATCTCGAGCGCGGTGTGGATCAGCTGCGCCTCGAACTTGCGGGTCAGCGCGTCCCAGACCTCGGGTTCGCCGGCCAGCAGCAGCCGGCGCGCGTCCTCCTCGAGGCCGGCGAGCCAGTGGGTCGGCAGCGCGGCCGCGACGGCCGGTGCTGCTGCAGCCGCCGGCGGGGCCGACACC
>DATCSE010000200.1:0-2871 GCA_036568605.1 Burkholderiaceae bacterium | reverse complement strand
ATCCAGATCACGACCGCCTCCAGCCTGTGCGCGATGCTGGACCTGCTGGCCCAGGGCCGCCTGCCGCAGGCCGGTTTCGTGCGCCAGGAGGACGTCCCGCTCGCGGCCTTCCTGAGCAACCGCTTCGGCCGCGTCTACGCGATGGACGAGCTGGCGCACGCGGCCTGACGCGGCCTGACACGGGCTGCTTCCGCAGGAGCACCCCGCTCGGCACGAACCCTCCGCCGTCTCCGGCGGCGCTATGCGTCGGCGGGTCTCGCACTTACACTGAAAGAGGCGCGGGCTTTCCACCGCCTGCGCAAGAGGCGGAGGGATGCACACCCGGCACACGCTCGGCGAGACGCGTCGCGCGCTGCTGTTGACCGACGTGGTCGACAGCACGCGCATTTCGCTTGCTGCCGGCGAAGCCGAGACCGCCCGCATGTGGGCCGCCCACGATCGCGCGGCCCGCGATCTGCTCCAGGTGTGGCACGGGCGCGAGATCGACAAGACCGACGGCCTGCTTGCCGTCTTCGACCGTGCCGCGGACGCCGCGGCCTACGCCATCGCCTACCACCGCGCACTCGCGGCGCTGGACTTGCCGTTCAAGGCCCGCGTGGGAATCCACGTCGGCGCGCTGACGCTGCGCGAGAACAGCGCCGGCGAGATCGAGCGCGGCGCGAAGCGCTTCGAGGTCGACGGCATGGCCAAGCCCATCGTCGCGCGCGTGATGGGCACGGCCCTGGGCGGCCAGACGCTGATCAGCGCCGACGCGCGCGATGCCCTTGCGCTCGAGGCCCTGGACGGACACGGCGCCGGCTCTGACCCCGGCGCGAGCGGCACCGCCATGCGCATCGAATCGCACGGCCACTGGCGGTTCAAGGGGCTGTCCGAGCCGATCGAGTTGTTCGAGATCGGCGACGACACAGCCCCCTTCGTACCGCCCCCCGACGAGAGCAAGGCGTACCGCGTGGTACGCCGCGAGACCTCGGAAGCGGGGGCGCCGCCCGCGCTGCTGTGGCAACCGGTGCGCGAGATCAAGCACAGCCTGCCGGCCGAGCGCGACAGCTTCGTCGGCCGCGACGAACCGCTGCGCCTGCTGGCCGACAAGCTGGACAGCCCCGACGTGCGCCTGGTCAGCGTGCTGGGCATCGGCGGCACGGGCAAGACGCGCTTCGTCACGCGCTACGCGTGGACCTGGCTGGGCGACTATCCGGGCGGTGTCTGGTTCTGCGACCTCGCCGCGGCGCGCACGCTGGACGGCATCTACTTCGGCGTGGCGCAGGGGCTGGACGTGCCGCTGGGCAGGACCGATCCCGCCGTCCAGCTGGCCCACGCGATCGCCGGGCGCGGCGAGTGCCTCGTGATCTTCGACAACTTCGAGCAGGTCGCGAAGCACGCCGAGGAGACGGTAGGGCGCTGGCTCGACCGTGCGCCGAGGGCGAAGTTCGTCGTCACGACGCGTGAGGTGCTGGGCATCGTGGGGGAACAGATGTTGATGCTGGACCCGCTGCCGGGGGACGATGCGGCCGAGCTGTTCATTCGCCGTGCCCGCGCGGCAAAGCACGACTTTCGAGTGCGCGACGACGACGGTGCAGCGATTCACCAGCTCGTCAAGGTGCTGGACGGCCTGCCGCTTGCCATCGAGCTCGCCGCATCACGCGTGCGCGCGATGACGCCGCGTGTGCTGCTGTCGAGGATGAGCGAACGCTTTGATGTGCTGATGTCGCGCGCCGGGCGCAACGATCGGCAGGCGACGCTGCGCGCAGCGCTGGATTGGTCGTGGGAGTTGCTGAGTGATGCGGAGAGGAGCTGCCTCGCGCAGATCTCGGTATTCGAAGGTGGTTTTACCCTCGATGCGGCAAGCGCGGTCGTCGAGGCCGACCCGGCGTGGCCGGGCATTGACGATCTCCTCGTCTGGCTCGTCGACAAGAGCTTGCTGTTCCAATCCCGCGATCAACGTTTTTCTCTCCTTGAAACCGTCAAGGAGTACGCGTCCGATCATTTGGAGACGACTGCCCGCGCCGGCGCCTCGATGAGGCATTGGCGCTACTTTGGCTCACTCAGCGAAACGGCGGCCGTTCGGGACCAGTGCGCCGAAGCGGACAACCTTGTTGCCGCCTGCCGACGGGCCACGGCAGCGGGCCAACCCCGGGAAGCTGTCGATTGCCTGCTGAATGCAGCGGCTGTGCTGTATTTGACAGGGCCGTTCAGGCTTGCCGCGGATTTGGCCAAGTCGACCGCGTCTTTGCCGGAACTCGAATCCGGGTGGCGCGCGAAGGTTGCGTGGGTGGCAGGAGTCGCCGACGAGGCCCTCGGAAGAGGAGATTCGGCGCGCGAGCATTTCGAGTACGGCTTGTCGGTGGCCGGCGAGCAAGACCTGCGGATCCGTGCTCGCTTGCTGTTGGGCCTCGCCGACCACCAAATCATCTTTGGCGAACATGAGCCAGCAAAGAGCAGTCTCGCCCACTGCCTTCTGTACGCAGAGCAAATGCAGGATGTCTCGCTGAAGGCCTATGCCCTCAACAGCCTCGGGCAGCTTGCCGGCGTTCTTGGACAGTTCGACCACGCCCGGGAGCACTACATGCAGGCGCTGGACCTGGTCACACAGCTGGGCGATCGACGCAGAGAAGGCGGGCTGCTCAACAACCTTGGCGGACTGTGTCACGAAGCCGGTGATCATGCCGCTGCAGCGGAGCACTATCAGCGCGCTATTGCACTCGCCGACGAAGTTGGCGACGCTCGCTGGAAGATCTCGGCCACCTCCAACCTCGGGCTGCTCTGCAAGCAGCAAGGCAAGACGGCCGAAGCACTGACCCGGTTCAGGCAGGCACTGCAGTCAGCCCGCGAAATCGGACATGTCCGGGCCGAGCACGCCGTGCTGTGCAATCT
>DATCSE010000199.1:0-17656 GCA_036568605.1 Burkholderiaceae bacterium | reverse complement strand
CCGGTGCTGGCGGGCACCGTCCAGAACAGCGGTTCGCTGCTCGTGACCGGCAGCTGGGAGATCGATGTGTTCGGCCGCCGGCGCGCCGAGCTCGATGCCGCCATCGGCTCGCAGCGTGCCGCACAGGCCGACTACCAGGCGGCGCGTGTCCTGCTGTCGAGCAACATCGTGCGCCAGTACGTGCAGCTCGCGAGGCTGACCGATCAGCGCGACGTGCTCGAACGCTCGCTCGCGCAACGCGTCGAGATTCTCGACTTGACCCGACAGCGCGTCACGCTCGGGCTGGACACCGCGGTCGAGTTGCGCCAGAGCGAAGGCGCGGTGCCGGAGGTTCGCGCGGCGATCGAAGCGATCGGTGCGGAAAGCGAACTCGTCCGCCACTCGCTCGCCGCGCTCGCCGGCCTGCCGCCGAATGCGCAGGACGAGCTCGCGCCGCATCTGAGCAAGGTCGAGCTGGTTCCGCTGCCCAGCGCCTTGCCGGCCGATCTGCTGGGACGCCGCGCGGACGTCGCCGCGGCGCGCTGGCGCGTCGAGTCGGCGACGCACGACCTGCAGGCGGCGCGCGCGCAGTTCTATCCGAGCATCAATCTGCTCGCGTTCGCCGGCTTCACGAGCATCGGCCTGGACAACCTGCTCCAGGCAGGCAGCCGTCAGTTCGGCGCCGGCCCCGCACTGCGGCTCCCGATCTTCGACGCCGGCCGTCTGCGCGCGAACTATCGCGGCAAGGCCGGCGATGTGGACATCGCGGTCGAGGCCTACAACGGCGCCGTGCTCGAAGCATTGCGCGAGACGGCCGACGCGTTGAGCCTGGTGCAGTCCATCGAGCGCCAGCAGCGCGAACAGGCGCAAGCGCTGGCCAGCGCGCAAAGCGCCTACGAGCTGGCGCTCGAACGGTATCGCGCCGGCCTGGGCTCGTACCTGAGCGTGCTGACCGCCGAGACCAACGTGCTCGCCCAGCGCCGATCCGACAACGACCTCAAGGCCAAGGCCTTGGACACGCAAGCCATGCTCGCCCACGCCCTGGGCGGCGGATACGTGCAGGCGTGAACGAACCGCACCCGCCATCAGGAGCCATCGCCATGACCACCTCGAACGACAGCGTCCCCCTCCTCTCTTCGGCCGCCCGGCTCAAGCGGCGCAAAAAATGGCTGGCCGGTGTCGCCGCCGCCCTCACCGTCGCCGCCGGCGCGTACGGTGCCTACTACGCGCTCGAGCTGAGCCATCGCGAATCCACCGACAACGCCTATGTGCAGGGCAACGTCGTGCAGATCACGCCGCAGGTCGGCGGCACCGTCGTGGCGATCGGGGTCGACGACACCGATTTCGTGAAGGCGGGCCAGGAACTGGTCCGGCTCGACCCGGTCGACGCCAGGGTCGCACTCGACCAGGCCGAGGCGCAGCTCGCGCAGACCGTCCGCGAGGTGCACGCGCTGTACGCGACCAACGGCACGCTGTCCGCGCAGATCGCGCTGCGCGAAGCCGATCTCGCGAAGGCCCGCAGCGATGCGGCGAAGGCCGAGGACGACGTGCGCCGCCGGGCCGCGCTCACGAGCTCGGGCGCTGTCGGCAAGGAAGAGTACGAGCATGCGGCCTCGCAGCTTGCGGCCGCGCAGAGCACGGTCGCCGCGGCCCAGGCGGCGCTGACGGCCGCCCGGCAGCAGCTGGCGTCCAACCAGACGCTGACCGACGGCACGACGCCCGATGCGCACCCGAACGTGCAGCGCGCCGCGGCACGCGTGCGCGAAGCCTACATCGCGCTGAACCGCACGACGCTGCCTGCACCGGTGGCCGGCTACGTCGCCAGGCGCGGCGTGCAGGTGGGGCAGAAGGTCGCGGCGGGCGCTTCGTTGATGGCGGTGGTCCCGCTCGGGGGCGTGTGGGTCGACGCGAACTTCAAGGAGAGCCAGCTTCGGAACGTGCGCATCGGCCAGCCGGTGATCGCCGAAGCGGACATCTACGGCCGGAAGGTCGTCTACCACGGGACGGTGGAGGGCCTGGGCGCCGGCACCGGTTCGGCCTTCTCGCTGCTGCCCGCGCAGAACGCGACCGGCAACTGGATCAAGATCGTCCAGCGCGTGCCGGTGCGCATCGAGCTGCAGCCCGACGAACTCGCGGCGCATCCGCTGCGCGTCGGCCTGTCGATGGACGTGACGGTCGACACGCACGACGTCAGCGGCAAGACGCTGGCCAACACGACGCGCACGCAGTCGATCGCGACCACCGACGTCTTCGACGACGTGCAGCGCAGCGCCGATGAACGCGTGCGCCAGATCATCGCCACCAACGGCGCGGTGCAGCCGCACGGCGCGACGGCCGCGACGCCCGCCGGCGCCACGCCGAAGGCAGCCCGCATCGCCAGCGCGCGTTGAGAACCGCAGGAAGGCCCACCATGTCCACCGATGCCGCCCGTCCGCTGACGGGGATGCAGCTGGTCCTGGGAACGCTCGCGCTGTCCCTGGCCACGTTCATGAACGTGCTCGACACCTCGATCGCCAACGTGTCGCTGCCGGCGATCGCCGGCAACCTCGGCGCGAGCTCCAACCAGGGCACCTGGATCATCACGAGTTTCGGCGTCGCCAATGCCATCTCGGTGCCGCTGACGGGCTGGCTGGCGCAGCGCCTGGGCGCCGTGCGGCTGTTCACCTCCAGCGTGCTGCTGTTCGTGCTGACGTCCTGGCTGTGCGGCTTCGCACCGACGCTGGAGCTGCTGATCTTCTTTCGCGTGCTGCAGGGCCTGGTCGCCGGGCCGATGATCCCGCTGTCGCAGGCGCTGCTGCTGTCGACCTATCCCAAGGAGCGCTCCGCGTTCGCGCTGTCGATGTGGTCGATGACCACCCTGGTGGCACCGGTCGCCGGGCCGCTGCTGGGCGGCTGGATCACCGACAACATCTCCTGGCCGTGGATCTTCTACATCAACATCCCGGTCGGCCTGCTGGCTGCGGCGATCACCTGGGCGATCTACCGCCACCGCGAAACGCCGACGCGCAAGCTGCCGATCGACGGCGTCGGCCTCGGCCTGCTGGTCGTGTGGGTCGGCTCGCTGCAGGTGCTGCTCGACAAGGGCAAGGAGCTCGACTGGTTCCACTCCCCGACCATCGTCACGATGGCGATCGTCTCGGCGATCGGCTTCGTCGTCTTCCTGATCTGGGAGCTGACGGCGGAGCACCCCATCGTCGACCTGCGCCTGTTCGCGCGCCGCAACTTCGCGATCGGCGCGACGGCGCTCTCGCTGGCCTGGCTCGTGTACTTCGGCAACGTCGTGCTGCTGCCGCTGTGGCTGCAGCAATACCTGGGCTACACCGCGACAGCGGCCGGGTTCGCGCTGGCGCCGGTGGGCGTCTTCGCGGTGCTGCTGTCGCCCTACATCGGCCGCATCCTGCCGAAGGTGGACCCGCGCTGGATCTCGACCACGTCGTTCGTCGTGTTCGCCATCGTGCTGCTGATGCGCGCGCAGTACACGCCGCAGGTGGATCAGTGGTCCATCATGCTGCCCACGCTCATTCAAGGCGCGGCCGTCGCCTGCCTGTTCACGCCGCTGGTGGCGGTGATCGTGTCCGGCCTCGATCCTTCGAAGATTGCATCTGCCACGGGCTTGAGCAACTTCGTCCGCATCACGGCCGGCGCGTTCGGCACGTCGATCACGACGACGCTGTGGGACAACCGCGCGACCTTGCATCACGCGCACCTGACCGAGGCCATCACGCAGGCGAGCCCCGATGCAACGCAGGCATTCGACACGCTGCACACGCTGGGCCTGGCGCCGCAGCAGGCGGCGGCGCTGCTGAACCGCATCATCGATCAGCAGGCGTTCACGCGCGCCGCCGACGACATCTTCCTCGGCTCCGCCCTGCTCTTCTCGTTGCTGATCGCGGTGGTGTGGCTGGCCCGGCCGGCGCGCACGTCGGGCCCGGTGGATGCCGGCGGCGCGCACTGAAGAACGTATGGACCCCAGCGAACACGAGCAGACGCGCAGGCGCCTTGCCGAAGGAACGTTCGTCGCGGCGCTGCGTGCCGGCTCGCCCGCCGGCGTCCGGCTGCGCAGTGACGCGGAGCTCGAGGCGTCGCGCGCCGCCGCGCTGAGCGATCTGCCGCCCGGCGCGGATCTGCACGTCTTCGGCTACGGCTCGCTGATGTGGAACCCCGCGCTGGACGTGGCGGACGCGCGGCCGGCGCGTGTGCACGGTTGGCATCGGCGGTTCTGCCTGCGCCTGCTGATCGGGCGCGGCACGCTCCAGGAGCCGGGTGCCATGCTCGCGCTCGACCGGGGCGGGGTCTGCCGCGGCATGCTCTATCGCATCGACGCCGCGAAGGTCGAAGCGGAGACGCGGCTGCTCTGGAGGCGCGAGATGCTGGCCGGGTCGTACAGGGCGCAATGGGTGCGGGCCCATGCGGGCTTGGAGGCGGTCACGGCGCTGACGTTCGTGACCCACAGACGCCACGACCGCTACATCGGCGACCATCCCGTCGACACCGTCGCCCGCCTGATACGCACGGGCCGCGGGCCGCTGGGGACTTCGAGGGCCTACTTCGACGCTACCGTGCAGACCTTGGAGCAGCTCGGCATACGCGACCGCGGCATCGAGCGGCTGCGACGGGCGATCCTTCGTCAGGACGCGCAGCCCCCGGTCGTCTGACCGCCCGCGGCCTCGCGGGCCGAAGGGCCGGCTCGGAAGGCACACCTTCTCAGTGGCGGCACATGCAGTCGTTGCGCTCGAACAGCGCCACCGTCCAGTCGATGAAGACGCGGACCTTGGCGCTCAGATAGCGGTTCGGCGCGTAGAGCACGTGCACCGGGTAGTCCGGCGTCGTCCAGCCCGCCAGCACCGGCACCAGCTCGCCTGCCTTGATGGCCTCGTCCACCGCATACGAGGGGGCCTGAACGATGCCCAGGCCGTTCAGTGCCGCGGTCACGTACGAGTTGGTGTCGTTGACGACGAGCCGGTGGTTGCCCTCGACATCGGACTCGGTCTCGCCTCTGACAAATCGGAACGGCAGGGCCCGGCCCGTGCGCGACGCCAGCAATCCGACGGTCGGCAGCTTGGCAAGGTCGGCCGGCGTGGCGGGCGTACCGTGCTGCTTCAGGAAGGCCGGCGTCGCGCAGGTGACGAAGGCGTACCGGCCGAGACGCCGCGCGACCACCATTTGCTCGCTCACCTCGCCCACGCGTATCGCGCAGTCCACGCCTTCGGCGACGAGGTCGGTGCGACGGTTGCCGACGCCGAGCTCGATCTCGACGTCCGGATAGTCGCGGTAGAACTCGTGCAGGGACGGCAACAGGATCATCGTGCCGATCGCCGCCGCCGCATCGACCCTGACCTTGCCCGAGGGCTTCGCGAGCGATTGCTGCGCGGTGGACTCGATGTCGGCCAGCTCCGCCAGCAGCCGCACGACGCGTTCATAGTAGGTCGCGCCTTCGGGCGTGACGGTCACGGCGCGGGTGGTGCGATGCAGCAGGCGAACCTTCAGGTCCTGCTCCAGGCCCTGGATCAGCCGTGTCACCGAGGCGTTGGGCAGGTTCAGGGTTTCGGCCGCCCTCGTGAACGTGCCGGCCTCGACCACCCGCACGAAGGCATTCATCGCTGCGATACGGTCCATGGGGTGCTCCCGAATGAGAACACCCGATTAGACCGGAAACGACGGCTGCGTCGGGCGCCTGAGTGATGCGGCGCACGCGCATCGGCTTCGCCGTCAGCGTGCTTGTCCAGAAACGAGGGAAGTTTGTCATTCGGGTCCAGGCCCCCGCACCTATGTTGGGTAGGCCACGGCGATCGACGTCCGACGTCCAAGCGCTGTCCCCTCCTCCCCACGAAAGGTACGCACCATGTCCAGCGAACAGCCGACCGGCAGCGCCAACGCGCCCGCAGCGGCACACCTCACGCGACGCGGCCTGCTCGGCGCGTCCGCCGCAGCGGCGGGCGCACTGGGCCTCGGCCTGCTGACGATCCCCGGGCTTGCGCAGGCCGCGGCGGCCGGCGACACGGCAGCCGATGCGGTGCGCCCTTTCCGCATTTCGTTCCCTGACGAGGCGCTGACCGATCTGCGCCGTCGCATTGCGGCGACGCGCTGGCCCACGCGCGAGACCGTCTCCGACGAATCGCAGGGCGTGCGCCTCGCGACCATGCAGCAGCTCGCGCGCTACTGGAGCACACGCTACGACTGGCGAAAGTGCGAAGCGAAGCTCAATGCGTTGCCGCAGTTCATCACGACCATCGACGGCGTCGACATCCACTTCATCCACGTGCGCTCCCGGCATGCGAACGCGCTGCCTGTCGTCATCACGCACGGATGGCCCGGCTCCATCATCGAGCAGCTGAAGGTCATCGGCCCGCTCACCGACCCGACGGCCCACGGCGGCAGGGCCGAGGACGCGTTCGATGTCGTGATCCCGTCGATCCCGGGTTACGGCTTCTCCGGAAAGCCCGCCGAGACGGGTTGGGACCCGGTGCGCATCGCCCGCGCGTGGATCGTGCTGATGAAGCGCCTGGGCTACACGCAGTACGTGGCCCAGGGCGGCGACTGGGGCGACGCCGTCACCGAGCAGATCGCGTTGATCGCGCCGCCCGAGCTGCTCGGCGTTCACGTCAACATGCCCGCGACAGTCCCGGCCGAGGTGTCCAGGGCGCTCTCGCTCCGCCAACCGGCTCCGGCAGGTCTTTCGGCCGACGAGCTGCACGCCTTCGAGCAGCTCGACACCTTCTTCAAGCACGGCCTGGGCTACGCGATCGAGATGGCGAACCGCCCGCAGACGCTCTACGCGATCGAAGACTCTCCGATCGGGCTGGCCGCCTGGATCCTGGACCACGACGCGAAGAGCCAGTCGCTGATCGCGCGCGTCTTCGATGGGCAGGCCGAGGGCCTCACGCGCGACGATGTGCTGGACAACATCACGATGTACTGGCTGACGAAGACGGCCGTCTCCTCGGCTCGCCTGTACTGGGAGAACAAGCTCGCGTTCTTCGACGTCAAGAACCTCGCGATTCCGGTCGCGGTGAGCGTGTTCCCCGACGAGATCTACGCGGCGCCGCGCAGCTGGACCGAGCGGGCCTATCCCAAGCTCATCCACTACAACCGGCTGGCCAAGGGCGGCCACTTCGCGGCCTGGGAACAGCCGCAGGCCTTCACCGAAGAGCTGCGCGTGGGCTTCAGGTCGCTGCGCCGCGGGGTGTCGACATGACGATCGCCTCGAATCCGATCTTGATTTCCACCACCCACTGAAAGGAACCTCGCCATGAACACCCATCTCGATCAAGTCCTCTACACCGCCAAGGCGCACATCACCGGCGGCCGCGACGGCGCCGGCCGCTCCGACGACGGCGCGCTCGATGTCAAGCTCAGCAGCCCCGGCAGCGCGAAGCCGGGAACGAACCCGGAGCAACTTTTCGCCGTGGGCTGGTCGGCGTGCTTCATGGGTGCGATGCGCCTGGCAGCCGCCAAGCGCAAGCAGCCGCTGCCCGCCGGCGCGGCGATCGATGCCGAGGTCGACCTGGGGCAGAACGACGGCGGCTACCAGCTGCGGGCGCGCCTGAACGTGCATCTGCCCGGCATCGAGCGCGAAGTCGCGAGCGCGCTGGTGCATGAAGCCCACGAGACCTGCCCGTACTCGAAGGCCACGCGCGGGAACATCGACGTGACCATCGAACTGGTCTGACGCCCAGCAAGGAGTGCTGCCATGAAATTCCGGATCACTCGCGCGCTGCTGCTCGCAGCCGCATTCGTCGCCGCGCTCGGCGGGTTCGTGGCCCAGGCGGCGCGCGGCGCTGCGCCCAAGGCGACGGCCGTCCTCGTTCACGGCGCCTTCGCCGACGGCTCATCGTGGGATCCGGTCGTGCCGCTGCTGCAGGCCCGAGGGCTCAAGGTGGTCTCGGTGCAGATCCCGTTGACCTCGCTGGCCGACGATGTCGCCGCGACGCGCCGCGCCCTCGATGCGCAGACCGGTCCGGTGGTCCTGGTCGGCCACTCGTGGGGCGGCGTCGTCATCACCGAGGCGGGCCTGCACGAGCGCGTGAAGTCGCTCGTGTACGTGGCGGCGTTCGCGCCGTCGGAAGGCCAGTCGGTGGCGGACCTGGGCCAGGGCTATCCGACGCCGCCCGGCTCGGCGTTCCTGGTGCAGGACCAGGACGGCTTCCTGTCGCTGCGCCCCGAGGGGGTGGCCCGGCACTTCGCACAGGATCTGCCGGCGGCCAAGACCGCGCTGCTGGCCGTGTCGCAGGGCCCGATCAGCGCCAAGAGCTTCGAAGCGAAAGCGACGGTCGCGGCGTGGAAGACCAAGCCGTCGTGGTTCGTGCTCACGCGGCAGGACCACATGATCGATCCGGGCCTGCAGCAGGCCATGGCGGAGAAGATCGGCGCGCACATCGTCAGCGTGCCGGCCTCGCATGTGCCGCAGCTGTCGCGTCCGGCGCAGGTGGCCGACGCCATCGCCGCTGCGGCCGCGGTGGACGCCGGCGGCAGCTGAGCGCGGGCGCCGTGGTCTTGGCGCTCGCGATTGTTCCATCGACATCAAAGGTGCATTGGCCGCGGCGGCCTTACTCCGAGCGGCCGTGCAGCGCACACTGCCGCCGATCGGCCGCCACCCTGGAGCCGGCCGGCCACGCGAGGAGAGACGACATGTCGCAGCAGATCAAGATCAACGGCGCAAGACGCGCGGTGGACGTCGACGGCGACACGCCGGTCCTGTGGGTGTTGCGTGACGTTCTCGGGATGACCGGCACGAAGTTCGGCTGCGGGCTCGGCCTGTGCGGCGCATGCACGGTGCACGTCGACGGCGTCGCGACACGCTCCTGCATCACCACGGTCGAATCGATAGCTGACGCGAACATCGGAACGATCGAGCATCTTGCGGACTCGCGCATCGGCCGCGCGCTGCAGAAGGCGTGGGTCGATCTCGACGTTCCGCAGTGCGGCTACTGCCAGTCCGGCCAGCTCATGTCGGCAGCCGGCCTGCTGGCCCGCAACGCCACCCCCACCGACCGCGACATCGACGAGGCGATGGCCGGCAACGTCTGCCGATGCGGCACCTATGTCCGGATCCGCGAGGGCATCAAGACGGCAGCGCGCGCGTTGGCCACCACCAGTGCCGGGAGGGCCTAGCCATGCTGATCGATCGCCTTCAGGACCACGCGTCCGAATCCGGCGGCACCGGCCTGACGCGCCGGACCTTTCTCTCGGCCACGCTCGCGGCCGGCGGCGGCCTGCTGGTCGGCGTGGGTGTGCTCTCGGCGGCCAAAGCCGATGCGGCCCCGGCCGGCGGCACCGCGTTCACGCCGAATGCGTTCGTGCGCATCGACCCGGACGGCAAGGTGACCATGACCATGCCCTACATCGAGATGGGGCAAGGGACCTACACGTCGATCCCGATGCTGATCGCCGAAGAGCTGGAGGTGGACCTGCCGTCGGTGCATCTCGAGCACGCACCGCCCAGCGACAAGCTGTACGCCAATCCGCTGCTGGGCTTGCAGGCGACGGGCAACTCGAACGCCATCCGCGGCGCCTTCGAGCCGTTGCGGCGCGCCGGCGCGACCGCTCGCGTGCTGCTCGTGCAGGCCGCGGCCAGGCGATGGCAGGTCGAGCCCGACACCTGCCGCGCCGAACGTGGCGAGGTCGTGCACGTCAGCAGCGGCCGCCGGGCGAAGTACGGCACGCTCGTCGCCGACGCGGCGGCGCTTCCGGTCCCGGACAAGGTGCCGCTCAAGGCGGCCGGCGGCTTCAAGCTGATCGGCACGCGGGCCAAGCGGCTGGACACGCCGTCCAAGGTGAACGGCACGGCGACCTACGGCATCGACACGAGACTGCCGGGCATGAAGATCGCGACGCTGGCGCAGTCGCCGGTGTTCGGCGGCCGCCTGCGCGGCGTCGACGACAGCAAGGCGCTGGCCGTGCGCGGCGTGCGGCAGATCGTGCGCCTGGACGACTGCGTGGCCGTCGTGGCCGATCACATGGGTGCGGCGAAGAAGGGCCTGGCCGCGCTCGCGATCGAATGGGACGATGGGCCGAACGGCCACGTGTCGTCCGCCGACATCGTGCAGGCCATGGCGCGGGCCTCCGCCGGACCGGCCGCGGTGGCGCGCAGCGAAGGCGACAACGCGCAGGCGATGAGCGCTGCGGCGACACGCCTCGAAGCCGTCTACGAGCTGCCCTTCCTGATTCACCAGGCGATGGAGCCGATGAACTGCACGGTGCACGTGCGGCCGGACAGCTGCGAAGTCTGGGTCGGCACCCAGGTGCCGACGCGGGCGCAGGCGGCCGCCGCCGCGGTCACGGGCCTGCCGGTCGAGAAGGTGACGGTGCACAACCATCTGCTCGGCGGCGGATTCGGCCGGCGCCTGGAAGCCGACGGCGTCACGCGCGCGGTGCAGATCGCCAGGCAGGTCGACGGACCGGTGAAGGTCGTGTGGACGCGCGAGGAGGACATCCAGCACGACATGTACCGGCCGTACTTCTACGACCGCGTCTCCGCGGGCCTGGACGCGCAGGGTCGCCCGGTGGCATGGCGCCATCGCATCACGGGCTCGTCCATCCTCAAGCGCTGGGCTCCGCCGCTCTACAAGGACGGCCTCGATCCCGAGACCGTCGACGGCGCCGTGCACCCGCCGTACGCGTTGCCGAACATCCTGATCGAATACGTCAACCACGAGCCCTTCGTGCCGACCGCGTTCTGGCGCGGCGTCGGGCCGACGCACAACGTCTTCGTGGTCGAGAGCTTCATCGACGAGATGGCCGCGGCCGCCCAGCAGGACCCGGTGGCGTACCGGGCCGCGCTGCTCGGGTCGAACCCGCGCGCGAACGCCGTGCTGCAACTCGCAGCGCAGAAGATCGGATGGGAATCGTCGACGCTGCCGCCAGGCCGCGGCCGCGGCATCTCGCTGCAGTTTGCCTTCGGCAGCTACACGGCGCTGGCGGCGGAAGTGGATGTCGCCAAGGATGGCACGGTGAGCGTGAAGCGGGTCGTCTGCGCAGTGGACACGGGCGTGGTCGTGAACCCCGACACCCTCGAGGCACAGATGCAGAGCGCCGCGATCTTCGGCATCTCCGCCGCCCTGCACGGCCAGGCGACGCTGAAGAACGGGCGCATCGAGCAATCGAACTTCCACGATGCGCGCGTGCTGCGCATCGACGAAGCGCCTGCGATCGAGACGCACATCGTGAAGAGCCTGGAGCCGCCGGGCGGCATCGGCGAGGCCGCAACGGCTGCCGTGTTCCCCGCGGTGACGAACGCGATCTTCGCGGCTACGGGGCGGCGCATACGCAAGCTGCCGGTCGATCCGGAGCTGCTGAAGCGCGCCTAGCCTTTTTCAGCACATCATGAAGCGCATCGGTCTCGTCGTATTCCCTGGATTCCAGATCCTCGACATGGCCGCCGCCACGGTCTTCGAGATGGCCAATCGCGAAGGACCGGGCGGCACGTACGAGATCCATGTGGTCTCCGAAGGCGGCGGCCCGGTCAGGAGTTCGATGGGCGCGGAGGTGCAGACGATCGCGCTGGATCCGGGCGGCTACGACACACTGCTGGTAGCCGGATCCAACACGTTGGCGCCGGCATCGCCGCCGCTGCTGCGTTTGCTCGATTGCGCGCTCGAAACCACGCGACGCATCGCCAGCATCTGCACCGGCGCATTCGTGCTGGCCGAGGCCGGCATCCTCCAAGGCCGTCGCGCGACGACGCACTGGCTCCATGCGCGCGAGCTGCAGCGGCGCTTCCCTTCCGTGCAGGTCGAAGACGATCGCATCTACGTGCGCGACGGTTCGGTCTGGACATCGGCCGGCATGTCGGCCTGCATCGACCTGGCGCTGGCCCTCGTCGAGGACGATCTCGGCGCCGGCGCCGCACGCTCCATCGCGAAGAAGCTCGTCGTTCACCATCGCAGGGCCGGGGGACAGTCGCAGTTCTCGCCGCTGTCGGACCTGGCGTCGAGATCGGATCGCATCCAGGCGGCACTCACCTACGCGAAGAACAACCTGCACCGCGATTTGTCGGTGGACGCGCTGGCCCGCGCCGTCCACATGAGCCCGCGGCACTTCAGCCGCGAGTTCCGCCAGAGCACCGGGCAGTCCCCTGCGCGGGCCATCGAGCGCATGCGTGCCGAGCACGCCCGCCTGCTCGTCGAAGCCGATCACTCCCCCATCGAACGAATCGCCGACAAGACCGGCTTCGTCGATCCCGAGCGCATGCGCCGCGCTTTCCTCCGTACCTTCGGCGAGGCGCCGCAGGCCATCAAGCGCGCGGCGCGAGCGCGCCGCATCGCGGAGCTTCAGATGGCCTGAGCGTCGGCGTTCGGACCAAAGAAGTGCTGGAGCAGATCCGGCTCGATGACCTCGCGCGTGGCGAGACCGCTCAGGCGCTCGACAAAGGGCTGCGGGGTCGCTGCCGGCTCGAGCGCGACGGGCATCGTCGCGCTCCACGGCGACTCGAAGCTCTTGCTGTCCTGGAAGCGCGAGTCGTTGGCACCGTGGCCACCGGCGGCCGTGCGGCGATGAACGACGCGCGAGGCCAGCGACGGCAGCTCTTCCCATTCGATCGCGTCCGGGTTGACCGTGGCGCGCTGGCTCGCCGCAAAATGCTGCTTGGTTTGGGCGTGTCTCATGTGTGGACCTCGTGACTGCTTATCGAAAGTCGTGTGAGCAGGTTATCGACAGACACCGGCTCGCATTGATCGAGAAACAAGGCCATGCGGCGCCAAATCACGGCGCAGAGCATCGATGCCGGCAAGCCCCTACGCGATATTCAGCGAACCCTGAATCGAACCTGCGCCGCCGGCGATCCGACTGCGATCCGCGGCCGCGACGACAGCACCCGGATAATGCGGCGACCGCCGTGACGGTGGGCAAGAAGGAGCGAGATGAAGCGAGCGATCGGTGAATGGATCTGGCGTGTGGCCCTGCTGGGCGCGCTCGCGTGGATAGGCTGGGAACTTCATGGCCTGCACCAAGACTTGCAGCCCTCGCCCGACGATCAGGCCGCGGTCGCCACGACAACCGACGACACGCAGGACGCCCTCGACGCCGTCCGCGACGACCTCGAGGACATCAAGAAGAAGGTGGACGCCATCCTGGTCGTCCTGGCGCGATCGGCCTAGCCGATCGCGTCGTACGGCGCCCTTCGGCCGCTGACGTCACCAGCACACGAAGCCGCCGTCGACCAGCAGGTCCACGCCGGTGCAGAACGAGGCCGCGCGGCTGACCAGGAACACCGCCGGGCCGACCATCTCGTCCACCGAGGCCATGCGACCGAGTGGCGTGTCGCGCTCGAAGATCTTCACCTGCTCGGCCACTTCCGGCCGCAGGTTCATCGGCGTGGCGGTGTAGCCGGGGCTGATGCTGTTGACCCGGATGCCGCGCTCGGCCCACTCCATCGCCAGGCTCTTGCTCATGTGCATGACCGCGGCCTTGGAGCTGTTGTAGTGGGCCTGCAGCAGCCCGCGGTTGACGATGGAGCCGGACATCGACGCGATGTTGACGATCGCGCCCTTGCGGCGCGGCAGCATCACGCGCGCCTGCGCCTGGCAGCTGAGGAAGACGCCGTCGACATTGATCGCGTGCACGCGCCGCCACTGCTCGTAGGGCATGTCCTCGGCCGGCGCCGCGTTGGCGATGCCCGCGCAGTTCAGCCCGATGCTCAGCGCGCCGAGCTGCGACTCGACGGCCGCGACCGCCGCCGCGAGGTCGGCCGCGTTCGTCACGTCGCCCGGATGCACGAGAGCGCGGCGGCCTTGCGCGCGGATGCGCACGGCGGTCTCTTCGAGGCCTGCCGCTTGCTGCGGCAGATCGAAGCAGGCGACATCGGCGCCCGCCTCGGCAAGGCCCACGGCGAGGCGCTGGCCTATGCCGCTACCGGCGCCTGTGACCAGCGCGACCTCGCCCGTGAGGGCGAACAGATCCATCATGTGTCTACTCCTTGATGTCGGTGGCCGTCCGCACGCGCGACGGCGTTCGGTTTCAGGGCTCCGCCAACATGCGCTTGCCGGTGGCCAGATCGGTGATCAGGGTGCTGACCCAGCCGCCGCGAACCGCAGCGCGGATCGCCTCGAACTTGCGCCGGCCGCCCGCGACCCCGATGCGCCGCCGCGCACGCCGGATCTGCTCGGTCGAGATGCCGATCACGCGCTTGTCGAAGTCGGTCTCGACCAGACGGCCCTGCGGGTCGTAGAAGCGCATGCAGACGTCGCCGACGGCACCCTTGCGCTTCAGGTCCGCGAGGTCCTGGTCGCTGAACACGTTGCCGCTCTCGCGCAGCATGCGCGACGGCGGGATCGCGCCTATCCCCATCAGCACCGCCGAGAGGTCGTCGCAGCGCTCCACTGCCTCGCGGCATGCCGGGTCGGCGAGCAGCACCTTCTTCGCGGCGGCCGAAGCCACCACGCCAGGCGCGAGCATGAAGACCGGCTCGGCCTTCGCGAGCTGCGCCAGGCGTTCGGTCAGGCGCGTCGCGAAGCGCTGCGCGCCCGGCACGCCGACCCCGCCGAGCACCTGCACGACGCTCTTCGTCGCACCCGGACCCATGGGCCGCATCGCGTTGACGGCGGCGAGCAAGGTCGAGCTCCAGGACGACACGCCGATCGACTCGAACGAGGGCACCATCAGCTCGAGATACGACGCGACGGTGGACGCAAGCGCGCGCGACATCGCCTCGTCGTCGCGCAGCGCGGCGTCGTCGACCTCGACAAGGATCACCTCGTCCAGGCCATAACGTTCCTCCAGCTGCTGCTCGAGCTCGGCATGCACGCCCTCGGGGACGTGCACCGTGATGCGCACGATGCCGAGCTGCTCCGCCTGCTTCAGCAGGCGCGAGACACGTGCCTGCGACAGGCCCAGCTGCTCGGCGATGCGCACCTGGCCGAAGCCGCGCTCGTGATAGAGACTCGCCACGCGCGTGGTCAGCCGCAGCAGGTCGGGGGTGGTGGAGTTTCCCGTCGCCATGGACCGAATTGTGGCGGCGTCCGAACTCATGCCACTGCCAGCTCCATCACGCGCTGGCTGCTCGCCTCGGCGCGCGCCAGCGTGCCGCGGATCTCGCCGCGCGACAGCACGATCACGCGGTGCGACAGCCCGAGCACCTCGTCGAGGTCCGAGCTGACGACGATCACCGCCGCCCCATCGCGCGCGAGGCCGGCGATGACGTCGTAGATCTGCGCGCGCGCGCCGACGTCGACACCGCGCGTCGGCTCGTCGAGGATGATCACGCGCGGTCGGCGCGCGACCCACTTCGCGATGACCACCTTCTGCTGGTTGCCGCCCGAGAGCGAACCGGCCGATTGCCCCGCACTGCCCTTGATGCGCAGGCGCCGTATCAGGCCGTCGGCGAATGCGATGGCTCGCGAAGGCTGGAGCCAGCCGCGCGGCGCGACCTCGTCGAAGTTGCTGTAGGCCAGGTTCTCGGCGATCGAGTGCTGCAGCACGACCCCGAGCGCCTTGCGATCGTCCGGCACCATCACGAGCTTCGCGCGGATCGCATCGGCCGGCGAGCGCAGCGCGAGGCGCTGGCCGGCGACGGCGATCTCGCCGGCGGCGATCGGATCGGCGCCCGCGAGGGCGCGCATCGCCTCGGTCCGTCCGGCGCCCGCGATGCCGGCGAAGCCGAGGATCTCGCCGGCCCGGACGTCGAACGTCAGGTTGCGGAAGCTGCCGTCGTGCGCTGTCAGGCCGTGCACCGCCAGCGCGACCGGAGCGTCCGGTGCGGGCGCGGGCACCTCGGGGAAGAGCCGATCCACGCTGCGGCCCACCATCTCGCGCACGAGCTGGGCGGGCGGCACTTGCGCAGTGTCATGGCTCGCCACATGCATGCCGTCGCGCAGCACCAGCACGCGGTCGCAGATGCGCGCGATCTCGGCCAGCCGGTGGCTCACGTAGATGAACGACACGCCTTCGGCCTTCAGCCGGCGGACCTGCTCGAACAGGGCTTCAGTCTCCTCGTCGCCCAGCGCGGCCGTCGGCTCGTCGAGGATCAGCAGGCGCGCATCGAGCGTCAACGCCTTGGCGATCTCCACCTGCTGCTGAGCCGCGACGCGCAGGCTGCCGACCTTGCGGGTGGCCGACACGTCCAGGCCCAGGCGGTGCAGTTGCGCCTGCGCACGCTCGATCATCGCCGCCCGGTCGACCCGCCCGTTCTTCATCGGCAAGCGGCCGACGAACACGTTCTCGGCGATCGTCAGCTGCGGCAGCAGCCGCATCTCCTGGTGGATCAGGCCGATGCCGGCATGCAGCGCGTCGGCCGGCGAGGCCGGCGCGTAGGGCCGGCCTCTCCACCACATGGAGCCGCCCGGATCGGGCGCGGTCAGCCCGGCGATCAGCGAGGACAGCGTGGACTTGCCGGCGCCGTTCTCGCCGAGCAGCGCGACGCACTCGCCCGGCCGCACGTCGAGGTCCACCGCGCGCAGCACCGTCACGCTGCCGTACGTCTTGCCGACGTTGCGCACGACGAGGCCGTCGTGCGCGACCGGTGCAGCCGACATGCTCATTCGTCGCCAATGCTGGTCAGGGATGCGCGCTGAGGAACTGCTCGACGTTGGCCTTGGTCGTGACCTTGGCGTCCGTCGGCTGGTCCTTGGGCACGCTCTTGCCGGCGAGCACCGAGGTCACGGCGTCGACCGCCATGCGTCCCATCGTGAAGGTCTGCTGCGTGGCCGTGGCGTCCAGCGAACCGCCTTGCACCGCCTTCAGGCCGCCGACGTCGCCGTCGAAGCCGACGACCCACACCTTCTGCGCCGGCTTCGCGAGCTTGACGGCCTGCGCGGCCCCGAGTGCGATGCCGTCCGCCTGGCCGAGGATGATGTTGACCGAGGGGTCGCGCTGCAGCATGTCCTGCGCGATCTTGTTGCCTTCGTCGGCCGACCAGCGCTCGGTCCACTGCTCCTGCGTGACCTTGATGCCGCAGGAGGCCAGGCCCTGCGTGAAGCCCTTGGTGCGATCGACCTCCGGCGTCGTGCCGCGCTGACCGTGGATCATCACGGCCTTGCCCTGGCCCTTGGTCTGCTCGCAGATCCACTTGCCCAGCTCGGTGGTCGCGGCCACCGACTGGCCGTAGATGAAGGTGTCGCCCGGGGCGCCCTCCGCATTGCGATCGACGTTGATCACCGGGATCTTCGCGGCGCGCGCCGCCTTCACCGGCACGGCCGCCGCGGTCGCGCCGGCCGGGATGTAGATCAGCGCGTCGATCTTCTGCGCGATCAGGTCCTGGATCTGGTTGACCTGCGTCGTCGCGTCGCCCTTCGCGTCGACGGTGATCACCGTGTAGCCCTTCTCCTTGCCATAGGCCTCGACCGACTGCTTGATCATGTTGAAGAACTCGGCCTGCAGGTTGGCCACCGCCAGGCCGATCTTCTTGCCCTGCGACTGGGCGAACGCACCCGGCGCCGCGGTCAGTGCCAGGCCGGCGATCGCGACGAGCGCGATCCTGTTGAACTTGAACATGCTGCTGTCTCCTCGTTGGTGGTGGTGGGGGTGAGAATGGAATCAGCGCGAGCGCCGCTTGTTGGCGTCGACCATCACGGCCAGCACGATCACGACGCCGATGACGATCTGCTGGACGAACGGCGAGGTGCCGATCAGGTTCAGGCCGTTGCGCAGCACGCCTATCGTCAGCACGCCCATCAGCGTGCCGAAGACCGAGCCGACGCCGCCGGCGAGGCTCGCCCCGCCGATCACGACTGCGGCGATCGTGTCG
>DATCSE010000198.1:0-11632 GCA_036568605.1 Burkholderiaceae bacterium | reverse complement strand
CGCCATCGCTGCGGCCGGCAGGCGTGGCGAACCTGCCATTGACGGGCACGCTCGAGGGCTACGTCAATGGCGACGTCGCATCGAGCACGCTGGCAGGCACTGCGCGCTGGTCGACCGCGGCGACACCGGCCAGTGCCCCGGGACGGTATGCGGTCGAAGGGTATGGCCTGCGTGTGGTCAACCCGAACTACGTGCTCGCACAGGATCCGCGCAATGCCACGGCCCTGCAGATCGTCCAGGGCCTCGAGCCGATCATGCCGAGCGCAATGGCGACGACACGCTTGGGCTGTTGGTCACGCAACGACGTGGACGTACTCTCGTGCTACGTCGCCGATGCGCCCTTGCCGCGCCTTGAACTGCGGGACGGGACTCGGCCTCACGACGCCGATCGTTGACTACATTGGATTCTTAGGCCGAGCACGCTTCAGCCGGGGCGAGCAGCTTCTCCACGACCGTGGACAACTCCACGCGGCCTCGACGGGACTCCGTCTGGCGGTTCGCTTCGGGCATCCACTCGCCCTACGGCGATGTGTTTCGCAAGGGACTCGAGATCTCCCTGGCGACCGCTCTCCTGCAGCAGAACGATGCTCACGCCGCCGGTCGCGGCGAAGCCGGCGGATCGGCGGCGAAGCGCGAAACGATGAGTTCGCGGATCCAGCGCTGCCCGGGATGGCCATGATGCCGCTCGTGCCACACCATGCCGACCTCGAAGCCCTCGACCGGGAACGGACACTCGACCTGCCTCAGCGTGTCGACGCGATCACGGACGAGCCGCTCTGGCACGAGCGCGACGAAATCGGTTGCCGCGACGATCTCCGGCACGATGAGGAAGGACGCCGCCGACAGCACCACCCTGCGCTGCTGCCCGAGCGCGGCGAGCGCATCGTCCACCGGCGTCGTGAAGCCGCCGCCGCTCACCGAGACGATGACATGGTCGAGCGCCGCGAACGCTTCCACCGTGAGCCGGCGCCGCAGCTTCGGGTGACGCTTGCGGCCGATCAGCACATAGCGCTCGTCGAACAGGCGCCGCATGCGCAGGTTTGGCGGCGCGGCGGCCGGCGTCATCAACGCGAGGTCCACGTCGCCCCGCAGCATCTGCGCCTCCAGCTGAGTCGGCTCGAGGTGGCGCAACGCGATGCGGATGGCGGGCGCGCGGCGGCGCAGCTCGGTGAGCAATGGCCGCACGATCGAACTCTGCAGGTAGTCGGTGCAGGCGATCGACACGGTGAGCCGCGCGCGGCTCGGATCGAAATGGGCGTGCGCGGCGACCGCCGTGCGCACGTGGTCGAGCGCATGGCGCAGCGGGTCGAGCAACTCGAGCGCCTTGGCGGTCGGCGTCATGCCGCGTTGGGCCGGAATCAGCAGCGGGTCGTCGAACATTTGACGCAGCCGCGCGAGCTGCGCGCTCACTGCCGGCTGGCTGAGGTGCAGCCGCGCGGCGGCTTTCGTGACGTTGCGCTCCGCGAGCAGCGCCTCCAGCGTCACGAGCAGATTCAGGTCGAGCCGCTTGCCATCCATGGCATGGATACTAGGCCATGCGTTTGGCAATTTCACGGATGCCAGCGGCGTCCCCACACTTCGGGCATCGAAACGAAGACGGAGTGACTCGCCATGAAGAAGACCGTGCTGATCGTCCACGCCCAGCCGGAGCCGAGCTCGCTGACACGCCAGCTCGTCGACGTCTCGGTACAGGCCTTGCGCGAGCAAGGGCACGAGGTGCTTCTTTCGGATCTCTACGCGATGCGCTGGACGGCCGTGCTAGACGAGCACGACTTTCCGGCCCGCGCCGATCCGCGGCGGCTTTCGTTCATCACCGAATCGGGCCACGCGTATGCGACCGGCCAGCAGCCGCCCGACATCACGGTCGAGCAGCAGAAACTGCTGGCGGCCGATGCGCTGGTGCTGCAGTTTCCGCTCTGGTGGTTCGGCATGCCGGCGATCATGAAGGGCTGGGTCGACCGTGTGTTCGCGCACGGCCTGGCTTATGGCTACCAGGGGGCGGGCAACCGCTATCGCTATGGCGAGGGCGGCTTCGCGGGCAAGCGAGCGCTGCTGTGCGTGGCCGTCGGCGGCCCGGCCGCCGACTACTCGCCCCGTGGCATCAACGGCCCGCTGGACGAGCTGTTGTTCCCGATCACGCACGGCACGCTGTTCTTCTCGGGCATGGACGTGCTGCCGCCGTTCGCCGTCTACGGCACCGGGCACATCGATGCCGATCGCGTGGCCGCCGCGAAGGCGCAATGGCGCGAGCGCGTACAGCGACTGTTCAGTGACGCTCCGATGCCGTTCCGGCGGCAGAACGGCGGCGACTATCCCGACGGGCACGTGCTGGCGGAGCACGTCGCAACAGGGCACAGCGGGCTGTGGGCTCATGTCGCGGACGACGTGCGGGCACCGGAAGTTGCGCTCGAGTAGCGGACCGTCGCACGAATTTTCAAGGGCGCGGCGTGACGCCGGGCGGCGCGTGGCCGCACGCCTCAATGGCCGGGTGAGGTCCATACACCCGCGTTCCGAGTGTCGAGAGACTTCGCGTACTCGGCTCGCCGAGCAGGATCATTCAGCACGTCGAAGGCCAGTCTGATGCTTGCCTCGGTACGCCCGCACAGCGCTTCGTACCACCGGGCCCATGATCTTCCCGAGGCGCGGCACTGGATCGCAACGCGGAATGCTTCCTCGATCTCGGAGGTACTGGCGTCCGGCTTCACGCGCAGTGCTTGGTAGTGGTTCATCGCGAATCCTGCAAGCTCAAGCGCCGCCTTCGGCCTTCGCGATGAAGGCGCGAATGCGGCTGCTGTCAGGAGCCGCCTCGAGCTCCTGCCGGCTCACGTCTGCAACCACCTCGCCGTCTTGCATCATCACGATGCGATCACTGATGCGGGTGGCGAATCGCATTTCATGCGTGACGATGATCATCGTCATGCCCTCGGCGGCCAACCGTTCGATGGATTGCAGCACTTCACCGACCAGTTCCGGGTCGAGCGCCGATGTGGGCTCGTCGAACAGCATCACGTTGGGTTGCATGGCCAGGGCGCGCGCGATGGCCACGCGCTGCTTCTGCCCGCCGGACAGCTGGTGCGGGTATTTCATCGCGTGCGCGGCCATGCCGACCTTCTCGAGGTTGCGCAACGCCGTCTCGCGGGTTTGCTCGTCCGTACCCAGGCGGTGGTAGCGCGGTCCGAGCGTCACGTTGCCCAAGACGGTGAGATGCGGGAAGAGGTTGAACGACTGGAACACCATGCCGACGCCGGTGACCTCCTTGGAGAAGTTCGCCGACACGGTGTACCTGCCCTGATGGCTGCTGATCCAGGGCGCGCCCTTGAATCGAATCTCGCCCGCGTCGATGTCTTGCAGCGAGTTGATGGTGCGGATCAGCGTGGTCTTGCCGGACCCGGAAGGGCCGATGATGCTCACCACCTCGCCCGATCGCACCGTCAGGTCGATGTTCTTCAGAACGGCCTTGGCTCCGAACGACTTGCTGACGGCGCGCAGCTCGACCACCGGTTCGCCGATGACCCGATCACGTTCGGCCCGCGGCGGCCCCTCGCCCGCGTCAACGATGTTCGGCGCGGTCTCGGTGCCTCCGCGGCGCGTCACATCCAGTCGGCGCTCGATCTGACCGAGTACGCCGCTGAAGACGGTGACGATGAGCACGTAGTAGCTCGACACCGCCAGCAGCGTCTCGATGACCATGAAGTTGCGGGTGTACAGGCGTTGCCCGACCAGCAGCACCTCGGCCAGCGATATCACCGAGACCAGCGAGGTCAGCTTGACGATCGTGATGAACTGGTTGCCCAGTGACGGCAACGCCACGCGCATCGACTGCGGGATGACGATGTGCCGGTATTTCCCGAACGCGCGGATGCCCAGTGCACGCGCGGCCTCGTGCTGCCCGACGTCAACAGCCAGCAGGCCCCCGCGATGGATCTCCGCCAGATACGCGGTTTCGCTGGCCACCAGTGCGATCAATCCCGCCCAGAACGGTTTCGACAACAGCGGACGCAGGCTGGGGAACGCCTGCGGCAGGTTGTACACAAAGATCAGCAGGACCATCAGCGGCAGGCTGCGAAAGAACCAGACATAGGTTCTCGAAACCTGCCGCAGCCAGGCCGGGCCGTTCACGCGGGCCATCGCCAGCAGGAACCCCAGGCTGGCGCCCAGAGTCCAGGTGAGCACGCTGAGCCAGGCGACCAGCGCCGATGCGTTCCAGAAGTCCTGATTGGCGGCCAGGCCGGCGAGGTATGACAGGTCCAGGTTCACGTCCGCAGTCGCTCTTTTCAACCCCAGGTCGGGGACAGGCGCCAAGGCCAGGGATCCGCAAGCGGACGCAAGACATATGCCACCGACTGGCAGTCCCGGACGTTAGCTGCCGACCGCGGCCTTGAACTCCGCTTCGCTGGGCTTGGACACGTTGTACTTCTTCATCAGCGCGTCATAGCTTCCGTTGGCCTGCAGGGTTGCCAGCGCCTTGCGAAGTGCGCCGGCCAGATCGTCGTTGCCCTTGCGCACGCCCAGGCCCACGATCACCGGATAGAAGTTCTCATTGGTGGTGATCTGGATCCGACCACCCAGCTTGGTCGCGGCATCCTGCAACACGGCAGAGTCTTCGATCTGCGCGTCCACACCGCCCGACAGCATGGCCTGCGTGGTCTCCGGCGAGGTCGGGAACTCGCGCGAGTCGATCGGATTGGCCTTGCACACACCCTGATTCAACGCCGCGAGTTTCTCCAGCCAGGCTGCGCCCTTGATCGAGCCGACTCGCTGGCCGCACAGATCTTCGGGCTTGGCAAAGCTCTTCTTGCTCGCCGTGGCCACCGCGATCGACACGCCCGTTTTCATGTAGGCGATGTAGTCGATCTGCTTGGCGCGTTCAGGTTTGACGTACAAGGTGGAGGCGATGACGTCGAACTGCCCGCCGCGCACGCCGATGATGAGGTTCTCGAACCGCGTGTCGAGGATCTCGACCTTCATGCCCGCCGCCTTGGACAGCGCGGCCATCAACTCCACGTCGAAACCGGCGGGCTTGTTGCCGTCGGCCATGTAGTTGTACGGCGGGTAGGTCAGGTCGGAGCCGACCTTCAGAACGCCCTTGTCGATCGTGCCCTGCGCCCAGGCGGGTGCGAGCATCGTCATCAGTGCAGCCCCGGCTGCGGCGGCAAACGTCTTCATGTGGAAGCTGCTCATTTCAGTGGTCTCTCGGGTGGTTTCGTGGCAGACGCTCAGTACGCAGAGCCGTGGGTGCTGTCCAAGCTGTGTCTCTCGGTTCCCTGCAGCGGAGGATTGAAGACGCTGACGAGGATGAGGTCAGTGTTCTTGCCGCCACGAAGGTAGTGCTTGTCGTTCTTGTTCAGTACATAGATGTCGCCGACCGCGATCGGGTAGACGTTCCCGTCCATGTCTTCCACCTCGCCTTCGCCTCCAATGCAGTAGCACGCTTCCAGGTGATTGCGGTACTCCAGCAGCGACTCCGTGCCGGCGCGCACGACCGTGTGGCAGACGGTGAATCCCATCTTGTCGGCAGCGGTCAAGAGCCGGTGACTCGTACCGTTGCCCCAGTTGACGAAGCGTTCCGTGGGTTCCACTTCCTTCAAGGATCTGACAAACACAACACCTCCTACTCTTCAGGAATACTTACGATCCATGCGGTGAAGCGGAAGAACCCGGCTCGCGCGATCGAACCGATTCATCCCCCTCGCACGAACGAAAGTGTCGAACCGGAGGCGGGTCCGAACAATTGATCATTTCTGCGATGTCATGTGAGAATATCTTACATGGCAGCCCCACCACTAGGCGCACTTCGCGCGTTCGAAGCTGCGGCACGGCACATGAGTCTCTCGCGGGCTGGAGACGAGCTCCACGTGACCCACGCGGCTGTCAGCCACCAGATGCGCAATCTCGAAGACTGGTTCGGGGTGCCTCTGTTCCAGCGGCACGGGCGCGGCGTGCGCCTGACCACCACCGGCGAACAGCTGTACGCGCGTATCGCTCCGCTGCTGTCCGGGATCACGGACGCCTGCGGCACGGTGAAGAAAAACTGCACCGGCGCCAGCCTCAGTGTCGGATGCATCCCCTCGATCGCGACACGCTGGCTCGTACCCAATCTCGGCAAGTTTTCCAAGGACTATCCCGATGCGGACATTCGGGTGGTCTATGCGCACGCCGACGAAAAATTGGCGAATTCGAATCTCGATGTCCTGATCACCTACGGCGAGGACCACTCGAAGGACGTACTGACCGAGCAGCTGTTCTCGAGGATCAACAAGCCGGTGTGCAGTCCCCACTTCATGGCCCAACGCGGGCCCTTCGATGGACCGGAGCAGATCATTGCGTCCGACCTGTTGCACGACGCCTCTCGCGAAGGCTGGAAGGAGTGGTCAGCCGCCGCGGGACTGAAGCTGACGAAAGCCCTGAGCGGGCCCATCTACCAGGACTTCAACTTGCTGGCGACTGCTGTCATTGCGGGTCACGGCATCGGGTTGTGCCCGATCAACGTGTTCTCCGCGGAAATCCGGCGCGGCGATCTTGTCGTCGTGTCCGACATCGCGACGAACGATGACAAAGGCTATGTGATCATGACGCGGCGAGGTCGCCCCAGGATCGGCGACGATTTCGTACGCTGGTTCATTGCCGAGACGGAATCCGGGCAAGTCGTGCCCAAAGGCTCGAAGCGAAAGGCTCGGCGTGCCGGGTGACGGATTCGCCGTTCGTCAGCCCAGCCCGAGGCCACGGGCATTCAGGTACACCGAATAGAGCGACGTGGTGCCGCAGATGAACAGCCGGTTGCGTTTCGCACCGCCAAAGCAGACGTTGGCCACCACCTCGGGCACGCGGATCTTGCCGAGCAGCGTGCCATCGTCGGCGTGGCAGTGCACGCCGTCGCCGGCGCTCAGCCACAAGTTGCCGCGCACGTCGACACGGAAGCCGTCATACAGGCCGACCGGGCAGGTCGCGAACACTTCGCCGCCGCTCAGTCGCATGCCGCCTTCGACGCGGAACCGGCGCACGTGGTGCGGGCCGTCGTCCCGATGCGTCTTGCCGGTGTCGACGATGTACAGCAGCGACTCGTCGGGAGAGAACGCGAGCCCGTTGGGCTGCACGAAGTCGTCGGCCACGACGCTGACCGCGCCGCTCGCCGGGTCGATGCGGTAGACACGCTGCGCGCCGATCTCGTTCGGCGACGCATCGCCTTCGTAGTCGCTGTCGATGCCGTAGCTCGGATCGGTGAACCAGATGCTGCCGTCGCTCTTCACGACCACGTCGTTCGGCGAGTTGAAGCGCTTGCCGTCGATGCGGTCGGCCAGCACCGTGCGCCGGCCGTCGTGCTCGGTGCGCGACACGCAGCGACCGCGGTGCTCGCAGGTGACCAGCCGGCCCTCGCGATCCACCGTGTTGCCGTTGCTGTTCAGCGCCGGCTGCCGGAACACCGAGACCGATCCATCGGTCTCGTCCCAGCGCAGCATGCGGTCGTTCGGGATGTCGCTCCACACGAGGTAGCGGCCGGCCGCGAACCAGGCCGGGCCTTCGGCCCAGCGGCAGCCGGTGTAGAGCTGTTCGACGTGCACGTTGCCGAACGCGAGTGCGCGGAAGCGCCGGTCGAACACCTCGAAGCTGGACGTGAGGTCGAGTGCCATGGAGCTCTTCTCCTTGCGGTCAATCGCCGTGGCGGCGGCCGCGGCCGTACACCAGCAGCATCGCGATGATCACGACACCGTAGATCATGTGCCGGCCAAATTCCTCGATCTGCATCACCGAGAGGATGGACTGCAGCAGCGTGACCAGGATCACCCCGGCGACCGTGCCGACGTAGCTGCCGCGCCCGCCGAGGATGGACGTGCCGCCCAGCACCACCGCGGCGATCGCCGGCAGCAGGTACGGATCGCCCATCGCCTGCGCGGCCTTGCTCGCATAGCCGGCCAGCAGCACGCCGCCGAATGCCGAGAGCCCGCCGGCGATCGCGAACGCACCCATCACGACGGCGCGGGTCCGCGCACCGGAGAGATACGCGGCCCGTTCGCGGTTGCCGATCGCGTAGACGGTGCGGCCGAACGTAGTGCGCGTCAGCAAAAATACCGTGGCGGCTCCCACCGCGGCCCAGACAAGCAGGGCATTCGGGATGCCGAACAGCAGGTGCCCGGTGGCCAGCGCGCGCATCGCCGGCGAGGACGCGTCCTGCGGCGAGAAGCCGCCGGTGTGCACGACCATCAGCCCCTGCGCCACCGCATTGACGGCGAGCGTGACGATCATCGACGGAATGCGCATGAACGCCACGCCGAAGCCGTTGACCAGCCCGAACGCGATGCCCACGACGATGCCGATCGGGATCGCGAACGTCTGCCCGAGCGACCCCCAGCCGGTGGCTGCGGTGGCCATCATCGCGCCGGCGGCCACGACCCACGGCACGGACAGGTCGATCTGCCCGAGCAGGATCACCAGCATCGCGCCCGACGCGATCACGCCGAGAAACGACGCCACCTTGAGCTGCTGCAGCAGGTAGTCCGGCGAAAGAAAGCTGCGCGAATACAGACTGCCGACCAGCAGCAGCAGCGCAATGCAGCCGAAGGCCGCGGCGATCGCCGGATCGAAGCGCCGGCGCGGCGCCCCGATCTCACGAACGGACGCATCAAGCGGTCGCCGCGGATCCGGCTTTGCCGGTCCGCTGGCAACGCCCCCTCGAGGGGGTGCGCCGAAGGCGCTACGGGGGTGGTCCGTTTCAGCCATACAGTTCCAGCCGGTTGCGCACGCGCAGCAGGCGCGCCGAGCCGAGGCCCACAGCCAACGTCAGCACCACGCCCTGGAACAGCGGCTGCCAGAGCGGATCGAAGTCGAACACGAACAGCAGGTCGCCTATCGTGCGGAACATCAGCGCGCCGAAGATCGCACCGATCGCGCTGCCCGAACCGCCGAACAGCGACACGCCGCCGAGCACCACCGCCGCGATCGAATACAGCGTGTAGGTGCTGCCGTTCGCGGCGGACGCCTCGCCCGACGACGTGACGCAGGTCAGGAACAGCCCCGCGACGGACGCAAGCAGGCCCGACAGCAGGTAGGCCATGAACTTCGCGCGCTGCACCGGCACGCCGCTCATGTACGCGGCCAGCTCGGCCGAGCCCACCGCATAGGCCGCGCGCCCGATCGTCGAGCGCCGGAACGGCAGCCAGACGAACAGCGCAAGCCCCAGCAGCAGCACCAGGCTGCACGGCACGACCCCGCCAATCTGCCCGGTCAGCGCATCGCTGAAGGCCGAGTCCATGTCGCCGCCGGGCACCGGGCGCAACGCGAGCGCGAGGCCGAAGAAGATCGACCCGGTGGCGATCGTCGTGACGATGGGCTGCAGCCGCCCGACGATCACGACCAGCCCGTTCAGTGCGCCGCAGGCGAGCCCGGTGGCGAGCACGCCGGCCACGCCCAGGGCGATGCCGCCAGGTCCGCCCAGCACGATGCGCGACGCCAGGCAGTTGGTCAGCACCATCACCATGCCCACCGACAGGTCGATGCCGGATGTGAGCACGACCAGCGTCTGCGCGATCGCGACGATCGCGAGCAGCGTGCCCTTGTTGGCCGCGGTGGTCGCGACGTTGGCGTTCAGCCCGGCCGGGTGGTTGCTCGCGTAGATCGCGAACATCACGAGGAAGGCGGCGAACGCGAGCAGCGTGCCGCGATGCTCGCGCAGCACGAACGGCCAATCGCTGCCCCGCCCCGACCTCGTCGGCTCGCGTTCGGCGCTCATCGCGCACTCCCGCGTGCCGCAGCGGCTGCATGCTGCGCATCGTTCGCCGCGTCGAGGTTCAGCGCACTGCCGACGAGCGCGCGCTCGGTGATCTCGGGGCCGACGAGCTCCCGGCGTATCGTGCCGTCGACCATCACGAGCACGCGGTCGCAGCAGCCTATCAGTTCGTCGACGTCGGTGGAATAGAACAGGATCGCGGCGCCATCGTCGGCCAGCTTGGCGAGCAGCTCGTAGATCTCGCGCTTGGTGCCCACGTCGATGCCGCGCGTCGGGTCGTTCAGCAGGATGATGCGCGGCGCCATCATCAGCCACTTGCCGATGACGAGCTTCTGCTGGTTGCCGCCGGAGAGGGACGCGGCCGGTACCTCGAATCCGTCGCTGCGCACCTGCAGCAGCCGGGCGATGCGCTGCACCGCGTCGCGCTCGGCGCCGCGGTCGACGATGCCGAACCGCGACATCCGGCCCAGCGCGGCGAACGACAGGTTCTCGCGCACGGTCATCGGCAGCATCAACCCCTCGGTCTTGCGATCCTCCGGGATCAGGGCCATCCCGATCGCCTCGCGCTTCGCGACGCTGGGCCCGCCGATGCGCACCGGCGCGCCGTCGACGCGCATTTCGCCGGCGGCGCCGCGCAGCACACCGAACAGGCCGAGCAGCAGCTCGCGCTGGCCCTGCCCGTCGAGTCCGCCCAGGCCGACCACCTCGCCAGCATGCAATTGCAGCGACACGTCGGCGAGCCGGTGCGTCCACGACAGGCCGCGCACCGCGAGGCGCGGCGCGGCGCGCGGCGCCGCCGCATCGGGAGCGCGCCTTCGCCGTGCGATCGGCGCACCGTCGACATGCCGGCCTATCATCAGGTCGACCACCTCCTCGTCGGTCTTCGTGCCGGCGCGGTAGCTCTCGACGCTGCGGCCGTTGCAGAACACCGTGCAGTCGTCGGCCAGCTCGGCGATCTCGTGCATGCGGTGCGAGATGTACAGCAGCGCCAGGCCGTCGGCGCGCAGCCGCTTCAGCACGCCGCAGACCTTGGCGACGTCGGCAGCGGTGAGTGCCGACGTGGCCTCGTCGAGGATCAGCAGGCGCGGCTCGCGCGCCAGCGCCTTCGCGATCTCGACCATCTGGCGCCGCGACAGCGACAGGTCCTTGACCAGCGCGAGCGGATGAATGTCGTCCGCGCCGGCGCGCGCGAGCGCCTCCTCGGCCATGCGGCGCTGCGCGCGCCGGTCGATCAGGCCGAAGCGGCGCGGCGCGTTGCTGATCGCGATGTTGTCGGCCACCGACAGATCCGGGATCAGCGACAGCTCCTGGAACACGCAAACGATGCCGGCCGCGTTCGCCGCGGCCGGGTTCGCGAACGCCACCGCGCGGCCGTCGAGCAGCATCGTGCCCTCGTCGGGCGCGACCACGCCGGCCATGATCTTGATCAGCGTGGACTTGCCCGCGCCGTTCTCGCCGAGGATCGCGTGGATACGCCCTGCATGGACGTCCAGCGCGGCGTCGGACAGCGCTTGCACGCCGCCGTAGCGCTTGCTGACGCCGCGCATCTGCAGCAGGCCCGGCGCCGCGCTCACCACCGGCGCTCCGGCTGCGCGTCCGAGTGCGTGCGCGTCATCCGCAAGCATCGGACGCAAGCTACTTGTTGGCCTCGGTCTGCCCCATGATCTCCTGCGCGGTGAAGTTGATGCCGCAGGTCGGGAACGCGTTGCCGACGAAGAAGTTGTCGGACTGGTTGCTGTAGTAGTCGGTGCCGTCCTTCATGTTCGGCGTCTCGGCCTTGGCCAGCGGCAGCCGCACCGACTGCGGCACGACCTTGCCCTCGAGCGCCGCGAGCGCCGTCTTGATGGCCACCGCCACCTGCGCCGGGCCGGTTCCGGCGGACGCGCACTTCAGGCCCTGGTCGCCGTACTT
>DATCSE010000197.1:0-7352 GCA_036568605.1 Burkholderiaceae bacterium | reverse complement strand
TCTCGACGCAGCGCAGCGCCGGGATCGGCGAGCTCGGCAGCGTCACGGCCATCGTGCGCGCGAGCTCAGGTCGATGCGGTCCGATACGGCTCCTCGAACGCGCGGAAGTCGCGTTCCTGGAGGGCATCGGCGATCCACGCGGCCACACCGGGCAGCGCCACGACGCGGTCCATGTACGCCTTGATCGCCGGCGGCACCGGCACCGCGTAGGTCTGCAGCCGCATCACGACCGGCGCGTAGAACGCATCGGCGATGCTGAATCCGCCGAACAGCAGCGGCCCGCCGTGCGCCTCGAGCAACTCGGTCCACAGCGCGACGATGCGTGCGACGTCGGCACGAACCTCGGGCTGCTCCTTCAGCACCTTCTCGCCGACCGCCGGCAGCGACGCCTCGATGTTCATCGTGAGGTGGCTGCGCAGGGCACCGAAGCCCGAATGCATCTCGGCGCAAACGCTGCGCGCCCGGGCCCGTGCGTGCGCATCGGCCGGCCACAGCGTCTTCTCGGGGAAACGCTCGGCCAGGTACTCGGCGATCGCCAGCGTGTCCCAGACGACGAGGTCGCCGTCGACCAGCACCGGCACCTTGCCGGTCGGGCTGACGCGCTGCAGCTCGCGCTTGAACGTCGAGTCGGCGTCGAAGCTGTCGAAGCGCACCATCACCTCGTCGAACGCGATCCCGGCCTGCTTCAACAGGACCCAGGGCCGCATCGACCAGGACGAGTAGTTCTTGTTGCCGATATAGAGCTTCATGTGATGTGTCTCTTCCGGGGTTGGCGTCGGCCCTCGATGGTAGCCGCCAACCCTCGAACGCGCGGTGAGCATTGCGCATCGCATTGATGCTGCTGGAGCATCGGAGCGGCTCGCTGGCCCTCACCCCAACCCTCTCCGAGAGGGAGGAGAGGGAGGAGGAGGGAACTGGTCAGGGCAGCTCTTTGTCCAGCGGATTCGCTTCGGTCGCCGGTGCGATCGAGCGGCCTAGCCGCGGCTTCAGCGTCGGCGGCTGGCCGGTCAGCAGTGCCGCGTAGTAGCTGCCGTTGGACAACACCTTCTTCACGTAGTCGCGGGTCTCGCCGAACGGGATGTTCTCGGCCCAGATCGCCGGCTCGAGCACCGGGCCGTCGCGCCATCTGCGCGGCCGGTTCGGGCCGGCGTTGTAGGCCGCGGCGGCCAGCGGCTGCGAGCCGGAGAAATCGTCCAGCACGAGCTTCAGGTAGGCCATGCCCAGCCTCAGGTTGGTGTCGCGGTCGGTGATCAGGTCGGGCGTGTACGGCAGCCCGATCTTCTTCGCGGTCCAGCGGGCGGTGGCCGGCATGATCTGCATCAGTCCGGAGGCGCCGGCTCCCGAGCGCGCGTCCATCACGAAGCGCGATTCCTGGCGGATCAGCCCGTAGACGTACGCCGGGTCCAGCCCGGCATCGCGCGCCTTTGCGAGCACCTCGTTGCGGAACGGCATCGGGAAGCGCTGCTCGATGTCGATCTCGGCCTTGGTGCGGTCGCTGGTGTTGATGCAGCGGTCCCAGACCTCGCGGTCGCAGGCGAGCTGCGCCGCGGCGAGCAGCTCGCGGTCGCCCATGCCGCGCAGCGTGTAGTTCCATTCGCGCACGCCTTCGCTGCGCAGGCCGATCCCGATCAGCTGCAGCGCGCGCACGAAACCCGGGTTCTGGCGTGCCGCGTCGCGCTCCTCGGCGGTCAGCGGCGTCGGGCGCGCCGGCAGCGCCAGCGGCTGACCGAGGTGCTCGGCCGCGAGCGCGCCGTAGAAGTTCATCTGGCCGGCGATGCCCGACATCAGCTCGCGCGCCATCGTGCGCATCGCCTCGCCGTCCTGCGAATCGGCAGCCAGCGCCTGCAACGCGCGCGCCTTCCAGTAGACCCAGGTCGGATCGCGCTGCTCGCTCTCGCTCATCGCGTTGATCGCCTGCACGACCTGCTGCCAGCGCGGCTGGCCGTTGTCGGCGCGCAGCGCGGCGCGCGCCTTCCAGGCGAGCGTGTCGTCGGTCCAGTCGAGCTGGGCCTTGGCCTCGCCCTTGACCTTGGCGGCACGCTGCGCGGCCCGCAGGAAGTGGTCCGCGGCATCCGGCTGCAGCTTCAGCGCGGATTGCTTCGCGACCGCGGTCCAGGCCCAGGCGGCGAGGTCGGCCGGCAGCGCCCGGTCCCAGCGGTCGTTCAGCAGGTTCGCGGCGGCATCCGGGTCGTTGCCGGCCATGCGCATCAGCGCGAGCGTGGTCAGCTCGGCGGCATTGCGGCTCGCCGCCGAAGCGTTGCGCGCGAGGTAGCGCGCCGGGCTGTCGATCAGTTCGGCGACCGCGGCCCCGACAGTCGTGCTCACCAGCACGCCGGCCTGGCGCGCTGCGCGCGGCCGGCTCGCATCGACCGCGAAGCGCGCCTTGCGCCACAGCTCTGCCGTGCCGAACTGCTTCGCGTCGACCAGCGTCGCGGCCAGCAACGCGCAGCCGTCGTCGGCATCGCGCTGCGCGAGCCAGGCGGCCAGCGCGGCGTCGTGCACGTCGTTGCCGGCCGCCTGCGAGACGATCAGCGCATAGCAGTTGACCTCGCGGTCGTCGTTCATCCGGAAGCGCGGAAATTCGACCGCGAAATTGGTCCAGTCGCGCCGCCTGCCGAGCTCGAGCAGCCAGTCGTTGCGGAAGCGGTCTTCGACATAGGTCCCGCGCCAGCGTTCGCTGAACTGGTCGACCTCGGGCTGCTGCACGTCGGCGATGCGGTTCTGCAGCTCCCAGTAGTCCACCCACATCGCGAGCGGATGGTTCGCGGCGACGGCCGCGGCGCGGTCGATCGCGAGGCGATTGCGGTCCTTGCGGCGCAGCGCGTCGCGTGCGTCGAGGATGGTCGCGTCGCCGCCACCGTTGATGTCGCTGCCGTTGCTGCTGATCTGCGCCGCCCCGGCCGGCCATGCGGCGGCGATCACCGCCGCCGCGGCGCACGCAGACGCAAGCCCTGAGCGCCACGCGCCCGGCCGCGCGCGACGGCCCCCATATACTGATCCGCGAAGCACCCTGATCGTCACGTCGTCACACTCTTCCCACACTTTGTCCATCTCGATGCCCGCCCCTGAGGACGAGCTCTCCGCACGGTCTCGCAAGACCTTACGCGAACGGCTGATCGCGGATCGTGAGCGCTTCGCAAATGCCGGCGATGCGGACGTTCATGCAGCCGCGCTCGGCCGCGAGCTGCTCGCTGTGCTACGCCAGATCGAGCCCGAACTGCTGGGGGTCTACTGGCCCATGCGCAGCGAATTTAACGCAGGGCCGGCGCTGCAAAACGACGAGTCGATGTCGAACTTGCCGCTTGCTCTGCCGTTTACCCGCCGCACGCCGCGCTGCATGGAGTACCGGCGCTGGGACGGCCGCACGCCGCGCGCCACCGACGACTACGGCATCGCCGCGAGCGAGGACGGCGAGGTCGTCGTGCCCGACACCGTGCTCGTGCCCTGCGTGGGCTACACCGCCGAGGGCTATCGGCTGGGTTACGGCGGCGGCTTCTTCGACCGCTGGCTCGCCCAGCATCCGCACGTCACGACGATAGGCATCGCCTGGTCGCACGCGCAGCTGCGGGCGGACGAGTTCGTGCCCGAGGCGCACGACCAGCCGCTGACCCTGATCATCACCGAGACCGGCGTGGTCGCCTGAGCCCCGGCTGCCGGCGATCGCCGCGGCCTCACGCGACACGATCGGCCATCGCGGGCAGCCGTCCCTTCTGACCGGCTTCACCGACGGCCGCCTGCGTCAGCACGGCCTGCTGTTCGACCCAGGCGCAGAACTGCGCCACCTCGGGCCGCGCCCGGCCGGCCGACCCGACGATCATCCAGTACGAGTACGGGCTCGCGATGCGTCCGTCCGGGCCGAACGGCTCGACCAGCTCGCCGCGCTGCAGGGCCTCGAACACCAGCGCGATGCGCGCCAGCGCCACGCCGTGTCCGGCCAGCGCCGCCTGCACCTGCTGGTAGGTGAAGTTCAGGTACAGCCAGCGCTTGGGCTCCAGCCGCGGCTGGCCGTGCAGTGCGAGCCAATGGCGCCAGCTCAGGTACTCGGTGCTGGCCTTGTGGTCATCTTCTTCGGCCAGCGTGTGCTGCGCGAGGTCGGCCGGCTTGGACAGCGGCGGCGCCTTGCCGAGGCGGATCTGCTCGGCCAGCGAACGGCTGACCACTGGCGTCAGAATCTCGCCGAACAGCTGGACGGCGCCGGGCGGCGCCTGCGTCGGGCTGATGTAGCGCAGCGCGAGGTCGATGTCGGGATCCTCGTCGAGATCGACCACGGCATCGTGCGCCGAGACGCGGATGTCGATGTCCGGGTGATGCTCCTGGAACGCCTCGATGCGCGGCAGCAGCCACAGCGAACCGAATGACGCGAAGGTCGTCAGGTTGACCTGCTTGCGCCCGCGCGCGGCGCGGATCTGGCGCACGCTGGCATCGATGCGGGCGAGGCTAGTCTCGACCGCGCGCAGCAGCGACTGGCCGGCCTGCGTGATCTCGACCGAGCGGGTGCCGCGCACGAACAGCGGCGCACCGAGCTCGTCCTCCAGGCTCTTGATCTGCCGGCTGATCGCCGACTGCGTCAGGAACAGTTCCTCGGCGGCCTCGCTGAAGCTGAGCCGCCGGGCGACCGCCTCGAACGCGCGCAGATTCCCCAGCGACAGCGGCCGGCGGGATTTTCCATTCATATCAAATCCGCATTAATCAACGACCGCGGTTTCATTGGATTCCCTCTGTGCGATGGCCGATCATAACGGTACACGAACAGGAGATTGATGATGACTGCGCAACTGACCACAAGCCCCTTGCTGACCCTTGCGGCCGCGTCGGCCGCGCACACCCGCCGGCTGGCGCCCGGCACGGCGATCCGCCTGACCCACGGCGGCGGCGAGCTGACGGTGCTGCAAGGCCGCGTCTGGTTCACCCGCGGCGGCCACACCGGCGACACCGGCGATCATCGCCTCGAACCCGGCCAGCGCCTACGCCTGGTCGCCGGGCAGGATGCGGTGATCGAAGCCTGGGACCGCGATCAACCGGTCCTGGTTCAATGGCAGCCGCGCCCGCAAGGCGTGCTGGCCGCGGCTCAGGCGCGGGTCTTGCGCGGCCTGGCCTTCTTCGCGGCCGAAGCGGCGGCCGGCTTGCGCGGCTTGGCCGGCGGCTTCGCGGCCCTCGCACGCAGCGCGGCCTCGAGCGCGAGCCGGGCCCAGGGCTGCATCAACGCCGGCGACTCCATCGCCTGCTCCGGCGCGCTGAAGTAAGACGTCGCGATCGCCTCGCCCTGCTTCTCGAAGACAAACGGTTCGCAGCCGGCCGCGAGGAATCGCGGCCGGCTGTGGTCATCGGTCTTCAGGAACAGCCGCTCGTAGGCGATCAGCGCGATGAACAGGCCGTCGATGTAGAAGCCGTGGCCGCCGAACATGCGGCGCGTGCTGCACGCGCCGATGCTGCCGAGCAGTTCCACGCAGTGGTCGACGAACTCGTGGCGGGCGGCGGCGACGCTGGGCGCAGGCATGCGGCAGTCTTGCACAAGTCCCGCACGCCGGTCCTGCACAATGGCACCGGCTCATCACACAACGACCGACCGATGAACACCCCGGGGAGCGACCGCGCCACGCTGCGCCAGAAATTGATCGCCGCCAGGCTTGCGCTGACCGACCGGCTCGAGCGCGCGGTACAGCTGCAGAGCGTGCTGCGTGCCTGGCTGGTCGGGCGGCGCGAGGCCTCGATCGGCGCGTACTGGCCGATCAAGGGCGAGTTCGATCCGCTGCCGGCGCTGTACCGCTGGGTCGAGGGCGCGCCGGACGGCGCCGAGCGCCGCATCGGCCTGCCCGTCGCCGACCGCGAGACCGGCCAGTTGCGCTTCCACGTCTGGTACCCGGGCTGCCCGATGGAGCATGACGCCTACGACATCCCCAAGCCCAAGGACACCGACGAGTTCGCGCCCGAGCTGCTGGTCGTGCCGTGCCTGGGCTTCGGCCCCGGCGGCGTGCGGCTGGGTTACGGCGGCGGCTTCTTCGATCGGACGCTGCAAGCCATCAACCCGCGGCCCGTCACGGTCGGCGTCAGCTTCACGCACGGCTTCCTGCCACTGCTGCGGGCTGGCGAGGTCGACAAGCCGCTGGATGTGATGCTGACCGAAGATGGCGTGATGTTCCAGCGGCCGGACGTTTGAGACCGCGCACTCGCACCAACGTCATCCAGGCGAGTCACATCCCGTTCACCGAATCACGTCCATTCACCGAGTCACCCCGTTCGGGCTGAGCTTGTCGAAGCCCTGCTGGCAAGCCCTTCGACAAGCTCAGGGCGAACGGGATCGAAACAGGAGAGGGAGGAAGACCGATACAGGTCACCTTCCGCCCTGATGGCCGCGCACACTGCGCCGCCATGAACCCCGCTGCCACCCCCGACCTCTGGCTCTTCTTCATCCTCGTGTTCGGCATCATCGTGCTGCCGGGCATGGACATGGCGTTCGTCGCCGGCAGCGCGCTGACCAGCGGCTTGCGCGGCGGTCTCGTCGCGGTGGCGGGGATCGTCGCGGCCGGCGTCGTGCACGTCGCGGTCGGCGCGAGCGGCATCGCGGCGCTGCTGCTGTGGTGGCCCGCGGCGTTCAACATCCTGCTGCTGGCCGGTGCGGCCTACATGGTCTGGATCGGTCTGACCTTGTGGCGCGCCAGCCATGCGGTCTGCGGTGCGGCCGGCGCTGCCGACACCACCACACCGAAAGCGCTGCGCACGATCTTCGGCCGCGCCGCGCTGACCTGCCTGCTGAATCCCAAGGCGTATGCGTTCACGCTTGCCGTGTTCCCGGCCTTCCTGCGCTCGGCCGAGTACACGCTGGCCGAGCAAGCGATGCGCATGGGCGCCGTGATCGCCGGCACGCAGGCGCTGGTCTACGGCGCGGTCGCGGTCTTCGTCGCATCGGCGCGGCGCTGGTCCGGCGCCGGCGAGCGCGGCCAGCGCTGGACGCTGCGCGGCGTCAGCGCGACGCTGATGCTGGGCGCGGTGCTGACGTTGCTGTTCGCGTGGCGGCCTGTGGCCGCCGGCTGAACCCGCAGCCCCGTTCGCCCTGAGCTTGTCGAAGGGCTGGTGCCGAACGCGCCGGAGCTTCGACAAGCCCGAACGCGACTCGTGGTCAGCGCGGCGCGAGCCGGCCGCAGATCTCGAGCGCGAGGGGCGCCTGGTTCAGCGTGTAGAAGTGGATGCCCGGCGCGCCGCCGGCGATCAGCCGCTCGCACAGCCGCGTCACGACATCGAGTCCGAACGCGCGGATGGACGCCGCATCGTCCATGAAGCCTTCCATCTTCAGCGCGACCCAGCGCGGGATCTCGATGCCGTCGCGCGCCGCGAACTGCGCGATCTTCGCGTAG
>DATCSE010000196.1:0-7252 GCA_036568605.1 Burkholderiaceae bacterium | reverse complement strand
CATGACCTACCTCGCCAAACCCAAGCTGCACCACCCGACGCTGCCGGCCAACAAGCTCGGCTACACGCGCCGCGACTACGAAGGCAAGATCTCGACGCTGTGCGCGGGCTGCGGGCACGACTCGATCTCGGCGTCGCTGATCCAGGCGTGCTGGGAGCTCGAGATCGAGCCGCACCGCGTCGCGAAGCTCTCCGGCATCGGCTGCTCGTCGAAGACGCCCGACTACTTCCTCGGCAACTCGCACGGCTTCAACACCGTGCACGGCCGCATGCCCAGCGTTCTCACCGGGGCGAACCTGGCCAACCGCGACCTGCTGTACCTGGGCGTCAGCGGCGACGGCGATTCGGCGTCGATCGGCCTGGGCCAGTTCGCGCATGCGATGCGGCGCGGCGTCGACATGACCTACATCGTCGAGAACAACGGCGTCTACGGGCTGACCAAGGGCCAGTTCTCGGCCACTGCGGACCAGGGCAGCAAGAGCAAGAAGGGCGCGGTCAACAGCGACAGCCCGATCGACCTGGTCTCGCTCGCGCTGCAGCTGGGCGCCACCTATGTCGCGCGCAGCTTCTCGGGCGACAAGGAGCAGCTCGTGCCGCTGATCAAGGGCGCGCTGCGCCACCACGGCCCGGCGCTGATCGACGTGATCAGCCCGTGCGTCGCGTTCAACAACCACGCCGGCAGCACGAAGAGCTACGACTACGTGCGTGCCCACAACGAAGCGGTGAACCGGCTGGACTTCATGCCGCGGCGCGATGCGATCACCGCGATGTACGAGCCGGGCGAGGTCATCGAGGTCACGCAGCACGACGGCAGCGTGCTGCGGCTGCGCAAGCTGGCGCAGGGCTACGACGCCGGCGACCGGATCGCGGCGCTGAGCCACATCGCGGCGCACGAGGCGCGCGGCGAAATCCTGACCGGGCTGCTGTACGTCAACGCATCGTCCGACGACATGCACGGACACCTGAACACGGTCGACGTCCCGCTGAATTCGCTGGGCACCGCCGAGCTGTGCCCCGGCCGGGGAGCGCTTGCCGCGATCAATGCCGAGCTGAGCTGAACCGCGGCGGCCCGCTGCGCTAGAGTGGCGCTCCGATCTCAGGAGTGCCTCTCATGCAACTCATCGGCATGCTCGATTCGCCGTACGTGCGCCGCGTCGCGATCTCGCTGCAACTGCTCGGCTTGCCGTTCGAACACCGATCGGTCTCGGTGTTCCGGCAGTTCGACGAGTTCAGCCGCATCAACCCGGTCGTGAAGGCGCCGACGCTGGTGGCCGACGACGGCGGCGTGCTGATGGATTCGACGCTGATCCTCGACTACGCCGAGGCGCTGGCCGCCGAACGCGCTTCGGCGCGCAGCTTGATGCCCAAGAAGGCGAGCGAACGCCAGCGCGTGCTGCAGCTGGTGGGTCTCGCGCTCGCGGCCTGCGAGAAGAGCGTGCAGATCATCTACGAGCACACGCTGCGCCCGGCCGAGAAGCAGCATGCGCCGTGGCTGACCCGCGTGCACGGCCAGCTGGGCTCGGCGCTGGACGCGCTGGAGACGGCGCTGGCTCGCGCGCCGCTGGCCTGCACCAGCGGCGACATCGACCAGGCCGGCGTCAGCTGCGCGGTGGCCTGGCACTTCATCCGCGAATCGCAGACCTTGCACGCTGTCGCCGACGCGGCGGTCTATCCGTCGCTGCACGCGCATTCGCTGCGCGCCGAGGCCTTGCCCGAGTTTCGACGGGCGCCGCATGGTGATGCGACGGTGGCTGCGCCTTAAGGACCTTCCTTGAGACCGCGCCGGTGCTCCAGGGCCGGGAGCTGCGTGCGCACCGCCGCAATCCGCGCCGGATCCGCGTCGGCCAGCACCACGCCTTCGCCTTCGGCCAGCACATCCAGCACCTTGCCCCACGGGTCCACGATCATGCTGTGGCCGTAGGTGCGACGGCCGTTCTCGTGCGTGCCGCCCTGTGCGGCCGCGGCGACATAACACTGGTTCTCCACCGCACGGGCGCGCAGCAGCAGCTCCCAGTGCGCGAGGCCGGTGGTGTACGTGAACGCCGCCGGCACCGTGATGAGGTCGCACGGCGGATGCATCAGCTCGCGGTACAGCTCTGGGAAGCGCAGGTCATAGCAGACGCTCAGGCCCACCTTCAGCGCACCGGCCTGCACGGTGGTCGGCACCGCACCGGCGCGGATCGCGTTGCCTTCGTCGTAGCGCTCGCGGCCGTTGTCGAACTTGAACAGGTGGATCTTGTCGTAGCGCGTCGCGAGCGTGCCGTCGGGCGCGTAGACGCAGTTCGCGTTGAGCACGCGGTCCGGATCGGCGTCGCTCTTCAGCGGCAAGGTGCCGCCGATCAGCCAGATGCGGTGCTCGCGCGCGGTCTCGGCCAGCATGCGCTGGATGGGCCCGTCGCCGGGCGGCTCGGCAACCTCGAGCTTGTCGCGGTCGCTGCGGCCCATCACGCAGAAGTATTCGGGCAGCACGACCAGCTGTGCGCCGCCCGCCGCGGCCTGCGCGACGAGCCGGCGCGCGGCCTCGAGGTTGTCGGCGACGCGCGGCGTCGAGACCATCTGGATCGCGGCGATCTTCATGGCGTTCTCCCTTGTTCTCACGGCTTCTTCGGCGCCGAGGCGGCCGACTCCGCCGCCGACGCATCTTCGCCCAACTTGCGGTGCACCTGCTCGACCTTGGGATCCGCCCATGAGCCGCTGACGTGGAATTCGCGCGTGCTGGCCTCCATCAGCGGCTTGCGCAGGATGGTCTGCGCGAGGAACGCGCCCAGGCCGATGGCCGGGTTGATCACCGCATACGCGAGCGCCGCGGTGCCGGCGTTGATCTCGGGCACGACCACGACGCGCAGGTCCTGCGTCTCGCGCGCAATGTCGGCGCTGCCCTCCATCAGCACCAGCGCCTGCACGCCCCGCATCCGCAGGTTGTTGGTCTTCGCGACGCCTTGCGCGATCGCCACGTCGCCGGTGACGTTGTCGAACGCGAAGCCTTCCTGGAACACGTCGCGAAAGTCCAGCGTCAGCCGGCGCGGCAGCGACTGCAGGTTCAGCACGCCCAGCAGCCGCGCGGCGCCCGGCTCGGCCTTCAGGAACTGGCCGGCATCGATCGCGACGTTGACCTGGCCCGCGAGGCTCGGGTAGTCGATCGCAAACGGCGACCCGGTCCACGAGATCTGCCCCGACAGCTGGCCCTTGCCGCCGCGGATCGCCTTGCTGGTGCCGAGCCGGTCCAGCAGCGCGCCGCTGTCGGCCAGCTGCAGCTTGAAATCCATCACCGCGCGGCGCGCACTGCCGCGGCCGCCGATCGCGGCCCAGTTGCCGGTCGCGGCGAGCTGGGCCTCGGGGGTGGTCAGGTTCAGCTTGGTCAGCTGCCACTCGCGCTGGCCGTCCGCGCGCGGCCCGCTCGAACGGTTGACCGCCTCGATCTCGAGCTTGCCCAGGTGCTTGCCGCGCAGCTCGAAGTCGTCGATCACGATGTCCAGCCCCGGGATCGTCGTGCTCTGCTGCTGGTCGAGCAGGTTCTCGACCTGCTCGACATCGCTCTTTGGCAGCGACAGCCGCGCGAACCGCGCATGCACCCGCCCCGCGCCGGTGCCGCCGCGGCGCATCGGCGCGCGGTACTCGACATAGCCGCTGAGCTGGTCGGCATCGAGGTTCGCGCGCCACAGGTTGCCTTCGTTCGAGATGCCGGCGACGAGCTTGGTCAGCTTGCGCTGGCCGGTCACGAACTCCTGCGCCCGCAGCGCGATCGTGTCGGGCTCGTACGGCGAACGGCTGGCCGGTGCCGCGTCGCGCGAGTCCGCATTGCTGCCGCTGCTGTCGGTGCCGCCCAGCTTGTCGCGCACCGCCTCCCACTCGTCGGTGTTCACGCTCTTCAGGTTCAGGTTCGCGGCCACGCCGCTGGCCGGCAGCGCGGGCTGCTCGTTGACGCCGATGCCGCCGCGCAGCACCCGCGGCCCGTCGCTGCCGAGCTCACGCTGGTACAGCGCCTGCACGATGTTGCCGAGATCGACGCGCAGCGTGTCGCGCGGCGGCTGACCAGCCGCGCCGGCGGCCGGATCGAGCGTCGTCTGGAAACGCAGCGGCAGCGTCGCATCGGCCGTCTTGTTCAGCGGCTGTGGCAGGTTGATCGCGAGGCCGACCAAATTGCTCGTCACGTTGATCTCGGGCTCGCCGCGGGCGAAGCCCAGGGTCATCCGATAGGCGGCCTGGCCCTGCAGGAACGCCGCGGCACGCGCCGCCGGGCCGAGGTCCGCGGCACGGCGCAGGCCATCGGCGCTCAGCGTGCCCTGACCCTCGAATCGCACGCTGCCGTCGGCTTGCGTGCCGCCGCCGAAACTCAAGTCGCCGCCGAGCACGCGGGCGCTCGCGCCGACCACCGCGAAGCCTTTCTGCGAGAAGTCGACGCGGCCCTTCGCGGCCAGCAGCGTCGGGCTGTCCGGCACGATACGCACATCGTTGCCGGCGAGCAGCAGGCTGCCCTTGACGACGGTCTGGTCGGGCTGCTCAAGCGGAATCGACAGCCCCAGCTTCATCTCGGCGGCGCCGCTGCCGGTGGACTTGTCGAGCGCCTTGTTGATCCAGCCGCCGATCGGCGAGGCATTGACCGCCTTCAGCATCTCGGCCAGCGGACCGCGCGCCGTCGCATCCAGCGTCAGCACGCCGTGCTCCAGGTTCTTGATGCCGCCCTGGATCTTGCTCCACTCGACCGCGCCGAGCTGCGCGCGGGCATTGCGGATTTCCATGCTGGCGCGGTCGAACACCAGCTCGCCGCCGACCTGGGTCAGCGTCGGCCACGGCGAGCTGTACGCCGGCTGCGAGCCGCTGGCGGGCTGGCTGGGCACGAACGCGAAGGCGACGTCCTCGACCGTCGCGGCGATGCGGAACTCGCCCTCGCTGCCGTCTTTCGTCGCCTGCTTCGCGTTGGAGAACGGAAACTCCGCGAGGTCGCCCTTGACCTTGAACGTCGCCCCGCTGACCTTGCCGCCGCGCACCGCATGTTGCACGTACTCGCGCGTGTGCTGCGGTATGCCCAGCGGCAGGTAGCGTGCGATGCGCGCCGCCTCGGCGCTGGTGAGCCGGCCTTCGAGATCGAGCCGGCCGGGGAAGCGCGCCCCCGGCCCGGCATGCGGCGCCGATGCGGCCCCGGCGGCGCCCGCCGCACGCGCGCCCTTGGATTCGCCCGCCGCGGCGTCGCGAGTGCCCGTGCTCCAGCCGGCCTTGAATTCACCCTGCACATCGGTATTCGCGAAGCGCGCGTCGCTGACCTGCACGCTGATCTTCGGCGGCGCCGCGGGGCCGCTGGTCGCGATCGCGCCGCGGCTCTGCGCGACCGGTGCGGCTTCGATCTTCCAGGTCACCTGGGCGGTGAAGTTGTCCAGCGGCAGCACCGGCTCGTCGAACACGCCCGGCAGCTCGAGCGCACCGGACTGGATGCCGAGCTGCGCCTGCCCGCCGGCTTCGGTCGCGGCCAGTTGCAGCGTCGCGTTGCGCAGGCCGGGGCGGCCGACGGCGCCAGGCTGGTCGGACGCATGCGAAGCCAGCGTCACGCCGTTGAACTGCGCCTTCACGGCATAGTGCTGCGGCGCGTCGAGCGGGCCGTCCCAGCGGGTCGCGAGCTGGCTGATCGTGCCCTGCGGCTGGACTTCGGCCAGCAGCCGGCGCACGGCATCGCCGAGCGGGATGCTGGCGGCGATCCGCGCCATCTGGCCGACGTCGAGCTTGTCGGCCTCGAACGATCCGCCGGCCACCGCCTCGCTGCCGTCGAGCTGCCGCAGGACCAGCCGCATGTCGCCGCGCGGCCAGCGCATGCGCTCCGCGGATGCGCCGTGGTCGATCAGGAAGCCGAGCTGGCGCGCCTCCAGCGAGAGCTCGTCCTTCGTGCGCTGCGCGATCAGACGGCCTTCGATCTCCTCGACCTTCAGCGGCTCTAGATTCGCGGCCAGGCGCAGCGAGACCGCACGCAGCGCGATGTCGACGGTTGCGGCCTGCGGCCGGCCTTCCTTCATGTCGAACCAGCCACGCACGGCGCCGTCGCCCTCGTCGAGCTCGAACGGCAGCGTGACATAGCGGCGCAACTCGCGCACATCGGCCCGCGGCAGGTCCACATGCGCCTGGCCGCTCCAGTGCCGCCAGTCGCCGCTGCGGGCGAGCAGCGATTGGCTGAAGCGGCCGCTCGCGCTGAACCGCTCGCCCCATTCGGGCGGCGGCGTCGCGTCGAGCCGGACGTGGTGCGAGCGCAGCCCGTTGCGCACGACCAGCTGCAGATCGCGCAGCACCAGCGGCGCAGCCTGGCGCTGCTCGTCGGTCCAGCGCAATGCGCCGCCGCGGATCACGAACTCGCCCTGCTTGAAGAACCAGTCGGCCGCGGCACTGCCGCCGCCGCTGTCGCGGTCGGTGCCACTGACGTCGAGCCCGGCGATCCAGATGCGGCCTTGCGCATCGCGCCGGATGTCGAGCTCGGCGCCGTCGATCAGCAATTGCGCGAAGCGCGGCTCGAACGACAGCAGCGAGCGCGGCGAGATTGCCGCGAACACCCGCGGCAGGCGCAGCGCCGGGCGCTGTTCGGCATCGAGCAGCGTGACCTCGCGCAGCTCGAACGACGGCACCCAGCCGCTCGAGCGGACCGCGATGTTGCCTATGCGCACCGGAAGGCCCAGCGCTTTGCTGGCCTGCGTTTCGATCGGCTCACGCCACTGCTGGATGTGCGGCAGAATTCCCCAATGGAGTGTCAGCCAGGCGATCAGCAATAAGCTCCAGGCCAACACGAGCAGGCCGAGCAGCGATCGCACGACCCAGAGCAGTCGCCTCAGCAGTACCGCGGTGAGCGTCGGCCGCCATGCAGCGGCGGCGGCCGGAGGGTCGGTCGGGTCAGACAGGCTGGGCGAGGTACGAGACATGAAGACGACGGTGTGCCCACCTGGCGGGCGGCGAACGGTGGCGGAACAACAGCGGCACTCGCGCAACGGCCGAGTTGCGGCACGCCACGTGGCTTGCTGCTGCGCGACCTCGGCGGGTCCCGACGAGGTCCGCCATCCGGCCCTGACCAACAGCAATTCAATCTAGCACAGACCACCCAGCGCTCCATGGGTTCCCGGCCGAACACTCCCGCAACATTGTCCGAACCGTCGGCCGAAGACCACGACGCGGCGCTGGCCCTCGCGGAGCAGCAGACCGGCTCGCACCCCATGCTGCGTGCGCGGGCCGATCACAGCCGCTTCGTGCAGCGCATCCGGCGCCGTTATGCCGACGAGCTGGCG
>DATCSE010000195.1:0-16577 GCA_036568605.1 Burkholderiaceae bacterium | reverse complement strand
GCGCACACTACGCTTCGTCTTCAATCCGATCCAAGCAAGGGAAGCTCTCGCCATGAAGAAACTCCAGGACAAGGTCTGCATCGTCACCGGTGCCGCGAGCGGCATCGGCAAGGAAATCGCCGTCACCTACGCGGCCGAAGGCGGCAAGGTCGCGATCGCCGATTTGAACAAGGATGCGGCGCAGGCTGCCGCCGACGAGATCAAGGCCCGAGGCGGCACGGCAATGGCGGTCGCGATGGACGTGACCAGCGAGGAACAGGTCAATGCCGCCGTCGCCGAGGTGGCCGCGGCCTGGGGCGGTGTCGACGTGCTGGTCAGCAACGCCGGCATCCAGATCGTGCACCCGACCGAGGAGTTCCCGTACGCCGGGTGGAAGAAGATGCTGGCGATCCATCTCGACGGCGCATTCCTGACGACCAAGGCCTGCCTGCCGCACATGCAGAAGTCGGGGCGCGGCGGCAGCATCATCTACATGGGCTCGGTGCACTCGAAGGAGGCGTCGGTGCTGAAGTCGGCCTACGTGACCGCGAAGCACGGGCTGATCGGGCTGTGCAAGACCGTCTCGAAGGAAGGCGGCAAGTACGGCGTGCGCGCCAACGTGATCTGCCCCGGCTTCGTGCGCACGCCGCTGGTCGACAAGCAGATCCCCGAGCAGGCCAAGGCGCTGAACATCAGCGAGGACGACGTCATCAAGAAGGTGATGCTCAAGGAGACCGTCGACGGCGAATTCACGACCGTGCAGGACGTGGCCGAAGTCGCGCTGCTGTTCGCGAGCTTCCCGAGCAACGCGCTGACCGGGCAGTCGCTGGTCGTCAGCCACGGCTGGTTCATGCAGTAACGATCCGGCAGGGCGGCCGGGGCCGCGGCGCCGGTGGCCCTCTTCATTCGCGGGATACGGTCGAGACAGCGTCGGCGCCGCGACCTATCATGGTGCCAACGAAGCACCATCCGCCCGACGCGAGCCGTGATCCACTGGTTGAGGAACGCCGCAGATCGCCTGCCCGACACGCGGCACGCGCTGACGCTCGCGACCGACGCGCCCGGGCTGCTGGCCGCCGGCGGCGAGCTGACCCCCGAGCGGCTGACCGAGGCCTACGGCAAGGGCGTGTTCCCGTGGTACAGCCTGGGGCAGCCGGTGCTGTGGTGGTCGCCCGACCCGCGCATGGTGCTGATGGTCGACGACTTCAAGCTCTCGCGTTCGCTTCGCAAGACGCTGCGGCATTTCATCCGCGACCCGCACTGCGCGGTGCGCATCGACAGCGCGTTCCGCCGCGTGATCGAAGCCTGTGCGGCGACGCCGCGCGAAGGCCAGGACGGCACCTGGATCGTGCCCGAAATGGTGCAGGCCTACTCCCGCTGGCACCAGCTTGGCAATGTGCACAGCGTCGAGACCTGGATCGACGGCGAGCTCGCCGGCGGGCTGTACGGCGTCAGCCTCGGGCGCATGTTCTTCGGCGAGTCCATGTTCTCGCACCGCACCGATGCGTCGAAGATCGCGCTGGCGGCGCTGGTCTGCTTCTGTCGCGAACACGGCATCGCGATGATCGACTGCCAGCAGCACACCCGGCACCTCGCGTCGCTGGGCGCGAGAGAAATTCGGCGCGCCGAGTTCGAAGCACGCCTGATCCCGTGCCTGAGGGAACCGCCTGTCGTCGATTGGGCCTATGATTTGGCCATGTGGCGCCACCTCGGCATCGGCAGTTCGACCGAGCCGGAGCGCAAGGACAACGGTCAGTGACGCATCCCAAGGAACTCCCGCTCGCTTCGCTGCAGTTCTACGCAACCGCGCCCTACCCGTGCAGCTACATCGAGGGGCGCATGGCCCGTTCGCAGGTCGCGACGCCGAGCCACCTGATCCATGCCGACGCCTACTCGGGGCTGGTCGCGAACGGCTTCCGGCGCAGCGGCATGTTCACCTACCGCCCGTATTGCGACGGCTGCCGCGCCTGCCTGCCGCTGCGCGTGCCGGTGGCGACCTTCGAGCCCACGCGCAGCCAGCGCCGCGCCTACAAGCAGCACGGCAACCTCGAGGCGCGCGTGCTGCGCCTGTGCTTCGTGCCCGAGCACTACCAGCTCTACCTGCGCTACCAGGCCGGCCGGCACCTGGGCGGCGGCATGGACCACGACAGCATCGACCAGTACACGCAGTTCCTGCTGCAGAGCCGGGTCAACTCGCGGCTGGTCGAGTTCCGCGAGCCCAGCGCCGACGGCAACGGGCCCGGCACGCTGAAGATGGTCTCCATCCTCGACGTGCTGAACGATGGGCTGTCGGCCGTCTACACCTTCTTCGAGCCCGAGCCGCGCACCAGCTACGGCACCTACAACGTGTTGTGGCAGATCGAGCAGACCAAGCTGCTGCGGCTGCCGTACGTCTACCTCGGCTACTGGATCGGGCAGAGCGACAAGATGGCGTACAAGGCACAGTTCCGGCCGCACGAGTTGCTGGTCAACGGGCATTGGCAGCCGGAAGCGGCGGCCGCGCCGTCTACGCCTTCGGCTGCCGACTGAGCAGCGCGTCGGCCACCGCATCCGCCAGCGCGAGGCTGGCCGTGAGGCCTGGCGACTCGATCCCGTACAGATTCACGAGACCGGCGATGCCGTGCTCGTTCGGCCCCTGCAGCACGAAGTCGACGATGGCCTGGCCGTCGTGCCCTTCGAGCTTGGGCCGCACGCCGCTGTAGGCCGGTTGCAGCGCGTCGGCGGGCAGGTCCGGCCAGTAGCCGCGGATCGCAGTCTCGAACGCTGCCGCACGTGCAGGGTCGACGCGGTAGTCGATCTCGTCGGGTGTCGCGGGCTGGATCCATTCGACGTCCGGGCCGAAGCGCACCTGGCCGGCCAGGTCGAGCGTCAGGTGCACACCGAGCCCGGCCGCTTCGGGCACCGGATAGATCAGGTGTCTGAACGGTGCCTTCGCCGCGAGCGAGAAGTAGTGGCCCTTCGCGTATCGGGCACGCGGCACGTGCATGGGGGCGAGACCGGCGATGCGCTGCGCGACGCCGCACGCCCACAGGCCCGCCGCGTTGACGACGAAGTCGGCCGCCAGCGTCATCGGCGCTGCGCCGCCGATCTGCAGCCTGTGCGCTGCGCCGTTCGCGTCGCGTGCGTGGCGCGCCGTCATCGCCTCCAGCGGCGAGCGCAGCGCGAGCGCGCCGCCGGCGGCTTCGAGATCGCCCAGCAGCGCGAGCATCAGCGCGTGGCTGTCGACGATGCCGGTGGACGGCGACCAGAGCGCAGCCTCGGCGCGCAACGCGGGTTCGACCTCGCGGAGCTGCGCCGCCTCGAGCCATTGCAGATCGACGACACCGTTGTGCAGGCCTTGGGCACGGATCTGAGCCAGCTTGTCCCGCTGCGCCTCACCGCTGGCCACCAGCAACTTGCCGCAACGACGATGCGCAACGCCCTTCTCGGCGCAGTAGGCGTACAGCAGGTCGCGACCGGCGACGCACAGTCGCGCCTTCAGCGACCCGCTCGGGTAGTACAGGCCGGCGTGGATGACCTCGCTGTTGCGTGCGCTGGTGACCGTGCCGAACGCATGCTCGCGCTCGAGCACGACCGTCTCGAGGCCGCGGCGGGCGAGCGCGCGTCCGACCGCGAGGCCGACCACGCCGGCACCGACAACGACTGCGTCGACGTGGTCCAAACGGCGACGTCAGCGGCGACGCAGCCTTCGAGCCAGCAGCATCGCGCCGCCGGCGGCAAAGAGCGCGGCGGTCGCCGGCTCAGGCACTGGCGACGTGGTCTGGAAGTTGACCCGTGTCATGTCGACGTAGAAGGTCATGTCCGCCGCGAGGCTGGTCAGCGAGTTGCGGCCCGTATACGCCACGGCCGGATCGAAGTGGATCGTGGTGCCGTCCAGCCCGTTGTACAAGCTGCCCGGCGGGCCGGTCAACGCGAAGTTGTTGAATACCGACGTCGGTTGGATGAACAGCGTCTGGGTCGGGTTGCCCGCCGTCGGAAGATTGAGGAACAGCAGCAGTCCGAAGTCCGATGCAGCAGTCGCAAAGCTATAGGTGACTCCTTTCAGCACGTACGAGAACGACAACGTTCCGGCAGGGTCGCTGTACATCGCCTCGGTGGGACCCGGTGGCTCGAACGGCTGCGGGTCCGGCAGGCTGATCGAGAACGAGCCCGCGACCGGCGCGCCCTCGTAGTAGGACGCAGGATGCAGAGGGTCTGGCGAATGCGGGATCTGCTGGGCCAGCGTCACGACGCCGGCAAACGTGCCGTCGAGGTCGACCGCATGGGCCTGCATGCCCGTAAAGGTGCATGCCAGCCCCGCCGACATGGAAAAAAGAAAGCGAGTCACGCTCATGGTTACGCTCCCTGTGCCGGTCATCGGCGTGGGCGAGCGTAGGTTGCGCACTGCCTGTTGGCAAGGCAATGACGGCGCGGCCGGTGTGGAGTTCAGGCTGGCGTCGCGTGCTGCGCTATCCACGCCGTGAACTTCGCGATGTAGCCGACAACGAACGCGCGCGACTTGTCGTCGCTGATCTCGAACGCGTCGGTGACCAGCCCCGGCTTGTTGACGAAGTACACCTCGGGCAACGGCAGCAGCAGCATGCCGCACGCCGTGACCACGTGACGCAGATGGGACTGCGCGACCGCGGTGCCGAGCGCGCCGTTGCTGGTGCCGACGATGCCGGCCGGCTTCCCCAGCCACGAACTCTTGCCGTGCGGACGCGAGCCCCAGTCGATCACGTTTTTCACGAGCGCCGGAATCGACCGGTTGTATTCGGGTGTGACGAACAGCACCGCATCGGCCGCCTCGATGGCCTGCTTCAACCGCAGCACCGCGCGCGGCGGGTCCGGCCAGAGGTCTTCGTTGTAGATCGGCAGTTCGGCCAGCTCGACGAACTCGAAGGCCAGCGACCCTCGGGCGAGCCTGGCCAGCGCCTGCGCGAAGCGACGGTTGATCGATTCGCGACGCAGGCTGCCGACAATCACGGCGACCTCGAACATGATCCGAGTCTATTCGGGAACCATGTGGTGGGCGGTGAGGGTTTCGAACCCCCGACCCCGACAGTGTGAATGTCGTGCTCTACCCCTGAGCTAACCGCCCGGCACCGGCCCATGTTGCGCGTGGCATGCGGGGCCGGTCGGTCGCGAAGCGGGAAAGCCCGTCCGCGAAGCGCGAGATTATGCCACAGCGGCCTCGGCGTCGACCTCGACGACCATCGCGCGCCACACCGTCTTGCCGCCGCTGGCCTTGTCCAGCTCGGCCAGCAGCGCGGCGTGCGCCTCGACTTCGCTCTGATCGGCCATGATCACCGGCAGGTCCAGCGCGGCGAAGTCGATCGCCTCCAGCTCCGCGGCCTCGGTCGCGTCGCCGTCCATGCCGTCGATCACCAGCGAGTTCTGGCCGCGGGTCATGCGGATGTAGACCTCGGCCAGCAGCCCGGCGTCCAGCAGCGCGCCGTGCAGGCTGCGGCTGCTGTTGTCGACCTCGAAGCGCTTGCACAGCGCATCCAGCGAATTCGCCTTGCCGGGGAACATCTCGCGCGCCATCAGCAGGCTGTCGCTGACCGCGCTGACATGGGTCTCGAACGCCGGCTTGCCGAGGCGGCGCAGCTCGGCGTTCAGGAAGCCGATGTCGAAGGCCGCGTTGTGGATGATGATCTCGGCGCCGCCGACGAACTCGAGCAGTTCGTCGACGATCGCGGCGAACAGCGGCTTGTCGGCGAGGAACTCGTCGGTCAGGCCGTGGACCTTCAGCGCATCCTCATGGCTCGCGCGCTGCGGGTTGATGTACAGGTGCAGGTTGCGCCCGGAGAGCCGCCGGTTCAGCAGCTCGACGCAGCCGATCTCGATGATGCGGTCGCCCGACTCGGGGCTCAGCCCGGTGGTTTCGGTGTCCAGAAAGATCTGTCGGGTCATGGATTGCTCGCCGCGCGACGGCGTCCCCACAGCCACAGCGCGATGCCGATCACGATCATCGGCACGCACAACCACTGCCCCTGGCTCAGCCCGAGCGCGCGCAGGCCCAGGAACTCGTCGGGCTCGCGGAAGTATTCGGCGATGAAACGGAACACGCCATAACCGAACAGGAACGCGCCCGACACCTGGCCCAAGCCGCGCGGCTTCCTCGCGTAGATCCACAGCAGCACGAACAGCAGCATGCCCTCCAGCGCGAACTGGTACAGCGGCGACGGATGCCGCGGCACCTCGCTGCCCGACTGCGGAAAGATCATCGCCCACGGCAGCGAGGAATCGGCCACGCGCCCCCACAGCTCGCCGTTGATGAAGTTGCCGATGCGGCCGGATGCGAGACCGGTCGGCACGCACGGCGCGACCAGGTCCGTCACCTGCAGGAACGGCCGGCCCTTTGCTCGCGCGAACAGCGCGATCGCCGCGATCACGCCGAGCAGCCCGCCGTGAAACGCCATGCCGCCCTTCCACACCGCGAAGATCTCGGCGAGGTGATGGGCGTAGTAGTCCGGCTTGTAGAACAGCACGTACCCGAGCCGCCCGCCGATCACGACGCCGAGCACGCCGTAGAACAGCAGGTCCTCGATGTCGCGGCGCGTCCAGCCCACGCTCGCGTACTGCGGCTGCTTCGCGCGCAGCGAACCCAGCCAGACGAACAGTCCGAATGCAACGAGGTAAGTCAGCCCGTACCAGTGGATCGCGACCGGGCCGAGGTGAATCGCGACCGGGTCGAACTGCGGATGTCGAAGAACCATGGGGCGCAACGATACCTCAGCGCCCGGCCGGTCCCTTGCGCACGAACTCGACGAAACGCTGCACCGCCGGCTCGTTCGCGCCCGCAGACCAGACCAGACTGGTCTCGGCTTGCGGCGCCGCCAATGCGGTGCCGGCCTGGCGGTACACGACGCCGGCGCGCTGGAACTGCATCACCGAGCGCGGCACCCAGGCGATGCCGATGCCGGCGGACACCAGGTTGACGATGGTCTGCATCTGGATCGCCTCCTGCGCGATCGCCGGCGTCGCGCCCTGGCGGTGATAGAACGCGAGCAGCGCGTCGTACAGCGATGGCGCGATGACGCGCGGGAACACGACCAGCGGCTGCGCCAGCACCTCGCGCACGCGCAGCCGCGGCGCGCGCACCCAGGGCAGCGTTTCGGCAAGCGCGAGCACCAGCGGTTCGACCCCCAGCGACAGCGCCTCGAGCCCTTGCGCCGCGCCGGGCGCCATGCCGGGCGCGTGCAGCACGAAGCCGGCGTCGAGCTCGCCGCGTTCGAATGCGCGCAGCTGCACGTCGCTGGTCGCCTCGTGCAGCTCGACCGCGATGCGCGGATGGGCTGCCCGGAAGCCGCGCAGCCAGCCCGGCAGCGGGCCGAAGCCCACGGTCGAGATGAAACCCAGCCGGACCCGCCCCGACTCGCCGACCGCCGCACTGCGCGCCAGCGCCGGCAGCGCCGCGGCCTGCCGCAGCAGCGCGCGGGCCGGCTCGAGCAGCGCCGCGCCGGCCGATGTCAGCGTGACGCTGCGCCGCGTCCTCTCGAACAGCAGCACGCCCAGACGCTGCTCGAGCTGCTGGATCGCGAGCGTCAACGGCGGCTGCGTCATGTGCAGCGCGGCGGCGGCGCGGCCGTAGTGCAGCTGCTCGGCCAGCGCGACGAACTGGCGCCAGGCGCGCAGTTCGATCGCCGCCGAAATCGGAGCTTGGGCTTTCATTCGGCTAGCGTATCAGTTCGCGGTCACAGATATATTGGACGCGCGCTTCGGCGCCCCGGATACTCTGCACTGCCGCCATCGGCACCCGACGACACCAGGAGACCTGCCGTGAAGATCAACCGCCGCTCCGCCAACATCACCGAAGGCATCGCGCGCGCGCCGAACCGCTCGATGTACTACGCGCTCGGCTATGAAGAGGGCGACTTCAAGAAGCCGATGATCGGCGTCGCGAACGGCCACTCGACGATCACGCCGTGCAACTCGGGCCTGCAGCGGCTTGCCGATGCGGCCGTCGCCGGCATCGAAGCGAACGGCGGCAACGCGCAGATCTTCGGCACGCCGACGATCAGCGACGGCATGGCCATGGGCACCGAGGGCATGAAGTACTCGCTGGTCTCGCGCGAGGTGATCGCCGACTGCATCGAGACCTGCGTCGGCGGCCAGTGGATGGACGGCGTGGTCGTGATCGGCGGCTGCGACAAGAACATGCCCGGCGGCATGATGGGCATGCTGCGCGCCAACGTGCCGGCGATCTACGTCTACGGAGGAACCATCCTGCCCGGCAAGTACAAGGGCCAGGACCTGAACATCGTCAGCGTGTTCGAGGCGGTCGGCCAGTTCACCGCCGGCAACATGAGCGAGGAGGACTTCTGCCAGATCGAGCGCCGCGCGATCCCCGGCAGCGGCTCGTGCGGCGGCATGTACACCGCGAACACGATGAGCTCGGCCTTCGAGGCGCTGGGCATGAGCCTGCCGTACTCGAGCACGATGGCCAACCCGCACGAGGAGACTGCGGCCGGCGCGGCCGAGGCGGCGCGCGTGCTGATCGAGGCGGTGAAGAACGACCTGAAGCCGCGCGACATCGTCACGAAGAAATCCATCGAGAACGCGGTCGCGGTCATCATGGCCACCGGCGGCTCGACCAACGCGGTGCTGCACTTCCTCGCGATCGCGCACGCGGCCGGCGTGGACTGGACCATCGACGATTTCGAGCGCATGCGCCGCAAGGTGCCGGTGCTGTGCGACCTGAAGCCTTCGGGCCGCTTCCTCGCGGTCGACCTGCACCAGGCCGGCGGCATCCCGCAGGTGATGAAGTTGCTGCTGAAGGCCGGGCTGCTGCACGGCGACTGCATCACGATCACGGGAAAGACGGTGGCCGAGAACCTCGCGAACGTGCCCGACGTGCCGCGCGCCGACCAGGAGGTGATCCGCGCCATCGACAACCCGATGTACGAGCACGGGCACCTCGCGATCCTGAAGGGCAACCTCTCGCCCGAGGGCTGCGTCGCGAAGATCACCGGGCTGAAGAACCCGCAGATCACCGGCCCGGCACGGGTGTTCGACGACGAGCAGTCGGCACTGGCCGCGATCATGGCGCAGCGAATCAAGCCCGGCGACGTGATGGTGCTGCGCTACCTCGGCCCCAAGGGGGCGCCCGGGATGCCGGAGATGCTCGCGCCGACCAGCGCGCTGATCGGCCAGGGCCTGGGCGAATCGGTGGGCCTGATCACCGATGGGCGCTTCTCGGGCGGCACCTGGGGCATGGTGGTCGGCCATGTCGCGCCCGAGGCCTATGCCGGCGGCAACATCGCGCTGGTGCAGGAAGGCGACTCGATCACGATCGATGCGCACGCGCTGACCTTGCAGCTCAACGTGGACGATGCCGAGCTCGCACGCCGCCGCGCTGGGTGGAAGGCGCCGGCGCCGCGCTACACGCGCGGCGTGCTGGCGAAGTTCGCGAAGAACGCGTCGAGTGCGAGCACCGGCGCCGTGCTCGACCGCATCGAGTGATCCACTCCCTCTCCCCTCTGGGGAGAGGGTGGGGTGAGGGGTCTGGGAGAGCCACGCCCTTCGGAAAAGCGGTTCTTCTCGTTGCCCTCACCCCTGCCCTCTCCCAGAGGGAGAGGGGGTCAAGCCGGCGGCGCCAGTTGCCCGCGCACCGGCAACTGCCGGATCCGCTTGCCGGTGGCCGCGTGGATCGCGTTGACCAGCGCCGGCGCAATCACCGGCACGCCCGGCTCGCCGACGCCGCCCAGCGGCGCGTCGTAGCTGTCGGCCGGCATCAGATGCACGACGATCTTCGTCGGCGCCGCGTTCGAGCGCAGCACCTCGAACTGATGCAGGTTGGTCTGCTGGGCCCGGCCCTTTTCGAACGTGATCTCGCTGACCAGCGCCTGGCTCAGGCCCATGATGCAGGCGCCTTCGATCTGCGAGCGTATGCGATCGGGGTTCACCTGCGGCCCGCAGTCGACCGCGACGTCGACCCGCGGAATGGCGATCTCGCCCTTGGCATCGACCGAGACCTCGACCACCGCGGCCACGTAGGTCACGAAGCTGTAGTGCGCCGCCAGTCCCAGGCCCTTGCCGTTGCCGAGCTTGCGGCCCCAGCCCGCCTCCTGCGTCACGCGTTCGACGACCTTGCGCAGCCGCCCGGTGTTGATCGGATAGCGCTCGGGCGATTCGCCGTGGTTCCACGGCTCGCTCACCTTGTTCGGGTCTATGGTCCGGTCCGGGCCGAGCAGCGCCAGCAGGAAGTCGCGATGGTCCTTGCCCTGCGCGTGCGCCAGCTCGGCGACGAACGACTGCGCTGCGAACGCATGCTGGATGTTGTTGACCGAACGCAGCCAGCCGATGCGCGCGTGCGCCACCGCCTCGGGGTTCTCGATGCGCACGTTCGGCACCGCATACGGCATGTTCGTCAGCCCCAGGCCCAGCTCGAATGCAGCGAGCTGCTTCGGGTCGGGCGCGAAGATCGACGCAATCGTCGGCTCGGCGCTGCGGTGCAGCCAGGCGTTGACCTTGCCGTCGGCATCGAAGCCGGCTTCGAGGTGCTGCGCCGAGACCGCGTGGAAGTAGTCGTGCTGCAGATCGTCCTCGCGCGTCCAGGTCAGCTTGACCGGCTGCCCGTTCATGGCTTGCGAGACCAGCGCCGCTTCGACGACGAAGTCGGCCTTGGACTTGCGCCCGAACCCGCCGCCGAGCAGCGTGACGTTGACGGTCACGTTCTCCGGCGTCAGCTTCAACGCGGTCGCGACTCGTTCGCGCGCGGCCTGCGGCGACTGGCTGGGTGCCCAGACCTCGCAGCGGCCGCCCGCGATGCGCGCGGTCGCCGCCGGCGGCTCCATCGTCGCGTGGGCGTAGTGGGGCACGTAGTAGTCGGCCTCGACCCGCTTGGCTGCCTTGGCCAGCGCGCCGTACGCGTCGCCTTCGTCGCGCACGACCTTGCCGCCCGTCTTGCGTACCGCCGCCTCGAGCTCGGCTCGATACGCCGCCGAGTCATAGCCGGCATGGGCGCCGTCGTCCCAGACGATCTTCAACGCATTGCGGCCCTGGATCGCGGCCCAGGTGTCCTTCGCGACGACCACGACCCCGCCGATCGGCATGAACTCCGAAGGCGGCGGCGCGCCGTCGATCGCGAACACCTTGACGACGCCGCCGACCTTTTGCGCATCGCTCGCGTCGAAACTCTTGACCTTGCCGCCGAGCACCGGCGGACGTGCGATCACCGCGTACAGCATGCCGGGCAGACGGGTGTCGATGCCGTACTGCGCCTTGCCGCTGACGATGGCCGGCCCGTCGGCCAGCGTGGCGTCGAGCTTGCCGATGTAGCGATAGCGACTGGGGTCCTTGAGCTTGACCGACTCGCGCGCCGGCACGTCGAGCTTGGCCGCGGCCAGCGCCAGCGCCCCGTAACCGAGCTTGCGGCCGCTGGCCTTGTGGATCACCTCGTGCTGGCGCGCCTCGACCTGATCGACCGGCACCTTCCAGCGCTGCGCCGCGGCCTGCTCCAGCATGGCGCGCGCGCTCGCGCCGCAGCGCCGCATCGGATCGAACCAATGGCGCGTGCTGCGCGAGCCGTCGGTGTCCTGATTGCCGTACTTGACTTCGTCACCCGGCGCCTGCACGACACGTACGCGCTTCAGGTCCGCCTCGAGCTCGTCGGCGACGATGCGCGGCAGGCTGGTGCGCACGCCCTGGCCCATCTCGGAACGCGACACCACGATGCTGACCGTGCCGTCGGGCGCGATCGCGACGAAGAGTTTGGGGCTGTCCTGCACGCCATGCGGCATGGCATCGCCGCCGTACTTCTTGGGCTCCTCGGCGGCCAGGCCGAAGCGCGGCAACGCGATCCCGAGCACCAGCCCGGTCAGCGGCACGGTCTTCAGGAATTCGCGCCGGCGCGTGCCGGCGCGTTCAGGTGCAGGAGAAGAAACAGCAGCCAGAGACGCGATGTCATTCATACGGCCTCCTCCTGAAAAGAAGTGATGACTCGATGCAATGCCATGTCGGAGGCCCGGCAGCATTGCGCTGGTCGATCCCCGTAAACGGGGCCCCTCGCCCTTCGCTTCATGCTGCCTCCTTGATGCCCGCGGCGACCTTGATCGCGCTGCGGATGCGGGTGTAGGTGCCGCAGCGGCAGATGTTGCCGCTCATCGCACCATCGATCTCGGCATCGCTGGGCTTGGGGTTGCCCTGTAGCAGCGCGGTCGCGCTCATGATCTGCCCGGCCTGGCAGTAGCCGCACTGCGGCACGCCCACCTGCAGCCAGGCGGCTTGCACCGCCTTGCCGACGCGACTGGCGCCGACGCCCTCGATCGTCGTCACCTTCTTGCCGGCAGCGGCCGAGATCGGCGTCTGACACGAACGCACCGGCGTGCCGTCCAGATGCACGGTACAGGCGCCGCACAGCGCCATGCCGCAGCCGAACTTGGTGCCGGTCAGGCCGAGGTGGTCTCGCAGCACCCACAGCAGCGGCGTCTCGTCGGACGCCGTGACTTGGGTGGTCTTGCCGTTGATCACAAGAGTGGCCATGGGTGGTCTCCGAGGTTGTTCACAGGTCGGCGGTGCGCAATCGCGCGCGCCGCCGTTCGGCGGCCGCCCACTCTATGGCCGTCGCAGTGGCCACACTGGCTTGCTGGACATCGATTCGGCGTTCGAGCCGACGATGAGTACCCCGCGGCCCTGCAGCGGGGGAACAACCGCGTGGCGGCTACTTCTTGACGCCCTTGCGGCGTGCGCGCGTGTCCAGGCCGAGCGCCTGCAGGTTCTCCATGCGGCGGTCCTGCTTCTTCTTCTCCATGCGCTCGATCTCACGCCGCTTGTTCAGGCCAGACTTGTCCGACCAGACCCACCACAGCGCCGCGAGCATGAACGGCGCGCAGAACTTCCACAGATCGCCGAAGACTTCCCAGTTCCAGGCGGCCGGCCAGCCGATGCCGAGCAGGTTCATCAGGATCAACAACACGCCGACGATCACGAATAGCATGGCCCAACTCCTTCGAGCCTTCGTCAACCCGCGGCTCGACAATCCGTTATGCTGACTGTAGCCGAGTGTCGAGGCTAGTCCGAACTTGTCCAAGAGGAACCTATGCGCAAATTGCCCGCTTTGCTGTTGATCTCGTTGAGCGCCGTCGCCGCTGCGCCCGCCTTCGCGCAAGCCGACCTGGCGCAGAAGAAGAACTGCATGGCCTGTCACGCCGTCGACAAGAAGCTCGTCGGCCCGGCCTACAAGGAAGTCGCCGCGAAGTACGCCGGCCAGAAGGACGCGGTCGACAAGCTTGCGCAAAAAGTCATGAAGGGCGGCTCGGGCGTCTGGGGCGCGGTGCCGATGCCCGCGAATCCGCAGGTCACCGAAGCCGAAGCAAAGCAGCTCGTGCAGTGGGTGCTGTCGCAGAAGTGACAGACGCTCGCACCCGATGACACCGGGCCCCGCACGCGAGGCCTTTCTTTTGCCGGTCGCGCTCGATCACGCCGCGTCTGCGCGAGCGCGCGCGACGACGCCATCGAACACCCGCCGCAAAGCCGGGCTGTCCAGCACGCTGGCCGGCGTCACCGTCTCGCGCTGCCACGGGATGTAGCCGAAATACCAGAGCTTCCAGAAGCCCAGATCGGTGTCGGGCCGGTGCGCGAGCAGTTTTGCGAACGTCTCAACTTCACCGACCTGCCTGCCGGTCGCCTCGAGCAGCACCTCGCGCACATAACGCGAACAGAACTGACGCGACTTGGAATGCAGGTCGAACCCGGTGTCGTAGAAGATGCCGAGGCGCTTGCTCGCGGCGGCCGGCACGGCCGCACGCTGCTCGTCGGTCAGCCCGTCGACGAGGCGTGTCACGGCCATCCGGCGACCTTCCGAGCGGTCGACGAAGTCGGCCAGCGGCGTCAAGCGCGACCGCGGGAACTTGCTTTCGCCGATCAGCACCTTGCCGTCCGCGACGCTGACGACGATGCCCACGTGGTTGGTCCACGAGCCGGTCGCGGCCGCGACCTCGCGAAACGGCTTGGCCGGTACGCGGATGAAGACGACGTCGCCGACTTGCAGCGTGGCCGCGAGCGACGCGAGCGTCGTCGCGTCGGCAGCAGGCAACGTCGCGGCGACAGCATCGTGCGCAGCGGCGCCCGTCGTATCGGGCGCAGCCGCCGCCGCAACAGCCGCAAAGAGAAACGCCGCGATGAACGCAGGAAGACGTGGGGCCATGAGGAGCGAATCCTGGAGTGACGAAGGCCGCCAGCATGTCGCAACGCCGCGGTCGCCGCGACTGGTTCGGATCGGGTCATCACGCGCGATTCGCGCGGTATCGACAGGCTATACGGAAGCGCCGTCTCAATCGCGCACGGCTGCCGCGACCGCGTCGCGCACCGCGGCCGAGACCGCAAAGCCGGGGCCATGGCGCGCGGCCAGTGCGTCGGCATTCGCGAAGAACCGCTCGCGCCCTTCCGACTCGATGAACTGCAGCGCGCCGCCGGTCCAGGCCGGGAAGCCGATGCCGAAGATAGAGCCGATGTTCGCATCGGCCGGGCTGGCGAGCACGCCGTCGGCGAGGCAGTGTGCCGCCTCGATCGCCTGGCGGTACAGCAGCCGCTGCGCCAGCTCGTCGACCGCCGCCGAGACGCCGGGCCTCTCGAACAAGGTCTTGAGATGCGGCCAGAGCTGCTTGGTTTCGCCGGCCGGGTAGTCGTAGAACCCGCCGCCGCCCGCACGTCCGGTGCGCTTCGACTCCCGGACCATGCGCTCGACCAGCCGTTCGCCGCGACCGGCTTCATAGGTCTTGCCTGCAGCGGCGAAGTCCGCGCGTGTCTGGTCGAGCACCTGCACCGACAGCGCGAGCGAGGTCTCGTCCAGCGCCGCGAGCGGACCGACCGGCATGCCGGCCGCGAGCGCCGCGTGCTCGATCAGCGGCGCGGGGATGCCTTCGTCCAGCATCGCCGCGCCTTCCATCACGTAGGTGCCGAACACGCGGCTCGTGAAGAAGCCGCGCGAGTCACGGACGACGATGGGCGACTTGCCGAGCGCGAGCACGAAGTCGAACGCGTGCGCGACCGTTTCGTCGTCGGTTTCGCGGCCGCGGATGATCTCGACCAGCTTCATCTTGTGCACTGGCGAGAAGAAGTGCAGCCCGATGAACTTCGCGGGCCTTGCGCTGGCCTGCGCGAGGCCGGTGATCGGCAAGGTCGAGGTGTTCGACGCGAACACGCCGCCTGCGGCGAGCATCGCCTCGGCCTCCCGGGTCGCCTCGGCCTTCAGCGCGCGCTGCTCGAACACGGCCTCGATGATCAGATCGCAGCCCGCGAGATCGGCCGCGTCGGCGGTCGGTGCGATGCGGTTCAGCATCTCGGCCTGCTGCGCCTCGCCGAGCTGGCCTTTCGCCACTTGCGGCGCGGTGATCTTGCGCACCGCCTCGAACCCCGCCCTCGCCTTCTCGACGCTGACATCCTTCAGCACGCAAGCGAACCCGCGCGACGCACACGCGTGCGCAATGCCCGACCCCATCATCCCGGCGCCGAGCACGCCGACCTTGGCCGGCTTCCATTTCGGCACCTCGCGAGGCCGCGACTTGCCCGAGCGAATCGCGTTCAAGTCGAAGAAGAACGCGCTGACCATGTTCTTCGTCGTCTGCCCGACCATGACGCGCGCGAGCTTGCGGCTCTCGATGCGCGTCGCGGTGTCGTAGTCGACCTGCGCACCCTCGACCATGGCCTCGAGGATGGCCTGCGTCGCCGGGTACAGGCCGCGCGTCTTCGCGGCCAGCATCGCCGGCGCGACGCTGAGCGCGGCGGCGATCTTCGGCGATGCCGGCGTGCCGCCCGGGATCTTGTGGTCGACAAGATCCCACGGCTGCTTCGCATCCGGATGCGCGGCGATCCAGGCGAGCGCGAGCGAACGCAATTCGTCGGCATCGCGCGCCAGGCCCTGCACCCAGCCGAGCTCCACCGCCTCGCGCGGACCGAAGAGCCGGCCTTCGATCAGGTACGCCTGCGCCGCCATCAGCCCCAGATGACGCACGGTCTTCGTGATGCCGGTCGCGCCGGGGATCAGCCCCAGCGTGACCTCGGGCGTGCCGAACTGGATCTTCGGGTCGTCCAGCGCGTAGCGTGCATGCGCGATCAGCGCGACCTCCCAGCCGCCGCCCAGCGCGGCGCCGTTGAGCAGCGCGACCACGGGGCGGCCCAGCGTCTCGATGCGGCGGAAGCTGCGCTTCAGCGCCTCGACGAGCCTGAAGCCTTCGGCGGCGTCTTCGGGCTTCAGCTTCAGCACGCCCTTGAGCTCGGCGCCGGCGAAGAACGTGGTCTTCGCCGACGTCAGCAGCACGCCCTTGAGCTGCGGCTTGTCGTGCTCGAGCCGGTCGGCCGCGGCGGCCATGTCGTCCTGCCACTCGGGGCGCATCGTGTTGACCGGCGAGCCGGGCTCGTCGAAGGTCAGCGTCGCGATGCCGGTGGCGGTGTCGAGGTCGTAGCGGATGGTGTGCATGGGTCAGTTCGCCGAGATTCCGTTCGCCCTGAGCTTGTCGAAGGGCTTTGGGCGCGACTCGAAACAGGCTTCGACAAGCTCAGCCCGAACGGAGTTGAAGTCAGCAGTTCGCTCTGGCGGTATCAGAGTCGCTCGACGATCGTCGCGATGCCCATTCCGCCGCCGACGCACAGCGTCACGAGCCCGCGCTTCAGCG
>DATCSE010000194.1:0-2851 GCA_036568605.1 Burkholderiaceae bacterium | reverse complement strand
CCGCTGCTGCACGCGAAGGCCACGCTGGTGCTGGGGCCCAGCGGCACCGGCAAGAGCACGCTGATCAACCTGCTGGCGCCCGATGCGCGTGCGCAGGTCGGCGAAATCTCGCAGGCGCTGAACTCGGGGCGCCACACGACGACCACGACGCAGTGGTACTGGATAGACGCGGCGCACGAGTCCGGGCTGATCGACTCGCCCGGTTTCCAGGAATTCGGCCTGCGCCAGATTGATGCGGCACAACTCGCGACGCTGATGCCGGACCTGCGCCGGCACACCGGCGAATGCCGCTTCTACAACTGCACGCACCTGCACGAACCCGGCTGCGGCGTGCGTGCCGCGCTCGAACGCGGCGAGATCAGCGAATCGCGCTATCGCATATACGCCGAGATCCGCCGCGAGCTGGCAGAGCGCTGACGCGCGACCGCGCCGCGGCGGCGCTCAACCGACCAAGTTCGCGAGCGACAGCAACGCCAGCAGCAGCATCCACAACACGACCGAGCGCCACACCAGCCCGACCACGCTGCGCAGGTGGCCGAGCTCGGGCGTCAGGCCCGGTGTCGAGCCCTCCGCGCCGACCGCTTCGGGCGAGGCCCCGGCCTCGAAGGTCTTCGAACGGTCCGGCGTGACACCCGGCGCCGCGCTGCCGCCGAGCTGCACGCCGACCGCGCCGGCCGCCGCCGCGAGGATCACGCCTTCGTTCGGATAGCGCCACAGGCCCGCATCGCGGCGCCAGCAGTTGATCGCCTCCTCGAAGTTGCCGACCACCGCGAAGCCGAACGCGGTCATGCGCGCCGGCACATGGTCCAGCGCGCTGAAGAGCTGCTGCGAGATCTGCATCAGCCGCTCGTTCAGCGGCGCGTCTATCGTGCGACTCTTGAATGCCCAATAGCGGCTCGCGTATTCGGCCATCCGGTACAGCACCGCGCCGGCCGGCCCCAGCCCCAACGTCGAGAGCAGCACGAACCAGAAGAACACGCCGAACACGTGACGGTGCGCCGCCAGCAGCGAGTGCTCGATCATGTGGCGCAGCAGCTCGGTGCGCGGCAGCTCGCTCGCATCGAGGTGCCGCCATTCGGAGAGCAGGCGCCGCGCCTCGACCTCGTCGGCGCGCTCGAGCGCGGCGCGGATGTCGGTGAAGTAGTGGCTGAACTGGCGGAACCCGAGCGTCAGGTACAGCACCGCGATGTTCCAGACCAGCGCCGCGACCAACGAGAAATGCGCGATCGCCTGGTACACCGCAAAGACGATGAGCGCCGGGAACAGCACCGTCACGCTCCACACGACCCAGGCGTGGTGATTACGGCCGGCATCGAAGTTGCGGCCGGTCCAGCGCATCCAGCTGGTCAGCGCGTCATGGACGACATTGCCCCGAGGCAGCGGCTTGAGCTGTTCGATCAGCAATGCGAACAGGACGGCGAAGAAATTCATGCGCCACGATGATACTGACGCGATGTGGGCGCCGCGGCGCGGCGGTGGTGGCTAAGCGGCGAGAAACCGGTAGAGATTGCGCAGCATCGCGGCGGTGGCGCCCCAGATGAAGTAGTGCCGCGGCGCGCCGTTCGCATCGACGCCGTCCCACGGAATCGACAAGAACTCGCGGCGCACGCCGTTGACCTCCACGGCATGGCGCCGGTGGTTCGCCGGGTTCATCAGGAACGCGAGCGGCACCTCGAACACCTCGGCGACTTCGAACGGATCGGCGTTGATCGTGAAGTCCGGGTTCACGAGCCCGACCACCGGCGTGACGATGAAGCCGGTGCCGGTCGTATAGGTCGGCATTTCCCCGAGCACGTCCACGAAGCGCGGCTCGAGGCCGATCTCTTCATGCGCTTCGCGCAGCGCGGTCGCGACCGCGTCGGCATCGCTGTCCTCGGTGCGCCCGCCGGGCAGGCTGATCTGCCCCGGGTGATCGGTCAGGTGCGCGGTACGCTGGGTCAGCAGCACCGTGAGCTGGTCGCGCGGCACCAGGCCGATCAGCACCGACGCGTGCGCCGGTTCGCGCTCGGTGAAGCGGCGTTCGATCTTGATCTCGGGCTGCCACTCGGGTTGTGCAGCGAAACGCTGGCGCAGCGCCGCGCTCAGCAACTCGCCGCCCGCGACCGGCGGCAGGTGGTCGTCGATGCCGATGATCGGCAAGGCCTGGGGATCGAAGCTCAATGCCATGATTTTTTCGATATTGGAATGCAAAAGGCCGCCCCTGGGGGCGGCCTTCGCGATTGACCCTGAACCGGCCGCTGCGCGGCGCTTCAGGTTCGCTGGCGTCGACTGGGTCAGGCCAGCTTTTCCTTGATCCGGGCCGACTTGCCCGAGCGCGAGCGCAGGTAGTACAGCTTCGCGCGGCGCACGTCGCCGCGGCGCTTGACCTCGATCGACGCGATCAGCGGGCTGTAGGTCTGGAACGTACGCTCGACGCCTTCGCCGCTCGAGATCTTGCGGACGATGAAGCTGGAGTTCAGGCTGCGGTTGCGCTTGGCGATCACGACGCCTTCGAACGCCTGGATACGCTTGCGCGTGCCTTCAACGACGTTGACGTTGACGACCACCGTGTCACCGGGCGCGAACTCGGGGATGGTCTTGTTGAGACGGGCGATTTCTTCCCGCTCGAGGGTCTGGATCAGATCCATGGGGTTCTCCGGCGATCTTGCGCACGCAGTTCTGCGAGGTGTGGGTGGAGCGGCTACCGGCCCGAATGGGGCCGAGGTGGCGCGCTCCTGCGCGGCAGAGGATCGAAAAGCCGATGATTATAGCCCGAGCGAGGCCAGGAACCGCTCGTCGGCCGGGCTCAGCGCCCCGGACGCACGCGCCGCGGCGATCAGGTCGGGGCGCCGGCGCGCGGTCAGTTCGAGCG
>DATCSE010000193.1:0-2747 GCA_036568605.1 Burkholderiaceae bacterium | reverse complement strand
ACGCGATGCTGAGCCCGACCGTCCCGATCGTCGCGCCGCCGCTGGCGCCGCTGGTCGCGAGCGACGACGCGTTCTTCGCCGCGAACGGCGCGCTGCTGCGCAACCCGGCGCTCGTGAACTTCCTCGACGGCTGCGCGCTCTCGCTGCCCTGCCACCGGGGCGACGAGTTGCCGGTTGGCCTGATGGTCTGGCACGAAGCGCTTGCCGATGACCGCGTGCTCGACGCCTCGCTCGCGATCGAAGCGGCCCTGCGCGCTTCGCGCGACGCCGGTTGAGGGCCGCGCTGCGATGAGAGTCGCCGTCATCGGCGCCGGCATCGTCGGCGTGACCACGGCCTACGAGCTCTGCACCGACGGGCACGAGGTCACCGTGTTCGAGCGCCGCGGCAGTGTCGCCGCCGAGACCAGCTTCGCGAACGCCGGCGTGATCGCGCCCGGCTACGTGACCCCGTGGGCCGCGCCCGGCATGCCCGGCAAAGTGCTGCGCTACCTCGCGAGCCGGCATGCGCCGGTGCGGCTGCGCCTCACGTTCGCACCGCACACGCTCGCTTGGCTGTGGCAGTGGTGGCGCGCCTGCGGCGCTCGCACCTACCAGGCGAACCGGCTGCGCATGCAGCGCCTGGCCGCTTACAGCCGCGAGCGGCTGCACGAGGTCACCGCCGCGCAGAAGCTGGACTACGAGCGCAGCGACGGCTACCTGGTGCTGCTGCGTTCGGCCCGCGACCTCGCGCTCGCGCAGCCGGGGCTGGAGTCGCTGTCCACGCTGGGCACGCGCTTCGAGATGCTGGATGCAGCGCGCTGCCTGCGCGTCGAGCCGGGATTGAACCCGGACGCCGAACTGCACGCCGGCATCTGGCTGCCCGACGACGAAGTCGGCAACTGCCGCCAGTTCGCGCATCTGCTGCGCAACGTGGCCCAGCAACTGGGCGTGCGCTTCCGGTTCCACACGACCGTGCGGCGCATCGTGCCGGGCAAGACGCCGCAGATCGAGCACGTCTACGCGCCGCCAGACGATTCGACCGTGCTGACCGTCATGGCGCCCGAACCCGGCGACGGCCGCTTCCGCGACACGCAGCCGCTGCCGTTCCTCGAGCTGACCGAGAGCTTCGATGCGGTCGTCGTCTGCGCTGCGCTGGGCGCCCCGGCGCTGCTGCGCCCGCTCGGCCTCAGGCTGCCGCTCGAGGCGGTGCACGGCTACTCGATCACCGCGCCGCTGCGCCACCACGAGTCGCATCCCGAGCTCGGCCCGCGCTCCGGGCTGATGGACGAGCGCTACAAGGTCGCGATCAGCCGCCTCGGCGCACGCGTGCGCGTGGCCGGCAGCGCCGAGATCGGCGGCTCGCCGACGCGCCAGAACAAGGCCGCGCTGGAGACCTTGTACAAGGTGCTGCACGACTGGTTCCCCGGCGTCGCACACCTGAGCCAGGCGCAGCGCTGGAAAGGTGCGCGGCCGATGCTGCCCGACGGCCCGCCGGTGCTCGGCGCGAGCGGCCTGGAGGGCATCTGGCTGAACCTGGGCCATGGCTCCAGCGGCTGGGCGCTGTCGTGCGGTTCGGCGCGCCTGGTTGTCGATGCGGTCGCCGGAAGGCCACCGGCAATCGCCATCGACGGGTTGGGCATCGAACGGTTGCTGGCCTGAGGCGCGCGATGCGGCGATGATCGCGACGATGCCGACGACCGCACCGCCGCTGCCCCTGCTCCCCGCGCATGCCGATCACGCGCTGTACAGCGTCGCGCAGACGCGGCAGGTCGAAGCGGCCGAACTGGCGACTCAGCCGGCAGTGCCGCTGATGCAGCGTGCGGGCGCCGCGATCGCGCGGCTGGCGCTGGCGGTTGCGCCGCATGCGCGCCGCGTCTGGATCGCGGCCGGCCCCGGCAACAACGGCGGCGACGGCCTCGAGGCGGCCGTGCACCTGAAGCGCTGCGGCCGACAGGTCGAGGTCGCGTTGCAGCCAGGCACGCAGACACCGCCCGATGCCCAGGGCGCGCTGCAACGCGCGCAGGCCGCGGGGGTGTCGATCCGGCTCGGCGCCGTCGCGCCGCAAGGCCTGGGCGGGCTGGACACAACCGACCTCGCGATCGACGCGCTGCTGGGCATAGGCGGCAGCCGTGCGCCGTCCGGCGCGCTGGCGGAGGCGATCGCACGGCTCAACACGCTGCGCTGCCCGGTGCTGGCGGCCGACGTGCCGTCCGGGCTCGACGCCGACACGGGCCGGCCGTATGGCGGCGATGACGCGGCCTGTGTGCTCGCCCAGCACACGCTGACGCTGCTGACCGCCAAGCCCGGGTTGTTCACGGCATCGGGACGCGATCACGCCGGCCGCGTCTGGCTGGACACGCTGGGCGTGGATCTCGACGCGCATGCGTCCGCGATCGGTGCACCGGCCGCCTGGTTGCGCGGCCTCGCGGCGCGCGTGCCGCACGCAGTGCGTCGCCATGCGCAGCACAAGGGCAGCTTCGGCGATGTCGCGGTGGTGGGTGGCAGCCCGGGCATGGCCGGTGCCGCGCTGCTCGCGGCGCGAGCGGCCCACGCAGCGGGCGCCGGACGCGTGTATGTCGAGCTGCTCGCCGATGCCGGATCGGCTGCACCGTTGGCGCTCGACACCTCCCGCCCCGAGCTGATGTTCCGCAACGACTGGACCGCGGCCGCAGCGTCCGCCGCTCTCGCCCGCACGACGGTGGTCTGCGGCTGCGGCGGCGGCTCCGCGGTCCGCATGCCGCTGCCGCGGCTGTTGAGCCGCGCCGGCC
>DATCSE010000192.1:0-2938 GCA_036568605.1 Burkholderiaceae bacterium | reverse complement strand
GCTCCTACCTGCTCGAACGCGCGACCCAACGGGCGCGCAAGCAACTCGCAGCGCTCAAGACGCCGAGCCGGCACTAACCGCCGCTGTCTGCCCGACGGCTCGCCTCGACCGCGGGGCGCAGGAACTCGGCCACCTCGGCATCGGAAATCGGCACGACGCCCAGGTCGAATTTCGCGTTCATCAGCGCGACCAGCGCTTGTGCCCACAGCGCGTTCCAGACGACGCCCGAGTGCTCGTCGCCCGTCAGGCAATTCCTCGGGTCGTCACCTGCCGAGTGGGACACGACAAAGTCGCCGACCGCGACGCTCTTGTAGTTCGGCTGTCCTTGCTCGTCGCGACTGCCCCAGTGCTGCACGAACCAGGGCCGCAGCGGCGCGAAGGCGATCCGGGGATCGGCTGCCGCGATCGCTTTCAGGCCGTTGTCGAACACGTCGAACCCGGCATTGATGTTGCGAATGGCGCGGGCCGAGCGCCAGCGCGCGAGGTTCGACGGATCGTCGACATCGCCGAGGATGCCGACCAGGACGAATCGAGTCGCCGGGTAGCTCGTGCGGATCAGCGCGACCGCCTGGCGGATTTGCTCCAGGCAACTGGCGATCTTGCCCTGGACCTGCGGCGCCGCGGGATTCTCGGCCAGCAGGTCCAGGCTGTCCGCGTGGCCGAAGTCGTTGACCCCGAGCGCGATGATCACGACGCCGCCCGGGCGCCACTTCGCCGGGTCGCGGTCCATCGTCGCCGCCATGCGGCGCGCGAGGCGCCCGTCGTAGCCCATCAGGCTGCCGCAGGTGGCGCCGGCGAACGCCAGGTTGTGCAGGTAGTCCTGCTTGCGCGGGAAGCGCCCGCCGAGGCCGATCCGGTCCATCAGCTCGGCCACCGATCGCCGGGTACCGCGCTCGCCCCACTCGCCGAGGTCGAGCTGCCTGGGTCGCATGCGTGCCAGTGCCTCCGGCCATTGGTAGGTCACCGGCCGGAAGCGCCCGAAGCGCGTGGTCGACAGCAGCGCATCCTGGTACGAGTGACTGTCCGAATCGCCGAGGATGCCGATCGGAATGGGCGCGCTCATCGCGGTCCGCCCCACGCCATCATCCGCCTGCACAGGCGATGCGGCCAACGCCATCGCGACCAGCCATCCGGCGAACGCGAGCGGCCCGCTGATCCTCGTTGCGCCCATGTAGACGGCCCGCCGGTCATCTGGCTGTCAGGCGCCGCGCGAAGCTCAAGGCCGCGGCGAGGCTGGCCGGATCGGCGCGGCCGGTTCCGGCGATGTCGAACGCGGTGCCGTGGTCCGGGCTGGTCCGCACGAACGGCAGGCCCAGCGTGACGTTGACGCCGTGTTCGACGCCCAGGTACTTGACCGGGATCAGCCCGTGGTCGTGCGTCATCGCGACGACGATGTCGAATTCGCCGGGATGCGCCGGCGGCGCATCGCGCGCCCGCATGAACACCGTGTCGGGTGCATACGGCCCGCTCGCGTTGATGCCCTCGGCGCGCGCCGCGGCCACGGCCGGCGCGATGAACTCGATCTCCTCGCGGCCGAACAACCCGCCTTCACCGGCATGCGGGTTCAGCCCGGCGACCGCGATGCGCGGCGCGGGCTGCCCCCAGCGCAGGGCGCTTGCATGCGCGATGCGGATCGTCGACAGCACCGCGTCGAAGTCCAGCGCCGCGATCGCGTCGCGCAGCGACAGGTGGATGGTCACGAGCACGGTGCGCAGCTGGTCGTTGGCCAGCATCATGCGCACCGGCGGCGCGACACCGTCGACGGCCGCGAGTGCCTGCAGCATCTCGGTGTGACCCGGATACGGCACGCCGGCGGCGGCCAGCGCCTCCTTGTGGACAGGCGCAGTGACGATGGCCGCGACCTCGCCGCGCTGCGCAAGGTGCACCGCCCGCTCGATGCAGGTTGCTGCCGCGGCGCCGGCGCGCGCGGCGATGCGGCCGAACGGCAGTGTCGCGAGGTCGGGTGCCAGCGACTCCACTTGAAGGACCGGGATGCAACGCGGCGGGACATCGCCCACGTCGTGCGGCTCGTCGATACGAGCGACCGCGATCGCTTCGGCGGCACCGCGCGGACCGGCGATCGAAGCCGCGGCGCGGCGCATTACCGCGACGTCGCCGATCACGACGCAACCGTCCGCCTGCCCCGCGGCATAGAGCTTCGCGATGATTTCCGGGCCGATGCCGGCCGCGTCGCCCATCGTGATGGCGAGCGGCTGCGAGGCCGGTGATGTTTTCATGCCGCCATTGTCGCCGGCTCATAATTCAAGCCACGTTTCCCCGGTTTCCTCGATGCGCAAGACCTGGCTGATCTTTTCGCAGGCCGTCACGGTGGCCCTGGCAGTGTTGTTCGTCGTTGCGACGCTGAAGCCCGAGTGGCTGCAACGCGGCACGCCCGGGGTAGCGAGTCCGGCCATCTCGATCGCACCGCCGCCGAGTACGTCGGCGGCACCGGTCAACACGCCCGCGGTGGCGAGCTACGCCGCCGCGGCGCGGCGGGCATCGCCGGCGGTCGCCAGCATCACCGCGAGCAAAGCGCCGCCGCGCGGGCCGCGCAGCGAAGACCCGCTGTTCGAGTTCTTCTTCGGCCACGGCCAGTTCCAGCAGCGCGAGCCGCAGGTTGGCCTGGGCTCGGCGGTGATCGTCTCGCCGCAGGGTTACCTGCTGACCAACAACCACGTCGTCGACGGCGCCGACGACATCGAAGTGATGCTGGCCGACGGCCGCCAGGCCCGCGCGAAGGTCGTCGGCACCGACCCGGAGTCGGACGTCGCGGTGCTGAAGATCGAGCTCGACCGGCTCCCGACGGTCACGTTCGGCGACACGAACAACCTGCAGGTCGGCGACGTGGTGCTCGCGATCGGCAACCCGTTCGGCGTGGGACAGACGGTCACGGGCGGCATCGTTTCGGCGCTCGGCCGCACCGGCCTCGGCATCAATA
>DATCSE010000191.1:0-4940 GCA_036568605.1 Burkholderiaceae bacterium | reverse complement strand
TGCCGGTCTCGGCGGTCACGCTGTGCGCGCCGCTGCCCAAGCCGCTGCGCGGCATCTGGTGCGCCGGGCGCAACTACCACGCGCATGCCGCCGAGCTCGCGACCACGGTGTTCCGCGACAGCCTGCCGGCCAAGGACGAGTGGCCCATCGTCTTCACGAAGGTAGCCGAATGCGTGACCGGCCCGCATGACACGGTGCGCCTGCCGGGCCCGCAGGTCTCGGCGCAGATCGACTACGAGAGCGAGCTCGCGGTCGTGATCGGCCGCGGCGGGCGCGACATCCCGCGCTCGCGCGCGATCGACCACGTGCTGGGCTACACCATCGTCAACGACGTCAGCGCGCGCGACGTGCAGGTTCGGCACCAGCAGTGGGACCTGGGCAAGAGCTTCGATACCTTCTGCCCGATGGGGCCGTGGATCGTCACCGCCGACGAACTCGACGCACGCGACACGCGTATCCGCGGCTGGGTCACGCCCAAGGGCGGCACGGCCGAGCTGCGGCAGGACGCGCGCACGAGCGACATGATCTTCGGCATCGCCGAGCTGATCGAGGCGTGCTCACGCGGCATCACGCTGTACCCCGGCGACGTGATCGCGACCGGCACGGCCGCCGGTGTCGGCATGGGCTTCAACCCACCGAAGTGGCTGGGGCCGGGCGACCGCTGCCGGATCGAGATCGATGGCATCGGCGCCATCGACAACCTGTTCGATTACGGATGACCCACCCCCGGAGCGCCTTCGGCGCTCCCCCTCAAGGGGGCGCCGCCAGCGGCCCGGCAAAGCCGGTTCCGCGGCGACCGCTTGGCCGGCGAATTTGCTGGAGGTCTGAAGCATGGCCTTTCACCTGATCGACAAGATTGCCGTCGAGGACGACGGCGAGGGCGGCACGCCGGTCGTCTGCGTGCACGGCCTGGGCGGCAGCTCCAACACCTGGACGCCGCTGCTGGGCGCGCTGACGGGGCATCGCGTGATCCGGCTCGACATGCCGGGCAGCGCGCGCTCGTGCGGCGTCGGCGGCGCCATCACGATCGCGCGGCTGGCCGACGCGGTGCTGTCGGTGTGCACGCGGCTGAACGTCACGCGGGCGCACCTGCTCGGGCATTCGATGGGCACGATCGTCTGCCAGCACCTCGCGGCCGACCATCCGAAGCTCGTCGCCAGTCTCGCGCTGTTCGGCCCGGTGCTCGCGCCCAGCGACGCGGTGCGCACCGCGATCCGCGCGCGGGCGGCGAAGGCGCGCAGCGAAGGCCTGGCCGGCATGCAGGAGATCGCGCAGACGCTGATGAACGGCGCGGTCTCGGCCGAGACGCGGCGCTCGCTGCCGTCGGCCGCCGCGTTCGTGCGCGAGAGCCTGATGCGGCAGGACCCGGAAGGCTACGCGCGCAGCTGCGAGGCGCTGGCCGATGCGCCGGCCGCCGCGGTCGAACGCATCGTCGCGCCGGTGCTGCTGATGACCGGCGACGAGGACACGGTCGCGCCGCCGCAATCGGTGCGCGCGCTGGCCGAGCGGCTGCAGGCGAGCAAGAGCGTGCGCACCGTGGTGCTGAACCGCTGCGGCCACTGGACGCCGATCGAGCGCGCCGAGGACTGCGCGCGCGAGCTGCGCGGGTTTCTCGCGGTGCTGCATTAGGAGCACGTCGACATGTGCGGTGGGAGTGTCGGGAGACTCGCGATGGTTCTTGGACGCAAAGGCGCAAAGGAGCGCAAAGACGCAAAGGACAAGATGGCCTTGAATTTCCTTGGCGGCCTTTGCGTTCCTTTGCGCCTTTGCGTCCGGTCAAGTTAATCGGCGAAGGAGCACCAAGATGGCAACAACGCTCTTCACCAACGTCCGCATCTTCGACGGCGGCGGCGACACGCCGTACACCGGCGAGGTGCTGGTGCAGGGCAACCGCATCTCGCGCGTCACGAAGACCGGCTACGGCCTCCGCGGCGTGCCGGTGGCCGGCGCGACCGTGGTCGACGGCGCGGGCGCGTTCCTGATGCCGGGCATGGTGGAAGCGCACACGCATTTCTCGTGGAACGACCAGCCCAGCCTGGATGCGATCCAGCGCATGCCGCCCGAGGAGCACATCCTGTGGTGCGCCGAGGTCGCGAAGCGTTATCTCGACATGGGCTGGACCTCGTGCGTCGGCGCCGCGGCCGCGAAGCCGCGGCTGGACGTCGTGATCCGCAATGCGATCAACGACGGCACGATCGTCGGCCCGCGCTACCTCGCGGCGAGCCAGGAGATCACCGTGCCGGGCGGCCTCGGCGACACGACCCAGCCGCATCTGCCGCAGCCCGAGTTCGCGTTCGGCGCGATCGTCAGCGGCCCGCACGAGATGCGGCGCTGCGTGCGCATGTTCGCGAAGTACGGCGTCGACTCGCTGAAGATCAACCTCTCCGGCGAGTCGATCACCGGCATGTCCAGCGAGGCCAGCCAGTTCACCGAGGAGGAGATCGCGGTCTGCGTCGACGAAGCCAAGACCTGGGGCAAGCGCGTCGCGGCGCATGCGCGCTCGACCTGGTCGATCAAGCAATGCATCAAGCACGGCATCGAGGTGATCTACCACGCGAGCTTCGCCGACGAGGAAGCGCTGGACATGCTGGAGGCGAAGAAGCTCGAGCACTTCGTCGCGCCCGGTCTCGCCTGGCTGATCAACACCTGCTTCAACGCGAGCCAGTACGGCCTGACCCGCGAGGTCACGACGAAGATGGGCTACCACCGCGAGCTCGAATGCGCAGTCGAGAGCATGAAGGCGATGCGCAGGCGCGGCATCCGCATCCTGCCCGGCGGCGACTACGGCTTCGCGTGGACGCCGCACGGCACGAACGCGAAGGACCTGGAGTATTTCGTCCGGTACGTGGGCATGAGTCCGATGGAGGCGCTGCTGTCGGCCACCGCCTGGGGCGGCCCGATGATGCGCATGGGCAAGGTGCTGGGCCATATCCGCGAAGGGTATCTGGCCGACATCCTGCTGATCGACGGCGACCCGCTGGCGGACATCACGATCCTGCAGGACAAGGAACGCATCCTGGCGGTGATGAAGGATGGCGAGTTTCATCGCGCGCCGCCGGTGCGGGCAGGGCGGTCGGCTTCGACGACGAGGTGGGCGGCATGACTCGGCGGGGCCGGCGAATCGAGGCGTTTCTTGAACGCAAAGGCGCCAAGGAGCGCAAAGACGAAGGAAAGACTGACATGAATTTCCTTTGCGGCCTTTGCGTTCCTTTGCGCCTTTGCGTCCGGTCAAGTTGATCGACGAAGGAGCACAGCCATGCCAGCAACGCTCTTCACCAACGTCCGGATTCTCGACGGCACCGGAACCGGCTCGCCGGTGGCCGGCAGCGTGCTGGTCGAAGGCAACCGGATCAAGGCGGTCGGCCGCTCGGCCGCTTCGATCGCGCCCGGCGCCGCGTCGGGCCAGGCCACCGTGATCGACGGCGCCGGCGCGACGCTGATGCCGGGCCTGTGCGAGGCCCACACGCACTTCTCGTGGAACGACGCGGCCACGCTCGCGGCGATCCAGACCATGCCGCTCGAGGAGCACGTGCTGTGGTGCGCGAAGGTCGCGAAGCGTTATCTCGAAGCAGGCTTCACGTCGTGCGTAGGCGCCGCGTGCGCGAAGCCGCGGCTGGACGTCGTGATCCGCAACGCGATCGAATCCGGGCAGATCCCCGGCCCGCGTTATCTCGCGGCGAGCCAGGAGATCACGGTCCCGGGCGCGCTGGGCGACGAGACCTTGCCGCACCTGCCGTTCCCCGAGTTCAGCTTCGGCGTCAACGTCAGCGGCGCCGAGGACATGCGCAAGGTCGTGCGCATGTTCCTGAAGTACGGCGTCGACTCGATCAAGCTGAACCTCTCGGGCGACAACTTCACGCCCCAGTCGCCGGCCGAGACCGGCTGGATGACCGATGCCGAAGTCGCCGCCGCGATGGAGGAGGTGAAGATGCGCGGCAAGCGCGGCACCGCGCATGCACGCTCGGCCGCCTCGGTGAAGCAGGCGCTGCGCCACGGCATGGAGGTCATCTACCACGCCAGCTACACCGACGAGGAGACGCTGGACATGCTCGAAGCCGCGCGCGACCGCGTCTTCGTCGCGCCCGGCATCGCGATCCTCTACGCGATGCTGTACGAGGCGGAGCCCTGGGGCATCACGCACGAGAAGGCGGTCGCGCTGGGCTACCAGCGCGAGTGGGACCACGCGCTCGAGTCGCTGAAGGCCATGCACAAGCGCGGCGTGCGCATCCTGCCCGGCGGCGACTACGGCTTCGCGTTCACGCCGCATGGCCAGAACGCGCGCGACCTCGAGTTCTTCGTCAAGTACCTGGGCTTCACGCCGCAGGAGGCGATCCGCAGCGCGACGCTGTACGGCGGCCAGATCATGCTGAAGCCGAACGAGCTCGGTCTCGTGAAGGAAGGCTACCTCGCCGACCTGCTGCTGGTTGACGGCGATCCGCTCGCGAACCTCGCGATCCTGCGCGACGCCAAGCGCATCCTCGCGGTGATGAAGGACGGCCGGTTCGCGAAGTCGCCGGAGGTGGCGGCCGAACGCGCGTTCAGGGTGGCCGCATGACGCGAGCGCGCAGCCGCGTTCAGCTCGCGCTGGCGCTGATCGCGCTGGCTGCGATCGTGTCGCTCTCGATCTGGGCGATCATCGACAACGCGCGCCTGTATTTCACGACGCTCTTGAACTCGCTGACGCTCGCGTCGCTGTACTTCTTGGTCGCGAGCGGCTTCACGCTGGTGTTCGGGCTGATGCGCAACGTCAACCTTGCGCACGGTTCGCTGTACCTGCTGGGCGCCTACGTCGGCTGGGTCGTCGGCGACAAGACCGGCTCTTGGGTGCTCGCGGTCGCGGCCGGCTTCCTGACCGCAGCGGTCGTCGGCCTGCTGCTGCAGGTGCTGGTGTTCCGCCACATGCAGGGCCAGGACCTGCGCCAGACGCTGGTCACGATAGG
>DATCSE010000190.1:0-4295 GCA_036568605.1 Burkholderiaceae bacterium | reverse complement strand
CGGGTCAGCAAGGCGGTCGGCATGGTGATCGAGGCCACCGGGATCCAGGCGCATGTCGGCGAGCTGTGCGAGCTGGTCACGCCGGGCGAGCCGCCGCTGCTCGCCGAGGTCGTCGGCTTCGCGCACCAGGGCGCGATCCTGACGCCGCTGGGCGCGACCACCGGCCTCTCGGCGCTGACCGAGGTCGTGCCTAGCGGGCGCGGGCTCGACTGCCCCGTCGGCGCGCCGCTGCTGGGCCGCGTGCTCGATGCGCTGGGCACGCCGCTCGACGACCGCGGCGCGCTCCCGTCCGGCCTCGAACGTCGGCCGGTGCACCAGAACCCGGTCAGTCCGCTCGCGCGCCGCCTGATCGACAAGCCCATGCCCACCGGCCTGCGCAGCCTCGACGGGTTGCTGACACTGGGCGTGGGCCAGCGCCTGGGCGTGTTCTCGCCGCCGGGCGTCGGCAAGAGCACGCTGCTGGGCATGCTGGCCCGCGGCTCGACCGCGGATGTCAACGTGATCGTGCTGGTCGGCGAGCGCGGCCGGGAAGTCCAGGAGTTCATTGCGCACAACCTCGGGCCCGAGGGGCTCGCGAAGACCGTGATGGTGGTCTCGACCTCGGACCGGCCGCCGATGGAGCGCATCAAGTCGGCGTATGTCGGCACGACGATCGCCGAATACTTCCGCGACCAGGGCGCGCGCGTGCTGCTGCTGGTGGACTCGCTGACGCGCTTCGCGCGCGCTCAGCGCGAGATCGGCCTGGCCAGCGGCGAGCCGCCGACCCGCCGCAGCTACCCGCCGTCGATCTTCTCGATGCTGCCGCAGCTGCTCGAGCGCGCGGGGCAGGGCGAGACCGGCGCCATCACTGCGGTGTACTCGGTGCTGACCGAAGGCGACGAGGAGAACGACCCGATCGCCGAGGAGGTGCGTTCCATCCTCGACGGCCACGTCGTGCTGTCGCGCAAGCTCGCGGCGGCCGGCCACTACCCGGCGATCGACGTGCTCGCAAGCGTCAGCCGCGTGATGCCGAACATCGTGTCGGAGGAACACCGCGCCGCGTCCGATCGGTGGCGCGCACTGCTCGCGAAGTACCAGGAGCTGGAACTGCTGATCCAGATCGGCGAATACCGCAGCGGTGCCGATGCGCAGGCCGACGAAGCGGTGCGGCTGCGTGCGGCGATGCAGGGCTTTCTCGCGCAGCCGCCTCGCATGCATCAGCCGTTCGATCGCACGGTGGCCGAGTTGCAACAGCTGTTGCAGGGCGAGGCGGCCGCATGACCATCGATTGGGATCGGCTGATCGACGTGCGCGAACGGCGCAAGCGCAGTGCGCTCGAGAAGATGCTGGCCGAACGCCGCGAGGCCGAGCGCGGCCGTGCGCAGCTGCAGCGCCAGGAGGCCGAGCGAGCGCAGCGCGTTGCGGCCAAGGTCGCGCATTGGCAGGCCACGCGCGCGGCGCTCGCCGAGGGCGCCTGCGATGTCGCGCGGCTCGCCGGCGCGGCCGCATGGAGCGGCGCGCTCGATGCGGCGATCGCGCAGCAGGATCGCGTCGTGCAACAGGCGCAAGCCGCTTCGGCCGAGCGCGAGCGCACGCTGGAGGCCAGCCGCGCCGCGTTGCGCACGGCCGCGGGCCATGTCGAGAAGGCCACGCGCATGCGGCAGCGCGAAGCCAAGCAGCAGCAGCGCAGCCGCGATGCGCGCGTCGACGCGCTGGCCGAAGAGGTGGCCGCGACGCGCTGGGCTGCGCAACGGGCCATCTGACACGAGAGCATCGCGATGCAGGTCAGCGAGCTCACCGCGATCGAAGGCATGTTCGCGCCGGTGGCGCTGACGCTGCCGCGCGTGCTGGCGGTGTTCGCGATCGCGCCGTTCTTCTCCGGCAACCTGATCAACGGGCTCACGCGCAACGGCCTGGTGCTGATGCTGGCGATCTTCATCTCGCCGGTGGCGGGCGAGATGCCGGCGCTGGCACTGGGCACCTGGGTGCTGATCGCGGCGAAGGAGGCGCTGATCGGCCTCTTGCTCGGACTGGGCTTCGGCATCTTCATCTGGGCGATCCAGAGCGTCGGCGATCTGATCGACTTCCAGACCGGCTCGGCCAACGCACCGTTTTTCGACCCGGTCGGCGGCCACGAGGGCGGGCCCACCGGGCAGTTCCTAGGCTGGGTCGTGATCACGCTGTTCATGTCGGTGGGCGGGATGCTCGCGATGGTCGGCGTGATCGTCGACTCGTTCCGCATCTGGCCGGTCGCGTCGTTCTTCCCGAACGTCGGCGCGGTGCTCGAGCAGTTCGTCGTGCGCCAGGGCGACACGCTGTTCCTGTGGACCGTGAAGCTCGCGGCGCCGGTGATCCTCGTGCTGCTGCTGGTCGAGCTGGGCATCGGGCTGATCGGCCGGGTCGCGCCGCAGCTCAACGTGTTCGTGTTCTCGCAGCCGCTGAAGAGCCTGCTCGCGAACCTGATGATCATGCTGTTCCTGTACTTCGTCTACGACGCGCTGCAGGAATTCCTGAAGCCCGAGAACGGGGTGCTCGATTTCCTGAGGGCGACGCTGTAGCGACAGCCGCGCGACGATGAGCAGCTTGAAGGACCAGCCGCCGACCCCACGCCGATTGCGCGAGGCGCGGCGGCGCGGCGACGTCGTGTTCAGCGCCGATGTCGCGTCGGCTGCGGTGTTCGCGATCGTCGTCGTCGCGCTGTGGCTGCTCGGGTCGACCGTGTTCGGCCTGCTGCGTGCGCTGTGGCTGCATGCGACCAGCTTTGAGGTGCTGGCGCGGCCCGACGACCGCTTCGGCGAGCTGCTGGTGCACACCACGCGGGTGCTGCTGTGGTCGGCGCTGCCGGTGAGCGGCCTCGCGGCGCTTGCCGCGATCGCCGGCTCGTTCTTCCAGGTCGGCGGGTTGCTGGCCTGGGGCCGGCTGAAGCCGGACGTGAACCGGCTGAACCCGGCCGAAGGGCTGAAGCGCGTGTTCTCGACGCGCAACCTGATCAACCTGCTGAAGATGCTGCTGAAGACGGCGCTGCTGATCGCGTTGGTGGCGCTGATGGTTCGGGGGCTGATCGACATCGCCGTCAAGCTCGGCTACCTGCGGCCCGAGGGAATCATGGAAGCCGGAGCCGCCGCGCTGCTGCGCTGCTTCGGCTGGGCTGCGGTGATCTATGCGCTGGTCGCCGCGATCGACTATGCGCACATGCACTTCGAGTTCATCAAGAGCCAGCGCATGTCCATCGAAGAGGTGCGGCGCGACTACAAGGAAGCCGAAGGCGACCCCATCACGCGTTCGCGCCGGCGCGGCACCTACTTCGAGACCGTGTATGCCGGCGTCGCCGACCGTGTCGCGCTGGCCTCCGCGGTCATCTACTCGGACCGCGTCGCGGTCGCGTTGCAGTACCTCGGCGAGCGCGACCTGCCGCGCGTGATCGCACGCGGCGAGAACGAGATGGCGATGCAGATCCGGCACTTCGCGAGCGAGGCGCTGGTGCCGATGGAGTTCGATGCCGCACTGGCCGAGCGCCTCTACGACGAGGTCCCGCTGGAGCAGGCCATCCCGCGCAGCCTGTACGCGCCGGTGGCGAAGCTGCTGCGCTGGGCCCAGGGCATGGAATGACGTCACCGAACCCGATGAAGGAAGGACCACGCGATGACTTCCCCCGCAGGCAGTACCGGCTACTCGCCGCTCGCACCGACTTACGACTACGCCGCTGCCGCGGCCTTGCAGCGCGCCATGGACGCGGCGCGGCGGGCGGCCGCCGAGGCGGCCGAACGCGCGCGCCAGGCCGCCGAAGCGGCCGCAGCCGCGCGCCGCAAGGCCGAGCAGTCGCGCATCGCGGCCGAGCAGGCCGAGAAGGCAGCCGCCGCACGCAGCGCGACCCAGGCCGAGAAGGACAATGCGGCCAAGCTGCGCGCGACCGCGACCGCCGACGAAGCCGATGCCGAGAAGAAGGAGTCGGCCTCCGAGGTGGCGAATGCCGACAAGGCGTTGAAGCAGTCCAAGTCCGACGACCTGAACGCCGGACGCCAGGCCAACAACCCGTCGGCGGCGACCGTGAAGGCGCAGGCCGAATACGACGCCGCGACGAAGACCGATGCGATCGTCAACGAGCAGGCGGGCGATCCCCATTCGCCCATGGCGGAAGCGCAGGCCGACACCGCGGCGAAGCTGAAGGCCGCGAAGGCGGCGTCGAAGGCAGTCCAGGACGCGAAGGCGCAGGGCAAGAAACCGAGCGCCGAGCAACTCGCGGCCGAGAAGCAGACGCAGGCCGACTGGTCGAATGCGATCGAGCATCAGCTGCGCGTGGCCGGTGCCGACGCGAC
>DATCSE010000189.1:0-16504 GCA_036568605.1 Burkholderiaceae bacterium | reverse complement strand
CATCTGGGCCGCGCGCAAAGGCCTGAAGGTCGTGCCGCTGCTCAGCGACCGTACCACCGCGATGCAGGTGACGCCCGTTGGCAAGTGACGGCGGCCCGGTGCTCTCGATCACGCCGGCCGATGCGCTGATCGACGTGCCGCGCCGCATCGCGGTGACGGCGCTGTCGCCCGGCGAGGAGGTCGTGCTGGAGTCGCGCACCTTGCGCGGGCCCGGCATCTTCTGGAGTTCGTCGGCGAGCTTTCGGGCCGATGCGCGCGGCAAGGTCGACCTGACGCGCGACGCGCCGTTCGGTGGCCGCTATGCCGGCGTGTCGGCCATGGGGCTGATCTGGTCGCAGGTGCCCGAGCAGGCGGGCGCGCCGCGCGAGGTGTTCGCGGCGGAGCCCGGCGCCGCGCTGAGCACGGAGATCACGGTGAAGCGCGGCAGCGCGACGGCGCTGCGCGGCTCTTTCGTGCAGCGCCTGGCGGGCCCGGGCGTGACCCGGCGCGAGGTGCGCGACGCGGGCCTGGTCGGCACGCTGTTCCTGCCATCGCCGCGTACCGATGGGCAGGCGTATCCGGCGGTCATGGTGCTCAACGGCTCGGGCGGCGGCATCAACGAGCCGCGTGCCGCGCTCTATGCATCGCACGGCTATGCGGCATTCGCGCTGGGCTACTTCAAGGCGCCCGGGCGGCCCGACTACATCTCCGATACAGCGCTCGAATACTTCGATGCGGCGCTCGCGTGGATGCATCGCACGCTGCAGCCGCGGCACGGATTCGTCGCGATCAGCGGCCAATCGCGCGGCGGCGAGCTCGCCCTGCTGCTGGGCTCGCTGTTTCCGGATCGGGTATCGGCCGTGATCGGCTATGTGCCGGCCGCGCTGGTGCACAGTGCGCAGAACGCCTGCGACCCGAAGACCGGCCGCGACGGCCCCGCCTGGATTTTCCGCGGCGAGCCGTTGCCGCATCTGTGGGAGCACAACCGCACCGCGACCTGGGCGCCGTGGGACGAGGGCCCGCCGCCGCGCCGTCACGCGAACGCGCTGCTCACCGCGCTGCGGGACCCGGATGCCGTCGAGCGGGCACGCATCCGCGTCGAACGCATCCGCGGGCCGGTGATGCTGCTCTCTGCAGGCGACGACGGCTCGTGGCCATCCACCTTGTACGGCCGCATGGTGGTCGAGCGGCTCGCGCGCTTCGGACATCCGCATGCCGTCCAGCATCTGGATTTCGACGACGCCGGCCATTCGATCGTCTTTCCCTACGTGCCGACGACACAGGCGGTCTATGCGCACCCGGTCTCGGGGCGGCTCAGCACCAGTGGGGGCACGCCAGCGGCCAATGCGCATGCCGACGAAGCGTCGTGGGCCGGCGTCCTGCAATTCCTGGCTCAGGCCACTTCGAAAGCATCCGACATGTCCCGTCCTGAATCCCTCGATGTGATCGACACGCTGGTGCCCTTGCGCGCCGCGAATCCGCTGCATGCCGTGCGGCACCAGCGCGACAAGGTCGTCGCCGCGACGCAAGGCAGCGAGGACGCGATCTTCGATCCGGCGCTGCCCGGGCTGTCGCTCGCCGAACGCCTGCTGGCGGCACAGACCGTCGCGCGGCTGTCGGGCAGCACGGTCGTCGAAGCGCACTACCGGGCCCGGCTCGATCGTCTGCCCTCGGCCGCCGCGGCGCAGGGCGAGCGCCTCGAGGCGATGCTCGGGTTCGCCGGCATGTTGGCCGAGCGTCCGGTGGAGGGAGATCGCGCCGCGCTGCTGAAGCTGCCGGCCGCGGGACTGAGCACACCGGAGGTGATCACGCTCGCGCAACTGATCGCCTTCGTCGCGTACCAGGTCCGCGTCGTCGCCGGCCTGCAGGCGATGGCGGCGATGGACCCGTCGGCGGCCGGGACAGCGAACGAGCCGGCGGGCGACTCGACCGCGCCCTTCGTGCATCCGGCCACGCTGCCGCAGCCGGGCGAGCCGGTGCGCGTGAACGGTTACACCAGCGAGACGCTGGGGTGGAAGGCCTGGCTGCCGGTGGTCGACCCGGCATCGGCCACGCCCGAGCAACTGGCCGTGCTGCAGAGCAGCCATCCGAAGGCGATGACCTCGGACTACTACCGCGTGCTGGTGCACCAGCCGCGCATCCTGCACGAGCGGTCGACGGTCTTCAACGCGATCATGTACGCGCCGGGCGGCTTGTCGCGCGCCGAGCGTGAGCTGGCCAGCGCGGCGGTCTCGCGCATCAACGGCTGCGTCTATTGCGCCTCGGTGCATGCGCAGCGCTTCGAGCAGTTGACGAAGCGCAACGACGTGATCGCCCAGCTCTTCGCCGAGCCGCGCGGCGCCGGCACCACCGAGCGCGAGCGTGCAATCGTGCAGCTGGCCATCGAGCTGACCGAGTCGCCGGCCCGCTTCGGCTCGTCGCAGCTGCAGGCCGTGCGCGCCGCGGGCTTGACGATGCTCGAGACGCTGGACCTCGTGCATGCGGTGGCGATCTTCGCCTGGGCCAACCGATTGATGCTGAACCTAGGCGAGCCCGTGTTTTCTTGACGCCGTGACCTTGTCGAGGATTGCAGCCATGTTGGGTAGCTGCAAGCTTCGGAGGCGCAACATGAGCGCTTGCGTCTCGACGAGGCTCTTCGGAGCCGCCATGACGGCCGCTGCTTTGACGACCTTTGCCGCGGCGGTGCCGTTTCCATCGGACTGGAAGGCCGGCGTCGCGAAAAGAGCCCCGAACAAGGCTGGCCAGCACATCCAGGTCAAGGACATCCCGAAGCCGATCGGCGTCGAGTTCTACGCTGCCAACCGGGCGAAGAGCGAATTCCTACGCCCGTCAGCTCGAAGACCTCGATGGCGTCAAGCGACCATCGACAAGATAGAGGCGCTCGGCGATATAGGCAAGCTCAGCGCGATGGCGTCGTCAACGTCAGCAGGATGTCGGAATACCAGGCCGAGTTCAGGCCAAGCGCTTCATCCAGCACGCCGTCGCGGCCGCCCATGTCCAGCCGCGCGGAGTGGACGCCTAGCAAGGTCCAAGGCAGTGCGGGTCCGGAAGCATCGACGCGACGCATGACAACCGGTGCGCCGCTGGTCCCGCGGTGCGTTCGCGCGTCGGTCAGGAAGTAGCCAGCGCCCTGGAATCGCAGTCCAAAGGATGACGCGATCGTCGCTTGCCGCACCACAGCAAGGTGGTGCAACGTATCGTGAAAGCCGAGCGGGAAGCCCACGATCAGCACGGAGTCGCCGACTTCGATGCCGTCCCTTTTTTGCGGCAGATGCGCCGGCGTGAAGGCGCGCACCACACGCGGCGACGGGAGCGCAGCAACGTCCAGTTCGATGATGGCCACATCGACCTCGCCTGCTGAGTCGGTGCCCTGTCGCCACGTCGCGCGCCCGTTGCGGTACAGAAGCACCGAAAAGCCGATCGAGCGGGTGAGGTTGCACTCGTCGATGTGAATCTCGAGGAGGATGCGGTCCGGATGATGCCCACCCGGTTCATCGATGAGCACATGCCGACTGGTCACGAGATACAGGCGCCCGTCGCGCTCGAAGAAAAAGCCGCTTGCCCTCGTGAGCGATCGGTCGCCATCGAACGTGTCGATGCGAGCTGCTGTCAGAAGGAGGGTTTCAGGCATTGCGTGGTTGAGTCGAATGACCGAAGCCCGAGCAACTTGCGTCCTCGGGCTCCAGCGCCGAATGCCAGCCCCCATCCACGGACGAACCGTCTGTTCGGGGAGTGCGCGAGTGGAACCCGCCTTTGGCACTTGCTTCGACGAACTCAGCATCCGCGCTTTGTCGGGCTGCGTCCGTGCGCCAGCACACAGAGCGCCGGTCGAAGACTACATTTGTGCCTTCGAACCATCCGTCGAGCGCCGACACGCGAGCTGTGCCCAGGCGCCGCGGCTTTCCAAGGCCCAGATGCTCATCGCCTCCGATCCTCGATCGAACGGGTTGCTGGCTGCGCTGCCGCCGGCCGAGTGGGCGCGTTGGTTGCCGTTGCTGGAGCCGGTCCAGATGCCGCTCGGCGCGGTGCTGTACGAGTCAGGGCGCACGATGAGCCACGTGTATTTCCCAACCAGCGCGCTCGCGTCGCTGCTGTACGTGATGGAGAGCGGAGCTTCGGCCGAGATCGCGGTGGTTGGACGGGAAGGCATCGTCGGCATCTCCCTGTTCATGGGCGGCGGCACCACACCGAGCCGCGCCGTCGTCCAAAGCGCTGGTGAGGGGTTCAGGATGAGCGCGCATTCCATCCAGGCGGAATTCAATGGCTCGGGCGCGGTCATGCACCTGCTGCTGCGCTACACGCAGGCGCTGATCACGCAGATGGCGCAGACCGCCGTCTGCAACCGTCATCACGCGCTGGACGAGCAACTGTGCCGCTGGCTGCTGCTGAGCCTGGACCGGCTGGAGGGCCATGAGCTCGTGATGACGCAGGAGCTCATCGCCAACATGCTCGGCGTGCGCCGCGAGGGCGTGACTCAGAGCGCCCGCAAGCTGCAGGCGGCCGGCCTGATCAAGTACACGCGCGGGCGGATCACGGTGCTCGACAGGCCCGGGCTGGAACGTCGGACCTGCGAGTGTTATGCGGTGGTCAAGCGCGAATACGACCGGCTGCTGCCTCCGCAGACGGCCACTTGATTCTCCGAGGTGCGGCCTGGAAGCGTCGCATGTCTGTGCGGTGACGTACGGACGGCGACTCGCCCATCGCTTTACAACACGCGAGCCACAGCTTGGGACGTCCGCCATGATTTATTCCCTTCCCACCGACCCCTGTCGAGACGCGGTAGTCCGCGCGACTCCTGCGCTGCCATGGGCGGCGAGGCTGCCGACCTCCGCCGGTGGGACGGTCCCCTTGTTGATCGCCGTGTCGCGCGAGACCCTGACGCCCTCCGCCATGCGCGCCGATCGCGTCCGCACGCTCGGCGGCTTGATCGAGCGTCTCGCACGCCTCACGGCGAGCGATGACATCAGCGAGATGGTCCGTCATGCCTTGCTGGATTGCGAAGTCGCATTGGCGCAGGTTCACGCGCAGTTGGCGCTGGACGTCCATGTCGTAGACCAGCTCGAAAGCGCCCTGAACGATACGCGACGCTCGCTGGCAACGGTCGCCGCCAGGCGGGCGGGCGAACCGCCTGAGTCTTTTGCCTGAGCCGACAGGCCCAGCTGATGTCGGAAGCAGCAAGCCCAGAACGGGTACACTGGTCCACCCTGTCGCGCCTTGCTCACTAGCGCGGCATCTGTCGTCTGACACGGCCCCGGCCCCTACGCGCCGCGCGTCACGCCAATTTGACCGGCACGCCGGTCCGCATGGCGGTCAGCCTCACCCAAGTGGCGAGCGCCGTTCCGGTCATATTGATCATCCTTTGACCGGGTTTGCCCGGCGGCGAAGCATCGCCGCGATTTCAGCCGCTCCTCCGGAGGGCTTCTCCATTCGCATGCGTGGGCCTCGCAGGCTCTGCTGCAGCAACATGTCCGAAACCACCCCCGAAAAAACATTCTCGGTGGGCAAGTACCTTGTCTCACCTCTCACGCGACTCACGGATTCCGGCCACTACGCCGCATCCGTCTCGATCCGCAGCGGCATGCACGACCGAGTGCTGCGTTTCATCCCCCGCTTCGCGACCCGCGAAGCCGCGCGGCGCTACGCCATTGAACAAGGCATCAGCTGGGTGCAGCAGCCTCGCGCGCCGGAACGACTTTGATTTCAACTGCAAGGAAGCTCTTTGGCCAAGGAAGAATTGATTGAAATGCACGGCAAAGTCGAGGAAGTGCTGCCCGATTCGCGCTTTCGCGTCACGCTGGACAACGGTCACAGCCTGGTGGCCTACACCGCCGGCAAGATGCGCAAGCACCATATCCGCATCCTCGCGGGCGACAAGGTGTCGCTGGAGCTGTCTCCCTACGACCTGACCAAAGGCCGAATCACCTTTCGCCACCTCGAAACTCGGTCCAGCGGCGCGCCACGTCCGGCGCGACGTGTTCTCCGTTGAGCGGGTCTTGAACCCGAAGATCGTTCTCCGCGTGGCACATCGAACTTGGATGTGCGCACGCTTTCACCTGAAAGGCACCCCAATGGGCAACAAACTCTATGTCGGCAATCTGGCTTACTCCGTCAGCGACGACACGCTGCAGCAACGTTTCGCCGAATTCGGCACGGTGGCGTCCGCCAAGGTCATGACGGACCGCGACACCGGCCGTTCCAAGGGCTTCGGCTTTGTCGAGATGGGCTCGGACGCGCAAGCACAGGCCGCGATCCGCGGCTTGCATGACCAATCCCTGGACGGCCGCTCCCTCATCGTGAACGAGGCGCGCCCCAAGGAGGATCGCTCCGGCAGCTTTGGCGGCGGCCGACGCGGTGGTGGCGGCCGCGGCGGCTACTGATCGCACCACGTCGCGCTCCCACCAGCAAGCCCGAAGTGCAAGCAGTCCGCGGCAGATGAGATCGGCGAAGCCTCTCAGGAGCCGATCTCGCTGGAAGTGCCGGTCGGCAACGGCGGCGACGCCACATTGGGCGACTTCATCGAAGACAGCGGCGCAGTGGCTCCGATGGAAGCGGCGCTGCAATCGAACCTGCGCACGGTGCCTGGCGAAATCCTCGACGAGCTCTCACCACGTGAGGCGAAGATCCTGCGCATGCGGTTCGGAATCGACATGAAGAGCGATCACACGCTCGAAGAGGTGGGCAAGCAGTTCGATGTGACCCGTGAGCGCGTTCGTCAGATCGAGGCCAGGGCGATGCGCAAGCTGAAGCATCCGAGCCATTCCGAGCGACTTCGCGGCTACCTCGAATAGCCTCGTCGGAGCCTGTCAACTATCGCTCGAACACCAGCCTGCCGACGGGCTGTGGGAGCCTCAGGGACGCCGCCGCTCCATCTCGTCCGCCGCGCGCGCGAGAAAGATGCGGAAGACGGAATCGACCAGCATGTCGTCGCCGCGCGGATTGCGGTCGAAGAAGGCCAGGTGGCCGAGAACGCGGCCGTCGCGGCCGCGGATCGGCAAGCCGAGGTAGGCCGCATAGCCGCGCTCGCGCGGGAACATGCGTTCGAGGTCGTCGCGGTGGAAGCAACTGCGTCCGTCCTGTATCACCTCTTGGCACGGCGTGCCCGCCAGCGCGAACTCGAAGTTCGGCACGTCGCCGTCGACCGAGTTCCAGCACGCCAGCGTGCGCACCCGGGTCGGCGGGTCGTCCGCGCATTCGGCGATGAAGGCGAGGCTGACGTCCAGCGCCCGCGCGAAGTTGCGCACCAGTGCCGGGAAGAACGCGTCGCCGCGCGCATCGGCCACGCCGTCGGCCAGCGCGTCCAGCACGGCCTGCATCCGCCGCACCCGCGTCACGTCGGTGTCCAGCCCGACGATGCGGTGAGCCCGCCCATCCTCGTCGCGGATCGCGACGCCACGCGACAGCACGTGGCGAACGCCGCCGCCCTTGTGCACGAGCCGCAGGTCATGGTCGAATGGCAGTGCGTCGCGGTCGTCCAGATGCCGGCGCAGCGCACGCTCGAACGCCGCGCGATCCTCGGCGTGCACGCGTGCGAACCAGTGGTCGCGGTCGTCGCGGATCTCGTCGGCGTCGAAGCCCAGCATGCTCTTCCAGCGCGGCGACAGGTGCACCCGGTCCGAGTCCAGGTCCCATTCCCACAGGCCGTCCTGGCTGCCGCGCAGCGCGAGCACGTAGCGCTGCTCGACGGCACGCAGGTCGGCCTCGGCCGCGGCGCGTGCGGCTTCGCTGCGCTCGATGGCCGCGCGCTGCTGCTGCACGCAACGCTCCAGCAGCGCGACACGATCGGTGGCAGTCGCGGCGGCCTCGCTGTGCGCCGGCGCCGATGCCGCGGCGGGGGCGGGCGCAGCGCCCGGGCGTGTCGCCAGCGGCAGATCGAACGAGACTTGCGTGCCCACGCCGGGCGTGCTGGCGATGCGCAGCTCGCCTCCGTGCAGCTGCACGACACGCCTCGCGATCGCCAAGCCCAGGCCGCCGTGCGGCGTCGTTCCCGCCGAGCCGGCAACGCGCTCGGTGCGGTCGTAGCGGTCGAACAGATCGGGCACGTCGGCGGCCGCGATGCCCTCGCCGGTGTCGCGCACCGTCACCTGCGCGCGGCCAGCTCCACCGGCCAGTTCGATCGATACCTGCCCGCCCGAAGGCGTGTGACGCAGCGCGTTCTCGACCAGCGCACCGAGCACTCGCTCGACGAGCGCGATATCGGCCCGTGCCGTGACCGGCACGGGCGCGACGGCACGCAGCTCGACACGGCGCCGCTGCGCATCCGCCGCGTAACGCTGCGCGACATCGTGCAGCAACTCCGCCAGCGCGAAGTCCTCGGCGGCGAGCGGCGCCTCTTCGCCGTCGAGTTCGGCGAGCTGGAACAGATCGCCGACCAGCCGCGCCAGCCGTTCGGTCTGGCGGACGGCGGTCTCGAGGTAGTTGCGCTGCTCGGCCGGCTCGAGGCTGCCGTGGCGCAGCAGCAGCAACTCGAGGTAGCCCTGCATGGATGCGAGCGGCGTGCGCAGATCGTGCGACACATTGGTCAGCAGGTCACGGCGCTGCGTCGAGAGCCGCTCGAGCGCGGCAAGCTGCTGCGTGATGCGCCCGGACAGGCGCTCGATGCGCTCGGCGAGGCGAGCCACGGCATCGTCGCCCAGGTCGGCTTCCGCCAGATGCAGCGGCACCGCATAGCCGTCGCGCTCGAACGCGTCGACGGCATCGACGATGCGCTGCAGTCGGCGCGCCGGATCGAGTGCCGGGGTGTCCATCGTCAGCCGCGCCGGTCGGCGAACCTGTAGCCCACGCCCCAGACGGTCTGCACGTAGTCGGGGTTTGCCGGATCACGTTCGATCTTGTTGCGCAGCCGGTTGATGTGCGAGTTCACCGTGTGCTCGTAGCCGCTGTGCGTGTAGCCCCACACCTGGTCCAGCAACTGCGCGCGCGTGAACACGCGGCCCGGGCTGCGCGCGAAGCACGCGAGCAGCTCGAATTCCTTGGCGGTGAGCTCGACCGGCTTGCCGTCGACGCGCACCTCGTGCCGCTGCAGATCGATGCGCAGGCCATCGGCCTCGATCAGCTGCGCGGCCGGTGCGGCGGCGGCCGCGGCAGCCGCCTGCACGCGATCGGCGCGGCGGAACACACCCTTCACGCGCGCCGCGAGCTCGAGCATGCTGAAGGGCTTGGTGAGGTAGTCGTCGGCGCCCAGCTCGAGGCCGAGCACGCGATCGAGCTCCGACGACTTGGCGGTGAGCATCAGGATGGGCGTATGCCGCTCGCCGGCACGCAGCCGCCGGCAGATCTGCAGGCCATCCATGCGCGGCAGCATCAAGTCCAGGATCACGAGGTCGTAGCGCCCGGTCTCGGCCTCGGCCAGTGCGGTGACGCCGTCGTTGATCAGGCGGCTCTCGCAATCCAGCTCGGCGAGCTGCAGCGTGACGAGGCGGCCGATGTCCGGATCGTCTTCGACGACGAGCACGCGCCGGCTCATCCCGCATCCTCCTCGGCCGCCGACGGCAGCGCGGCCAACGACAGCGTGCCGAACGAGCCCAGCGCGAGATGGCGGCCGAGCGCCGCGGCCAGGTCGAACGCCGGTTCGACGCCGAGCGCAGCGACCGTGGCCTCGGCGAGCGTGCCCCCTGCAGCCAGTGCCTCGAGCCAGGCAGCTTCGCCGTCGCCGAGCAACACGAACTCGATCTCGAGGTGGCGACGCAGCACCAGCAGGCGCACGCCGCCGTCGTCCAGCGAGACCCCGCTCAAGGTCGCGTCCGCGTCGACCGCGCCGGCCTGATGCGCTTGCCAGATGCGCAGCACCGGATACGGCGAAACGACGAGACGCGCGGCGGGCACGAGTTGCAGCCCCAGCGCAAGCTGCTGCGCCGCCGGCACCTCGGCCAACTGCGTCGCCGCCAGCGGGATCGTGTCGGCCTCGTGGTAGACCTCGTGCCAGGCCCATTCCAGCGCTGCGACATCGGCCAGATACGGCAGCGCCGCGGCCGACGGCAGCACGCGCAGCAGCTGCGGCAATTCGCGACCGAAGCCGTGCAGGTTGCCGGCACGCAGCGGATGCTGCGCGATCAGGCGGCGCGCGAGCTGGCGGAAAAATTCGTCGCCGACGAGTTGCGCGAGCACCGGGTAGACCGCGGCCAGCGCGCCGGCAAGGCTCTCGAACAGGTTGTTCCGGTAGATCTGCAGGCGCTGCGCCGAGCTCGGGCCGGGTGCATCGTGCCTGAGCAGCGCGAGTGCGGCTGCCCTCGGGGCCGGTCCGGCCGCCGCATCGGGCACGTGCGGCAGCAGCGCGCACAGCATGCGGTGCTGCACGTCATGCAGTGCAGGCGATGCGCTCACCGGCATCCTCCCCATGGACCTGCGCGGTCAGGATCGCGTCGGCACGATGGGCCTGCGCGACCAGTTCCGCCAGCGGCGGCAGCTCGGCGTCCCACTCGATCAGCGTCGGCACCGGGCCGAAGCGCTGCAGTGCGAGCTCGTACAAGGCCCACACGGCGTCGGCCACCGGCGCGCTGTGGGTGTCGATCAGGAACTCGGCGCCGTCGATGCGGCGGGTCGTGAAGCCGGCCAAATGCATCTCGCGGACCGCGCCGCGCGGGATCGCATCCAGGTAGCGGCGCGCGTCGAAGGCGTGGTTGCAGGCGCTGACGTGGATGTTGTTGACGTCCAGCAGGATGCCGCAGCCGCTGAGCCGCGCGACCTCGGCGAGGAATTGCGCCTCGGGGAGCGCGGACTCCTCGAACTCGAAGTAGCTCGACGGGTTCTCGAGCAGGATCGCGCGGCCCAGCCGTTCCTGCACGCGTGCCACGCGCTCGACCACGTGGGCCAGCGCCTCGTCGGTGTAGGGCAGCGGCAGCAGGTCGTTCGCGTAGACACCGCCTGCCGAACTCCAGCACAGATGGTCCGACACCAGCACCGGCTGCAGCTGCGCGATCAGTTCGCCCAGGCGCGCGAGGTACGGCTCGTTCAGCGGATCGGTCGAGCCGATCGACAGGCCGACGCCGTGCAGACTCAGCGGGTAGTCGCGCCGCGCCCGCTCCAGGAAGTGCAGCGGCTTGCCGCCGCGACCGAAGTAGTTCTCGCTGTGTGCCTCGATGAAACCCACGGCCGGCCGGGTCTCGACGAACTCGACATAGTGCTCCGCACGCAGGCCGATGCCGGCACGATCGGGTGGCAGGGGCAGCTCGGCTGGTGGGGGGGTCATTCGGTGTCGTCCTGGGTCCGCGTGCACGCGAGCGAACCCCTGCGGAAGATTCTAGGAAGCGTGCGGGGCGCCATCGTGCTCGTGATCGAATTGTGATGATTCGCCACGTCGCCGTGCCGCGAGGCGCCGGCTCAGCAGCATCGCCGCGGCGATCGTGACGCACATCGTCGCGAAGGCCAGCCAGGCGTACGGGTACAGCAGCGGCATGCCGATCAGGATCAGCCCGTCGTTGCTGCCGGGGATCAGCAGGCTGCCCCAGGCCATCAGCACGCCGCCGGCGAAGCAGCGCACGGTGCCGCGCAGCGTCGGCGCCGTCGGCCGCAACCGACCCGCGGTCCAGCCGCCGACGAGCGCGCCGGCAAACAGCGCAAGCAGGAACACGATGCCGAGCACCAGCCGCATCGACATGCCGTGCGCGAGCTGCGCCAGCACATCGGTGTACGCCCACGCGCCGACCAGCACCAGGATGATCACGAACGTCACGCCGATCACACCGGTCGCGGCGTGCGGTGCCCAGACGCGCGCGGCCAGGCTCGCGCCGAGTGCCGAGCGCTGCGGCTCATCGCGAGGGCCGAACGCCGTGCGCACGAGCGGCGGCACGGTGCGCCACACCGCGAACACGACGAACGCGAGCGCGGCCAGCCCGCTCGCCTGCAGCACCGGCGATACAGCGGCGAGACGGCTCGCGGCGGGCGCCCCGAACAGCGCATCGACCGACAGGCATCCCGCGTAGAAGCCCAGCGGCGTCGCCACGTAGTTCACATCACCCGAGCCGAAGCGCGCGATCGCACCGAACACGCAGGCGCCGTTGACCCAGGCCCCGAACCCCAGCAGCACCGCGCCGGCGAACACCCACCCGCTCAACGGGTAGGCGGCCGGCATCGCGGGCAGCGCGTGCAGCACATGGGCCAGCGCGAGGCCGCCGGCCACCCACAGCGACGCCTCGGCCATCGCCAGCAACCGTCTTGCCTTGCGCCTGGTCAGCAGTTCGTCGACCGCGGCGACGGTGCAGGTCGCGCCGCGCTGGATGGCGTAGCCCATCACGCCGGCCGCCAGCACGGCGATCACGACGGCAACGCTGAGGAGCATCGGTTGCATCATGTCGTCGCTCGCGTACGCGGCTGAGCGGCACCCACGATGCCGTTCGTGAACTTGCAGACTTCACCGATCGAGTCGTTGTCGTTGATCGCGCCGGTCTGGGCGCGGATCAGACCGGTGCGCAGGTCGAACACCCAGCCGTGGATGTACGGGCGGCGGCGTTGTGCCCACGCGGCCTGCACGGTATGCGTCTTGCCGAGGTTGTAGACCTGCTCGACGACGTTGAGCTCGACCAGGCGATCGAATCGCGCCTGGTCGCTGTCCATCGACTCGAGGTGTTGCCAGTAGTACTGCTGCGTGTCCTTCACGGTGCGCAGCCAGTTGTCGATCAGGCCGTGGTGCTCGTGCCCCATCGCCGCCTTGACGCCGCCGCAACCGTAGTGACCGCAGACGATCACGTGCCGCACCTCGAGCACCTCGACCGCATACTGCAGCACCGACAAGAGATTCATGTCGGTCTGCACGACCAGGTTGGCGATGTTGCGATGCACGAACATGTCGCCCGGGTTGGTGCCGGTGATGCGGTCGGGCGGCACGCGGCTGTCGGAGCAGCCTATCCACAGGAATTCCGGGTGCTGGCCTTCGGCGAGCTTGTCGAAGTAGGCCGTGTCGAGTTGCAGCTGCCGCTCGACGAACTCCCGGTTGTTGCGCAGCAGCTCTTCGATGCGCGAAACCATGGTCATGCTCCTAGCCGGTCTAGATGTGCTCGATCACGCCTTCGATCGGATCCACCGCCGCATCCTTCCAGGGCGAGCGTTCGATCATCCGCATCGTGTCGACGTAGCCCGCGTGGCGCCGCATGTGGATGCCGGGGCTGGTGAAGTCGATGTCCTTGGTGTGATCCTCGGCCTCCAGGCGCGGTGCGAGCAGGTGGGCGACATGCATGGTCGTGCCGCAGCCCCACGAGGCGAGCTCCTTCACCTTCGGGTCGTCGCGCCGGTTCGCCGGCAACTGCTTGTGCAGCTCGCGGATCACGTGGCGCAGCCGGTGGATCTGCTTCTGGCGTGCGATGTGGCTGTCCGCGCGGCTCGCGTACTGGATGTCCTTCTGGCGACCCATCCCCTGCCAGATCGACGCCGGCTCCGGCCCGGTCTGGTGCCACACGTTGACCGCGAAGATCAGCGAGTCGCGACGCGGCTTGTCGTCCAGCACGGCCTCGATCGGCGTGTTCGAGTAGATGCCGCCATCCCAGTACGGCTCGCCGTCGATCCGGATCGCGGGGAACGCCGGCGGCAGCGCGCCGGAGGCCATGACATGCTCGACCGCAATGGGCTCGTGACGATTGTCGAAGTAGCGCATGTGGCCGCTGCAGGCGTTCACCGCGCCCACCGTCAGTCGCGTGTGGCACTCGCACAGGTAGTCGAAGTTGACGAGCTCGTGCAGCGTGTCGCGCAGCGGTGCGGTGCTGTAGTACGACGCGGCCTCGATGCCGACTTCGGCCCTCGTGCCGCCCAGCACGAAGGAGCCGGCCAGCGAGTTCGGCGTGAAGAACGCAGGGATGCCGCGCGCCACGGTGTTCACGTTGGGCAGCAGATTGCCCAACCCCATCCAGTCGAACAGCCCGTTCATCGGCCAGCGCTGCTCGACGCGATCCCAGAACGCATTCAGGCGGGCCATGCGGTCTTCGGGGCGGTTGCCGCTGATCAAGGCGGCATTGATCGCGCCGATCGAGGTGCCGATCACCCAGTCGGGCTCGATGCCGGCTTCGTGCAGCGCCTGGTACACGCCGACCTGGTAGGCCCCCAGTGCGCCGCCGCCTTGCAGCACCAGCACCACCTGGCCGGGCAAGCCGGGCTTGCCCAAGGTGAGATCGCTTCTGATTTCGCTCTTGAGATCGCCGACCGGATCGTCCGCATCCGACATCCGGCGACGGTTGTGCCGCCTGGCCGTCGTGATCGATCCCGTCCTTGCTGTCGTCGCCACGTGCGTCTCCTTTGTTCGCGGCTCAGTGCTGGGTCCAGCCGCCGTCCATCGGGATCGCGTTGGCCGTCATCGACGCCGCCGCATCCGACGCGAGAAAGGCCGTGAGCGCCGCGAGCTCCTCGACCTTCACGAACTCCTTGCGCGCCTGGTGCACGAGCATCACGTCGCGCACCACGGCCTCCGGCGAGATGCCGTGGGCGCGGGCCTGGTCGGCGATCTGCTTGTCGACCAGCGGCGTCTTCACGTAGCCCGGGCAGATCGTGTTGCAGGTGATGCCGAACTCGGCCAGCTCGATCGCGACCGTCTTGCCCAGGCCCACGAGGCCGTGCTTGGCGGCCACGTAGGCCGCCTTGAACGGCGACGCGGTGAGGCCGTGCGCCGACGCGACGTTGATGATGCGCCCGAAGCGGCGCGCCTTCATGTCCGGCACGACCGCCTTGATCAGATGGAAGGACGACGACAGGTTGATCGCGAGGATCGCGTCCCACTTCGCTTCCGGAAACTCCTCGATCGGCGCAACGTGCTGGATGCCCGCGTTGTTCACGACGATGTCCACCTTGCCGAACTCGGCGCGCGCAAGCTCGGCCATTGCGCGGATCTGCTCGGGCTGCGTCATGTCGGCGCCTGAGTAGCGGACCTTCACGCCGTACTGCCTCTGCAGCTCCGCACGCGTGAACTCGATCTCGTCGGCATCGCCGAAACCGTTGAGCATGATGTCGGCGCCCTGTTCGGCCAGGCCGCGCGCGATGCCGAGGCCGATGCCGCTGGTCGAGCCGGTGACGATGGCGGATTTTTGCTTGAGCATGATGATGGGTTCCTTCAGGGTTGCGGGTTCGGCTGGGCGGCCGCCGGCGCCGCGATCGGTTCGCGGTCGGCCTCGTGGGTGCGCGTGAAGCGCAGGTGGGTGATGTCGGCGGCGAAGAACATGCCCCAGGTCCACTCGACCCAGATGCGGAACTTGCGGCCCAGCGTCGGCATGCGCGAGAGGTAGTAGGCGCGCCACAGCAGCCAGGCCGGCAGGCCGCTCAGTCGCAGCCCGAAGAGCTGCGCGACGCCCTTGAGGTGGCCGGTCGTCGCCATCATGCCCTTCGAGACGTGCGCGAACGCGCGGGTCGGCTGGCCGCGCAGGCTCGCGGCGATGTTCTCGGCCAGCAGCTTCGCCTCGGCGACGGCGAACTGCGCGGTCGGCGGTGCGAATGCCACGGACTCGGCCGCGAAACTCGCGCCGTTGCGGATCAGCGCGCAGTCGCCGATGGCCCAGACGTCCGCGACGCCGCGCACACGCAGGTCGGGTTCGGTCTCGATGCGGCCACGCTGCAGCGGCACGCCGAGCCGCTCGACCAGCGGGTTCGCGCGCGTCCCGATGGTGCAGATCACGGTGGCCGCGGCTATGAATTCGCCGCTGGCCAGGCGCACGCCGTCGGCGTCTACCTGCACGGCGCGTGCGGACATCCGCACGTCGACTTCGCGTGCGGCCAGCGAGCGAGCGGCGGCACGGCCCAGCGGTTCGGGCAGCTCGGGCAGCAGCCGGTCGGCGTCCTGCAGGATCGTGACGCGGGTCTCGCCCAGCTGCACGCGCGGATAGAAACGCGCGGCGCTGCGCAGGAAGTCGGCCAGCTCGCCCGCAACCTCGACGCCCGAGAAGCCGCCGCCGATCACGACGAAGTGGCCGAGACGCGCACGCACGGCGGCCTCGCGCTCGAGCTCGATGCGCGCGATGCGCTGCAGCACGCGGTTGCGGATGAACAGCGCGTCGCCGACCAGCTTCAGCGGCAGCGCGTGCTGCGACAGGCCCGGCACGAGCTCGAGGTTGGCGCGCGTGCCGAACGCGAGCACCAGGTGCTCGTAGGCGATCTCGCGCATCCCCGCGAGCGTGCTGGCCTGCACGGTCCGCTGCGCCGTGTCGATCGTGTCGACGCGCCCCATGATGAAGCGGCTGCCGCGCTGCGCGTCCAGCATCTGGCGTATCGGCGCGACGATGTGCTCGGGGAACACCGACGCGCCGACCACCTCCGCCAGCATCGGGTTGAAGGTCGTGTAGCTCTCCTCGCTGATCAGCACCACGCGGTATCCGCGCGGCAGCCGGCGTTCGAGCGCGGCCGCGAGCGTCGTGCCGGCGAAGCCGCCGCCGACGATCACGATGTGGCGGGCATCGTCGTTCATGCTGTGCTCCGCTCGTGACGCGTGTTGTCAGCGGCCGCGGCCGAAGAAGCGGCCGTACGCCGAGCTGACGAAGCGCGTGCCCAGCAGATGATCGAGCGAGAGCTTGCCCGGCCCGTGCAGCAGGGTCACGAGCAGCAGCAGGCCCCAGGTCTGGTG
>DATCSE010000188.1:0-7627 GCA_036568605.1 Burkholderiaceae bacterium | reverse complement strand
CGCGAGGCTGGGCCGGCCGGCCGCGCGGTCCTCGGCGGTCGCGCTGGTGTGGCGCATCGGGTCGTCCTGACCGTCGCGCGCGGGGCCTTCGATCTTGGTGACTTCGGCGCCCATCTCGGCGAGATGGCTGGTCGCGAGCGGCCCCGGCAGCAGCTTGGTCAGGTCGACGACCTTCAGCCCGGCGAGCGGGCGGTCGCCTTTTCGCGTCACTTGAACACGCCCTCGCGCATCCACTTCGTCGCGACCCACTTCTCGCCTTCGAGGACCGGCGCGCCGCCGTGCAGCGTCTTCGTCGACGGGTGCGCGCGGTCGTAGCTGAAGAACACTGCGTTGCCCTTGACCGGCGCGACCTCGAGCTGCACGTCGGGGAAGGTCGTCGCACCGCCGCGCGTCGGCGTGTTCAGGTAGCAGACCAGCGAAGCGACGCGCTGGCCGCCGCGCTTCAGGATCGTCGGCGTGCCGGGCTGTGCCGGATCGAAGTAGTCGTAGTGCGGCTTGTATTCGGCACCGGGCCGATAGCGCAGGATCTGCAGGCCTTCACCGTTTTCGACCGGCCACTTCAGCAGCGTCGCGATGCGCGCCTCGAGCCGTGCGCACACCGGGTTCTCGCCGCGCTCGAAGAACATGCCCTCGCTGGTGCGGGCCTCGTTGACCTCGCTCGAGCCGGTGTCGGTCTGCACGGTCTCCGAGCGCGAGAGGCGCTTGCGGGCCAGTTCCACGAGCTCGTCGCACTCGGCCTCCGAGAGCAGCCCCGAGAACACGATGACGCGCGGGTTGCGCATGCTGGTCAGCACCGTGACGTCGCGGTCGCCGGCCGAGAGCGTCGTGCTCGCGCCGTCGTCGGACATGGGCTCGGGCACCGGCACGGCCGGGGGCAGCTCGGCGGCCTTCTGGCGTTCGGCGAGATGCTGGGTCAACGTCTCTTCCATCGCCTGGATCGCGATGTCTTCGTCCCAGCCGCTCGCACGCATCGCCTGCAGCACGGCATCGGGCGGCTGGCCGGCCGATGCCTGCTGGATGATCCATTGACGCAGCTCCGGGGTGATCAACTGAGCACTCATGGGCCGATTCTGCAAGAGATTGCGGCGCGGATCACGCCTTCGGCCGTATCAAGCTGCAGCGCGTTGCGGCTCCGGCCGGCCGGCCGCGGCATCACGCCGCCGGAACACGAAGCGCTCGCGGCTGGAGGCCTGCTCGTCGAACGCGTAGCCCTCCGCGTCGAACCGCTTCAGCCCTTCGGGCGTGGCGATGCGCCCGGTGATCGCATGGCGCGCCATCAGCCCGCGGGCCCGCTTCGCGAAGAAGCTGATGATCTTGTACTGGCCGTTCTTCCAGTCCTCGAACACGCAGTCGATCACGCGCCCCTTCAGCGCCGGCCGATCGGCCGCCTTGAAGTACTCCTGCGACGCGAGGTTGATCACGACCGGGCTCTCGTCCGCGGCCAGCCGTTCGTTCAGGTGGTTCGCGATCGCGTCGCCCCAATAGGCGTAGAGGTCCTTGCCGCGCCGCGTGCGCAGCACGGTGCCCATCTCGAGGCGGTACGGCTGCAAGCGGTCGAGCGGGCGCAGCACGCCGTACAGGCCGCTCAGGATCGCGACGTGGCGCTGTGCCCAGGCCAGCTCGTCGGCGCTCAAGGTCGGCGCCGCGAGGCCGCCGTAGACGTCGCCGTCGAACGCGAGCGCGGCCGGCTTGCTGTTGGCGTCGGTGAACTCGGGCGACCACTGCGCATAGCGCTGCACGTTCAGGTTCGCGAGATCGCTCGAGATGTCCATCAGCGCCGCGATGCGCTTGGCCGAGTGGCGCCGCAGCACGCCGATCAGCTCGGTGGAGCGTTCGATGAACGGCGGCAGCGTCGCCGCCGCGGCGAGCTCGCGCAGCGCGGGCGGGATCGGGGTGTCGTAGTCCAGCGACTTGGCCGGCGAGAGCAGATACAGCATGGGCCGGGATTATCGGGGCCCTGCGAAGCGTCCCGCGTGCCTTGCTAGCGGAAGTCTCGGCTTCGTGCGACCAGCCCCTGCAGCAGCGCGGAGTGATCGACCATGCGCATCGCGACCAGATGCATCACCTCGCCCTCGCGCTGCCAGCGGCCGTAGACCGTCAACAAGCGCGCGGCGAGCAGCGGCTGGCGCTGTGAGTCGAACACCGCGGGCCAGACGATCACGTTGACCGCGCCGGTCTCGTCCTCGAGCGTGACGAAGACCGTGCCGTTGGCCGTCTCGGGCCGCTGCCGATGCGTCACGAGGCCGCTGGCGCGCGCGAGGCGTCCGTTCGGATAGGTGCGCAGCACCGCCGAAGGCTGGACCTTGAACTGCGTGGTCAATTGTTCGCGCAGCAGCGCGAGCGGATGGCGCTTCAGCGTCAACCCGATCGATTGGTAGTCGGCCAGCGTGTCCTCGACCTCGCTGGGCGCGGCCAGCACCGCCGGTACTTCGGTGACGCGCGTGGCGCGCAGCATCTCGGTCGGCCGCGTGTCGACGCCGGCGACCGCCCACGCCGCCTGGTGCCGGTGGCCGCTCAAGCCGCGCAGCGCATCGGCCTCGGCGAGCAGGCGCAGCGCGTGCGCATCGAGCCGGGCGCGGCGCGCCAGGTCTTCGACGCTCGCGAACGGCGCCTCGGCCCGCGCGGCGACGATGCGCTTGGCCGCCTCGTCGGACAGGCCCGTGATGCGGTTGAAGCCCAGGCGCACGCTCTGGAAGCCGGCACTGCGAAACGGCTGCGTCGGGCCGTCGTGCCGCGCATGGGCCACGATGCCTTCGAACGCGGTTTCGCATTCGCTGCGCTGCACGTCGACCGGCAACACCTCGACACCGTTCGACCGCGCATCGCGCACCAGCTGCGCCGGCTGGTAGAAGCCCATCGGCTGGCTGTTCAGCAGCGCCACGAGGAACGCATCGGGGTGGTGGCACTTGATCCAGCTGCTGACGTAGGCGAGCTGCGCGAACCCGGCCGCATGGCTCTCGGGGAAGCCGTATTCGCCGAAGCCCTTCATCTGCTTGAAGATGGCTTCGGCGAAGGCTTTCGGGTAGCCCTTCTTCTCCATCGGCCCGAGCAGCCGGTCGCGGAACGGCTCGAGCCCGCCCTTGCGCTTCCACGCGGCCATCGCGCGGCGCAGCTGATCGGCCTCGCCGGGCGTGAAGTTGGCCGCGATGATCGCGATCTGCATCACCTGTTCCTGGAAGATCGGCACGCCTTTGGTCCGCTGCAGCGCGGGGCGCAAGTCATTCGGGTAGTCGATCTGGTCGTCTTCGAGCAGGCGGTTCTTCAGGTACGGGTGCACCATGCCGCCTTCGATCGGGCCCGGGCGAACGATCGCGACCTCGACGACGAGGTCGTAGTAGGTGCGCGGCTTCAGCCGCGGCAGCATGCTCATCTGCGCGCGGCTCTCGATCTGGAACACGCCGATGGTGTCGGCGCGGCAGATCATGTCGTAGGTCGCGGTGTCGCGTTGCGGGACGTCCTGCATCGCCATCGGCCAGCCGAGCTTGCGCCCGAGCAGCTCGAACGCACGGCGCAGCGCGCTGAGCATGCCCAACGCGAGGATGTCGACCTTGATCAGGCCCAGCGCATCGAGATCGTCCTTGTCCCATTGGACGACGAGGCGGTTCTCCATCGCCGCGTTCTCGACCGGCACGAGCTGCTCGATCTGATCGCGCGCGATCACGAACCCGCCCGGGTGCTGGCTCAGGTGGCGGGGGAAGCCGACGAGCTGGAACGTCAGCTCGCTCCACAACCGGACCAGCGGCGACTCGGGATCGAAGCCGTTCTCGCGCAGGCGATCGGGTGCGATGCCGGCGCCGTCGGCCCAGTGCTGCGTCTTCGACAGCGCATCGATGCGCTGCAAGTCGATGCCCAGCGCACGGCCCGCATCGCGCAGCGCCGAGCGCGTGCGGTAGGTGATCACCACGGCGGTCAACGCGGCGCGGTGCCGGCCGTACTTGCCGTAGATGTACTGGATGACCTCTTCGCGGCGCTGGTGCTCGAAATCGATGTCGATGTCGGGCGGTTCGTTGCGCTCGATGCTGATGAAGCGCTCGAACAGCAGCTCCGCTTCGGTCGGGTTGACCTCGGTGACACCCAGGCAGTAGCAGACCACCGAGTTGGCCGCGCTGCCGCGGCCCTGGCAGAGGATCTTCTGCTCGCGCGCCCAGCGCACGATGTCGGCCACGGTCAGGAAATACGCTTCGTAGTTCAGGCGCCGGATCACCTCGAGCTCGCGCCGGATCCGGCGGCGTTGTTGCCGGCGCGCCTCTTCCGAGTAGCGGTCCTTCGGAAAACGCTCCGCGAAGCGCTCGGCGACGAGCCGGCGCAGATAGCGGGTCGGCGTCTGCCCTTCGGGCACCACCTCTTTCGGATATTCGTACTTCAGCTCGCTCAGCGAGAAGCTGCAGCGCGCCGCGAACTGCAGCGCGTTGCGCAGCCACTCGGGCTCGTAGAGCTGCGCCAGGCGCACGCGTGCACGCAGATGCTGCTCGGCGTTGGCCTCGAGCGCGGTGCCGCACTGGGCGATGGGCTGCTTCAGCCGGGTGGCGGTCAGAACATCCTGCAGCGGCTTGCGCGTACGCACGTGCATCAGCACGTCGCCGGTCGCGACGATGGGCAGGCCGGTGAACGCGGCGACTTCGCGCACGATGTCGATCAGCCGTTCTTCGCCGGGACGCAGCAAGCGCCTGACCGCGATCGCGGCACGATCGCCGAACCAGGTCTTCAGCCACAGTGCGTGGCGATGCAACTCGTCGAGCGACTGCGCGAGCTCGGGCACCAGCAACGCCAGGCATTCCGGCAGGCCGGCCAAGGTCGGCGCGTTCGGGACCTCGCCCTGCACATCACCCGGATGGGCACGGTAGCGGCCCTTGGCCGCGCGGCGCCTCGCCACGCTGATCCAGTGCGAGAGGTTGCCGTAGCCGCGGCGCGTCTGCGCCAGCAGCACGAGCCGCGCATGCGGGACGGCCGGCTCCTCGCTTCCTGGCAGCGTGAGCTGCATCTCGCTGCCGACGATCAGCTTCAGCTCTGGTGTCTGCTGGGCCGCCACGTGCGCGCGGACCACGCCGGCGAGCGAACATTCGTCAGTGATCGCGAGCGCCGCGTAGCGCAGTTCGGCAGCGCGCTCGACCAGTTCCTCCGGATGCGAGGCACCGGTCAGGAAGCTGAAGTTGCTGCGGCAGTGCAGCTCGGCGTAGCCCGGCAGTAGATCCATCGCAGCACGCGCCCCGCCATTCGCGCCATCATCGTCGTCATCAGGCCGGCAGCGCCTCGGCGGCACCGACGCGGTAGTCGACGCTGGGCATCCGCACCTGATGTGCAGGATGGTCGTGCATCGGATACGGCTCCCCGGCCGCCGCCGACATCGAATCCAGGCCCCAGCGATCGGCGGCCGGCAGCGCGGCACGCAACGCATCGAGCGGGCTGCGCACCGCACCGCCACCGAGCTTGAGCACGTGGGTGTAGATCATGGTCGTGCTCACGTCGGCATGGCCCAGCAGCTCCTGCACCGTGCGGATGTCGTAGCCGCTTTGCAGCAGATGCGTCGCGAACGAGTGACGCAAGGTGTGCGGCGTGGCCGGCTTGACGATGCCGGCGCGCTCGACCGCACGCTTGAAGCTGCGCTGGAAACTCTGCTCGAACAGGTGGTGGCGGCGCATCTGGCCGGTGCGCGGATCGACTGCCAGCTCCGGCCGGGGAAACACCCAGAACCAGCTCCACGCGCTGGCCGCCCGCGGGTACTTGCGCGCCAGCGCCTCGGGCATGTGCACGCCGGCGACCTGCGCCTCGCGATCGCGCGCCCACAGCACGCGGGCGCGGGCCAGCTGCTCGCGCAGCGCCGGCACCAGCGTGGCCGGCAGCATCACGACCCGGTCCTTCGCGCCCTTGCCCTCGCGAACCACGATGGCCTGCCGGTCGAAATCGACATCCTTCACGCGCAGCCGGATGCCCTCCATGATGCGCATGCCGGTGCCGTAGAGCAGCTGACCCAGCAGACGATATTCGATGCCTTCGAGCGCCAGCAGCAGCCGGCTCACCTCGCGCTCCGTGAGCACGACCGGCAAGCGCACACGGCTCTTGGGCCGGCCGATCTCCGCCAGCCACGGCAGATCGACGCCCAGCACATTCCGGTACAGGAACAGCAGTGCCGACAACGCCTGCTTATGCGTGGCCACCGCCACCTTGCGCTCGCTCGCGAGCCACGCAAGAAACGCCTCGACCTCGGCAGCGCCCATCTCCACCGGATGCCGCACATCATGGAAGCGAATGAATGCCTTGATCCAATGCACGTAGGCCTGCTCGGTGCGGATGCTGTAGTGCAGGTAGCGGATCTGCTCCCGCACCTGGTCGAGCAGGCGCGACGTCGATGTCGTTGGCTCGGCCACGAGAGGAGGCCGCGACGGGTTCTGCGGATTCACGGCGATCGATGAAGAAGGATGGAAGCGGGAATACTGTTGTTTTATCCAGTATAGTCATCGCCTCACATGCTCGCAAGACACCACGACGACGACGACGGTGATGACGACGACGAAGGCAGCGGCGACCTCACGGCCTCTTCTGCCGAGTTCACCCACGCCACACGCGTCGTCAAGCGACTGCTGCCGGACCAGGCGGGCGCGCTGAAACTCGCCCGGCGCTATGGACGTGCGCTGGTCTGCGTGCGCTACCGACACGACACCACCGGACGCCATCGCTACACGACCGTCGAACTGATCGTCGACGACGCCCCGATCACGCCGCGCGGCCATCCGACCGACACCGTCGCGGTGCGCATCGACCCCGACCAGCCAACGCTACGCAGCCGCGCTTATGCGCGCGGTGCGAAGTGGGACGCAGCCAGCGGTTTGTGGCTCATGCCGCGATGCCTTGCGAAGGAATTGCGGTTGACTCGACGGATTGTCAAAGTATTGCCATAGCTGGACACCAGCTATGGCAAGTTGTTGCCATGGGTGGTCAGTTGAGGATAGGTGTGGCAAGGTGAGATGATGTTGATATCACGTTAGACCCAGGAGGCACGGCCTTGATCTGTTCGAAATGTGGTGAAGATCATCCGTTGGAGGAGATGGAGCTGAGCTTTCGTCGTCCAGACGATGCCGCGAAGCTCTCTCCTGAGGATCGTCAGCGGCTGCTCCAAGAGAACAGAGACCTCTGCATCATCGAGGGGAGTCGGTTCTTCATTCGCGGCGTTCTTCCACTGCCCGTCGATTCACGCGAATCGCCATACAACATCGGCCTGTGGGTCGAAGTCTCTCGGGAAACCTTCGAACGTGTCTACGACCTCTGGGAATCGGAAGATCAGCTTCGCGAACATCCATTTGTGGCAAGCGTCGCCAACGAGATTCCAATCTCTCCTGGATCACTTGGCCATGCGGCTGAACTGCGCTTGGCGGGCCCAACGACAAGACCGAATGTATTTCTCAAGGCGAGCGACCACCCTCTCTACGTCGAACAAAGGGATGGAATCGATGCGCACCGCATTGCTGAGTACACAGCTCTCTTTGCGTGAGGCTGGGTCTAACCCGTCCATCGAGCGGACGCCTTCCAGCGTGCTTCGCACGCTTCCAGTCGCCGCTCATGTCCAACGTTAGGCTCTTCGCGAGAAAACCATGGCAACGGTCCGCTACCTCGTCAAAGACGTTGACGCCTC
>DATCSE010000187.1:0-8023 GCA_036568605.1 Burkholderiaceae bacterium | reverse complement strand
GCCACCGGCAACGGGATCGTCGTCAGCTCCGAGTCTTCGAGCTGCAACTCGAAGCCGCCGATGCGCAGCCGGTCGCCCGGCTTCACGAGTTGTTCGCCGCCCGGGTCCAGCGGCTTGCCGTTGACTGCCAGCGGCGTGGTCGTGCTGATACAGCGCAGCAGCGCGGTCTCGCCGCCGCGCTGAACCGCGATCCACGCGTGCTTGCGCGACACGCCGCGCAGCGGGTCGGCGAGCACGAGCCCGCACTGCGGCGAGCGTCCGATCGTCACGCCGTTCGCATCCAGCGCGCGCGGCGCAAGCGCGGGAACGCTGCCGTCGGGTTGCTTGACGAGGCGCAGCGCGATCATCGGGTCAGCGGAGTGCGCGCCACAGTTCGGTTTCGAGTTGCTTGGCGTCGACGCCCGGCGTCAGGTTGCTCAGGATGTCGGCGACGAACTGCTCGCGCGTGCTCGAGCGGCCGGCGCTCTTCTTCGCGACTACCCGGGCGATCGGGCCGAGTGCCGCGGCCATCACGGCCGCAGCCTTGTCGGCGTCGTCGGCACGCAGCGGCTCGTCGTGGCGGTCGAAGACCGGCTGGGTCTCGGCGAATGGTTGTGAGGGTGTCGCCGCGGCTCGTCGCGGCGCGCTGGCCGGCGCGCGGCCGATGAGCGGCGTGCTCGCGGCGATGAAGCGTTCGCGCAGCTCGCGGTCGACGATGCCGCGCGCGACTTCATCGCGCACGACGGCGAGGTCGGTGTAGCCGCGTGCGGCGCGGCGCACCAGCACCTTGCCGACCGGGCCGATGTGCGCCATCAGGATCTTCTCGAGGTCGGCGAGCTGGGTCTCGTCCCAGCCGGTCGGCACGGGCACCGAGGTCGGTGCCTGGCTGTCCGAGAAGCGGCTCGGGGTCGGCGCGGGAGCAGGGGCGCGCGCCGGCGTCCCGGCCGGCACCGGCGTCGGCACCGGCGCCGGCATCGGCGTCGACACGCCGGCTGCAGGCTTCGGCGAGACACGCACCACCGTCGTGTCGCCGCCCGGGATCGGAAGCACCCGTTCGCGCGGCAGCACCGGCGGCACGGGCTGAGTCGCGACGACGGTCAGCGCATCGCGAAACTCGAGCGCGCTGGCGTAACGGTCGACCGCCTCCTTCGCGAGTGCCCGGTCGAGGATCATGTCGAAGGCGGCGTAAGACAGGTCGTTCAGCCGCTTCGTCAGCGGCTCGTGCTGGCCGTAGACGATCTGGTACATGATCGCCTCGTCGGCGCCGGCGAACGGCATCACGCCGCTCAGCAGCTGGTACAGCATCACGCCGGCCGAGAACACATCGACGCGCCGGTCGAGCGGGCCGCCGGTGTACTGCTCGGGCGCCATGTAGCCGGGCGAGCCGACGACGGTGTTGATGCGCGTGATCTGCGAGGTCTCGGTGCGCGCGATGCCGAAGTCGGTGATCTTCAGCCGGCCGTCGCCGGCGACCATCAGGTTCGCCGGCTTGATGTCGCGGTGCACGACGCCGCTCTCGTGCGCGTAGTGCAGCGCGTCGAGCAGCTGAAACATCAGGCACAGCACGTCGTGCGTCGAGAGCTGTCCGGGCCGGCGCAGGTACTCGTTCAGGCTGTGGCCGGCGACGTACTCCATCACGATGTAGTCGAACGCCGGGTCCTCGCCGAAGTGGTAGACGGAGACGATGTTGCGGTGGTTCAGCCTTCCCGCGGCCTGTGCCTCGATGCGAAAGCGCGCCGCCGCGTCGTAGTCGTTGGCACTGGGTTGCAGCAGCTGGCGTTGGATCGTCTTGATCGCGACCTGCCGGTCGATCACCGGGTCGTGCCCGAGGTACACGACGCCCATGGAGCCGCGCCCGATCACGCCGTGGACCGGGTACGGCCCGATGCGCAGCGGCTGCTCGTCGGACACGCTCAGCATTCGCGGTGGCAACGCAGCGCTCATGCCTCGAGCATCTTCATCGCCTGTTCCAGGCTGCGGCGCATGCGGGTCAGCGACTGGGTCAGGCGGCCGATCTCGTCGCGCCCGCCGCCCTTGAACTCGGGTGCGTTCATCTCGCCCATGCTGACGCGGTCGGCGAGCGCGGACAGCTTGGTCACCGGCCGGATCACCAGCGCCCACAGCATCAGGTTCAGCACGATGCCGACTGCGAGGAAGATGCCGACCAGCGACACGATGAACACGCGGAAAGTCTGGTCGGCGCGCGCGAGCGGCACCGACATCGGCACCGAGACGACCTGCGCGCCGATCACCTCGTTGAGCTTCCAGCCGAAGCCGTTGGCCTGGCCGTACTTGTCGATCAGCGTCTTCGGGGCGCGCTCGACCGTGTCGTGGCAGGCCAGGCACGCCGCGTTCGTGATGCGCAGCGGCCGCGCGATGTAGAGCACGCGGCCCAGCGGCGTGTCGCGCTGGCCGACCAGCTCCTTCTGATCGGCCTGGGTGCGGAAGCGCCCGACGATGTCGGCCTCCCAGTCGACGGCGCGGTCGCGCGGGTTGGTCGGGTTCAGCGTCGCTTCCTTGTACGCGTAGTCGGGGAACGCCTTCGAAAGCTGGTTCAGCACCTCGGTCGCCGAGTACGCCGGCACCGACTGCGGCAGGAACGAGTACTTCATCTGCGTCTCGAGCAGCGGCTTGATCTGGTCGTTCGTGTAGCTGCGCACCGCGATCGCCTTCTCCATCGTCAACCGCGCGTGTTCGAGGATCTCGTCCATGGCATTGCGCTGCAGCAGCTGGCGCGAGACATACGCGCTGCCTGCCAGGCCGGCGAGGAAGACGATGAGGAAGATCAGGTTGAACTTGAACAGCAGGCGCATGGCGAATCCTTGTGCGTGATGGGCTCCGTGGTGGGCTCCTCAGTTCGGCGAACTGGCTGGGGTTTCCGGTGGCGGCGACACGGCGATGGGGTTCGGTGCCGGATTCGGCGGAGGCGGGGCGGGGGAGACGGGCGTTGCGGTCACAGCGCGAACGCCGGGGGCGGGCTTGACCGCGACCGGAACGGGCTTCTTCGGCAGGAAGCGCTCCGGGTACAGCACGCGTTCCCACTCGGTGTGCGCACCGAGGTTCGCCGCCACCTCGGCGCGGAACGCGCGATCGGCGGCACGCGAGCGCCACTGCTTGGACAACGCGAGCCTGATGCCGGGCTCGGCATGCAGCCATGGGCTGACGTCGGCGTACGTGATCGGGGCGATCGGTCTGGGCGCAACGATGCGGCCGGCGAAGAGCGCGGCGCGCGTCGGCAGACGGTCGCGGAACGGGATCGGCAACAGCTGCAGGAACTCGCCACCGAGGGCGCCTATCGTCGGCTTGTCGGCGTTGGCCGCCTGGTTGACGAAGTCGTTGGCCTTCAGGCCGCTGGCCGCACCGCGCGCGATCAGGCGCCCGCTGCCGCTCTCGACGAACAGCTCGTAGCCCTTGGCCCGTACGCGCGCAACGATGGTCGCGCCCGGGCTGACGACTTCGAACGCCGGCGCGAGGAAGTCGGACTCGGCCGGCGCCTTCGGCACGGTGGTCCACTTGATCCAGCCTTCGAGCAGGTAGAACTGCGGCGGTGCGCTGGTCGTCTTCGGCGCGGTGATCTGCGGCTTGAGCAGCAGGCGGCCCTTCTCCGAAATCGCGACGATCGTGCCGTCATCGAACTCGATCTGCATGAGCGCTTCGGGCCCGGTCTCGACAATGTCGCCGTCGGCCAGCGCGACACCTTCGGCCAGCGCATAACGAGTGGTCTGGCGCACCAGCGTCGCCTCGCCTTGCAGCAGACTCACGAGCGCGGGCGCGGCGGCCGATGCAGCGCTTCCCAGCGCCAGCAGGCACAGGCCGAACAGCCGACGCACCGTGTGTTGCAAGAGGCGTGAGTTCACGCTGACTCCTTCGCAATGGGTCCATTGATCTTCGTGGTCGGTCCCCGGGGAGTCAATGCCGAGGCACCCCTACTTTGGCGGGGGCGGAACCTCTCTTGCATCCCGTAGAGAGGCGCGCACGAGGCGCGCTCGAATCAGAGGTGATCCTCTAAAAACGCGAGCAGCTGGTCGGCGAAGCGCGCGGGCTCGCTGACGTGCGGCGAGTGCCCGGCACGTTCGTAGATCGCCACCGCGGCATGCGGCACGGCCTGGCGGTAGTAGGCATCCAGCGCGAGTCCCCGGTAATGCGCGCTGCGCGCGCCGAGCACGACGCACAGCGGCACATCCAGACGCGGCAGCAGCGGCCGGAAATCGGCCAGCGCGAGCGACTCCGCGAGGTCCAGCAGCGCCGACGCGTCGACGTGGCCCAGCCAGCGCCGCAACCAGCGGCCCAGCGTCGCGTCGGGCGCGAGACGCCGGCGCAGCCATTCGCCGCTCGCGCCTTCGACTTCGTGCAGCACGGTGTCGACGAGGTTGCGGCGCGCCCCCGCGATCAGGCCCAGCAGCATCGGTGCGCTGCAGCTGCCGAACATGCCGAGGCGCCAGTTGTCGTCGGTCACGATGCGCGGCGACTGGTCGACCAGCATGACGGCCGCGACCCGGCCCGTGCCGTGGTCCTGCAGGTAGCGCAGCACCGCGAGCGCGCCCATCGAATGGCCGACCAGCGCGGCGCGCTCGAGCGCGAAGTGGTCGAGCATCTGGGCCAGGTCGCCGCCGAGCCGGGCCAGCGTGATCGGCCGGTCCGGCAGCGGCTGGCAGTGGCCGTGGCCGCGTGCGTCCCATGCGAGCACGCGATGCCGCTTGCCCAGCCGGCGCGCGACCGGCATCCAGTGGCGATGCGAGCAGCCCAGGCCATGGACCAGCACGATGGGCGGCGGATCACCGCTGCCCAGCACGCGCACCGGGATGGCCTGGCCGTCGTCGGCCTCGAAGTGCTGCAGGTTCCTGTCGTGCGACGGGACATGGCCGAGCAGATGCAGGTTGCGCAGTCCGCGCAGCAAGCCGGCCACCCCTGTGATGCGTCGAAGCGGGCCGTCGGATGAGCCGTTGTTCATGGCAGCAGCGTGATCGTACGCCGCGCGCGCCGCGTTCACGATCGAAACGATGCCCCGGAAAAAAGTGAACCGGCTTGCCCGGCGCGGCAACTCATCGACTTCTTGCGAACGAGGCCAGTAGCATTCGACTGCCTCCCTTGCCTGAGGAGTGATCATGAGCGTAGCCAACTGGACGACGCGGTTCCTGGCCGGGAGCGCGCAGGGCCGCGACATGCCGCCGGACGGTCCGGGCCGCGGACCCGAGCCCGACGGCGCCACGGGCAAATCGGCGCCAGGCGACGCACCGGACTCCCTCATCGGCAGCCGCGTCGGCGCCTACCTGATCACCAAGCGATTGGGCGAGGGCGGCGTCGGGGCAGTGTTCAAGGCCGTCGACGTGATGCTCAAGCGCGAGGTCGCGATCAAGGTGCTGCGCGACGAGCTCGCGTCCGACCCGCACTTTCTCGAGCGCTTCAACCAGGAGGCGCGGCTGCATGCCCAGCTGAGCCATCCCAACGTCGCGAGCGTCCATGCGTTCCTGCATGAAGGCGACAAGCAGTTCCTGGTCATGGAATACGTGGCCGGGATTTCGCTCGACGAGTTCATCCGCGCCGGCGGACCGGTGCCGGTCGAGCGGGCGCTGAGCATCTTCCGGCGTGCGCTCGACGGCATCGAGCACGCGCATCACAACGGCATCGTGCACCGCGACATCAAGCCGGCGAACATCATGCTGGCCGACAACGGCCAGGTGAAGGTGATGGACTTCGGCATCGCCCGTGCCCTGGACAGCCAGGAACACCTGACGCGCCTCGGCCAGGTGGCCGGCACGGCGAGGGCCATGTCCCCCGAGCAGATTCGCGGTGCGCAAGCCGATGTGCGCTCCGACATCTATTCGCTGGGCATCGTGCTGTACACGCTGCTGGCCGGCCGGGCGCCGTTCGATGGCGAGACCGACCTCGCGCTGATGCGGGCCCAGGTGGAGCAGGCGCCGCCGCCGCTGCGCGGCCGCGTCGAGAACCTGCCCCCTGCGGTCGAAGGCGCGGTGATGCGGGCGCTGGAGAAGGATCCATCCGCCCGCTTCCAGACCGTGGGCGAGTTTTCGCGTGCGCTCGATGCCTGTATCGACGGGCTCACGACGACCCCGCGGCCGGTCCCCGACAGACCCGACCCGACATCCTCGCCCAGAACGGTCTTGAATCCTGCGGTCCACGATGCGTCGCCGAGAACCGTGGTGAACCCCGCGGTTCATCACGATGCGTCTTCGAGAACGGTCATGAATCCCGTGGTTCACGATGCGCCTCGCAAGCTGAACCGTCGTGTCGGTGCCGTTGCGCTGGCAGTGCTCGCGCTGTCGGCGGGCAGCGTGCTGGTCTGGCCGCACCTCGCCCGGCGCGATGCGCCAGCGGCCGCGACGCCTGCATCCCCGGCTGTTTCGCCGGCCGGGCCGCAGGTCGCCGCGGCTCCCCCTGCAGAGCGCGCGCAGGCCGCGCCGGTTCCGGTGCCGTCGATGCCGGAACCCGCGGCTTCCGCCATGCCGCAGCCCACACAGGCACCGGCACTCGCGCCGGCTGTCGTCGACCCCGTGATGCCGCGCACGCTGACCATCATTCGCCTGCCTTCCGATGGCCCGGCCGATGGCCGGTTCAAGCCCGGCGAGCGCGTCCGGCTGCGGGTGACCACCAGCCAGGACGCGCACCTCTACTGCTATCTGCAGGACGAGACGCGACGCATCGTGCGCTTCTATCCGAACCGCTTCAGCAAGAGCGCCGTGGTGAAGTCGCATGCGCCGTTGGAGATTCCGGGCGTGATGGGCTTCGAGATCGTCGCGAACACGCGCAACGTGACGGAGACGATCGCCTGCTTCGCGAGCGAGCGGGACGTCATCGCGCAACTTCCTCCAGCGGTCGTCGGCACCGACTTCGAGAGCCTGCCGGCCACGTCGCTGGCCCAGGTGAGAAGCGCGTTTGCACGCAGCGCCGGCGAGACGTTGGCCGAGGCGAGCTTTCGCGTGGAGTTCAAGTAACGCCGCGTCGCCCGCATCCCACGTATTGGGGGGGAACGCGGTTTGAACGCTTTCGATATAGGCCGCAACCCATTGTTCGGATGGCCTGCAAAGACCGCAACGCCACCAAGTCCCTCACCACACCTCTTAGGAGATTGACATGCAGATCAAAGACCTGTCCCTCGAACTCGATGCCAAGGCCCTGACCGCTGTGCGCGGCGGCGGTGCGACGGGCGTCAACGCTGGCGCCATCGTCATCGGCCCGGTCGCGCAGTCCGGCGGCGCCGGCCTGAGCTTCGGCAGCCCGGTGTCGAACACCAACGTTCAGACGCCGACCCTGACGCAGACCAACGTCGGGTTCGACAACGACACCGCCGCGCTGATCGGCTCGGCTGTCGGCCTGTTCCAAATGGCGTAAGTCGCCAGCCCCCACCTTTGAACCACTAGGAGAACTGTCATGCAGATCAAAGACCTCGAACTGAGCCACGAACTGAGCCGCGACGAGCAAGCCGCTGTGCACGGCGGTGCCGCGACGGGCGTGAACCTCGGCCTCATCGCGATGGGCCCGGTGTCGCAATCCGGTGGCGCTGGCCTGAGCTTCGGCAGCCCGGTCTCGAACACGAACGTTCAAACGCCGACCCTGACGCAGACCAACGTCAACTTCGACAACGACACCGCTGCGCTGATCGGCTCGGCTGTCGGCGTGTTCCAAATGGCGTAAGACGCCAGACGATGCCGCGGCAGGGTTCCACCGTGCCGTCGGCAGCGTCAGAACGAGCAGCGCACTGCTCGCTTCCCACCACCAATTTTTTAGGAGAACTCCCATGCAGATCAACGACCTGGAACTGAGCCACGAACTGAGCCGCGAAGAGCAAGCTGCCGTCCACGGCGGCGCCGTGTCGGGCGCGAACCTCGGCCTCATCCTGATGGGCCCCGTGTCGCAATCCGGCGGCAGCCCCGGCCTGAGCTTCGCCAGCCCGGTGACCAACGTCAACGTGCAGACGCCCACCGTGACGCAGACCAATGTCGGCTTCGACAACGACATCGCCGCGCTGATCGGCTCGGCTGTCGGCCTGTTCCAAATGGCGTAAGTCGCCAGCCCCCACCTTTGA
>DATCSE010000186.1:0-5002 GCA_036568605.1 Burkholderiaceae bacterium | reverse complement strand
GCGCGCGGCGCCTGGCCGGTGATGCACAGGATAGCGATCGAGTCGGCCTGCGCCGAGTACAGGCCCGTGATCATGTCGGTGCCGGCCGGACCCGAGGTGCCGATGCACACGCCGATGTTGCCGGCCTTGGCCCGCGTGTAGCCCTCGGCCATGTGCGACGCGCCCTCGACGTGGCGCGCGAGCACGTGCGCGATCGAAGCGCGCTCGCGCAGCGCTGCGTACAACGGGTTGATCGCGGCGCCGGGGACGCCGAACGCCTGGGTGATGCCTTCCTTCTCCATCACGAGGACGGCGGCCATGATGGCTTTCATGCGGGCCATTGCGGGTCTCCTTGCTGGTTTTTCAACTGGGCGGAATGGTCGCGCGCGGAGGCCCCGGGGAGAAGCGAAGCCAGGAGATAAGTGCTATTCCTTGGTGGAATGCAGATCGGTCCCGCGCACGCCCCAGACGGCTCGGGCGCGCAGCGTCCGCTACGATCCGACCTGCCCTGCGCCCCATGGGTTCCGACAAGCCCAAGCGACATTGCGCCGTCCATTGATTCACCCGCGATGAGATCCGTCATCCCGCCTGCAGATCCGGCACCGCTTCTGGCGGAAATCCGGCAACTGATCGATGCTGCGCGTCGCCGCGCAGCTGCCGCGGTGAATGCCGAACTGACACTGCTGTACTGGCAGATTGGCCGACGCATCCGGCGGGAAGTCCTGAACGACGAGGCGCGGGCCGAATACGGCGGGCAGGTCATTGCCACCCTGGCGCGTCATCTGACCGCCGACTATGGTCGTGGCTGGAGCGAGAAGCAGCTGCGGCATTGTCTCCGCGCTGCGGAGACTTTCCCTGATGAGGCCAGTGTCTCCGCACTGCGGAGCGAATTGAGCTGGACGCACATCAAGACGCTGATCTACATCGACGATCCGCTCAAGCGCGACTTCTATGCCGGCCTGGCGCGGCTTGAACGCTGGTCATCGCGCCAACTGCAAGAACGCCTGAACTCGATGCTGTACGAGCGCAGCGCGATTTCGCGGCAGCCCGACGCGACGATCCGGCATGACCTGGCGCAGCTCCATGAACAGCAGCAGATCACGCCGGAGCTGCTGCTCAAGGATCCATACGTACTCGATTTCCTTGGTCTGAACGACCGTTATCTGGAACGCGACCTGGAGGATGCGATCTTGCGCGAGATCGAGCACTTCCTGTTGGAACTCGGCGCCGGCTTCAGCTTCGTAGCGAGACAGAAGCGCATGCTCATCGACGACGAAGACTTCTACCTCGACCTGCTGTTCTACAACCGCAAGCTGAAGCGGCTGGTTGCCGTCGAGTTGAAGCTCGGCGCGTTCAAGGCCGAGTACAAGAGTCAGATGGAACTCTACCTGCGTTGGTTGTCTCGTCACGAGCAGGAGCCGGGCGAGGAGCCTCCGCTGGGCATCGTTCTCTGTGCCGGCAAGAAGCACGAGCAGATCGAGCTTCTCGAGATCGACAAAAGCGGCATCCATGTCGCTGAATACCTGACCGTACTGCCGCCGCGCGAAGCGTTGCAGGCCAAGCTGCACGAGTCGATCGCCGTTGCGCGGCAGCGCCTGTCCACGAAGGTCGGCGACGGCGAAGGCAACGTCGGAGGGGGCGTCGGAGGCGACGCCTGACCCGCATGGATCGCATCACCGGCGTACAACTCTTCGTCCGCATCGTCGAAACCGGCAGCTTCTCGAAAGCCTCCGCCGACCTCGGCGTCACGCAGCCGACCGCGACCAAGCATGTCGCCGCCGTCGAGGCGCGGCTGGGCGCGCGGCTGCTGAACCGCAACACGCGCGGCGTCAGCGCGACCGAGATCGGCGCGCTGTACTACGAGAAGTGCAAGGCGATCCAGCGCGAGCTCGAGGAGGCCGACAACCTCGCGTCGCTGCTGCAGGCGCGCGTCGGCGGGCAGTTGCGCATCAGCACGTCGGTCGCGTTCGGCCGGCGCGTGCTGACGCCGCTGGTGATGGCGTTCATGCGTCGCCACCCCGAGGTCTCGATCGACGTGAGCTTCGACGACCGCTATGTGAACCTGGTCGAGCAAGGCATCGACGTCGCGATCCGCATGGGCAGCCTCGCTGATTCCTCGCTGGGCGCGCGTTACCTCGGCACGAACCCTTGGGTGCTGGTCGCCTCGCCCGACTACCTGAAGCGCCATCCCGCACCGAAGACACCGGCGGACGTGGCCCAGCACGCCTGCCTGATCTACAGCAGCGTGCAGGGCGACGATCGCTGGCGCTTCACCGGCGGCCCCGGCCACGAGACCGCCGTCCCGGTGCACGGCCCGCTGCGCTCGAACAACCTGTCGGTGCTGCTGGCCGCCGCGCGCGACGGCTTCGGCCTCGCAATCCTGCCGTGGTATGTGGCCGGCACCTCGGTGCGCGAGGGCGCGATCAAGCCGCTGCTGACCGACTACGCGCTGCCCGCGCAGGAGATGCACGCGGTGTTTCCGTCACCGAAGCTGGTGCCGTCCAAGGTCACGACCTTCATTGCGTTCCTGCAGGAGCAGTTCGGGCCGCAGTGGTGGCAATCGGTACGCTGAAACGCGTGCGACCGCTGTTCGTCCGAGCAGCCGGGGCGTCGCTCTCTCAGCCGCGCGGCGTCGCGAGAGCCAGCGGCGCCAGCGACGCGCGCAGCCGCTCGCGCGGATCGGTCGCAGCCGATTGCCCCAGCGCATCCTCGACGCCGCCGATGTGCTCGAGCATCAGCTTGGCTGCCGCCTCGGCCTTGCCCTGCGCGATCGCGGCGACGATGCGCTCGTGGTCAGCGCACGACTGGCGCGCGTCGTGCGTCGACTGGTACAGCGATGCGACCAGCGTGGTACGGGCGGTCAGGTCGCGCAGCAGGTTGCACAGCACGCCGTGGCCCAGGCACTCGGCCAGGCAGACGTGGAAGTCCGCCAGCAGGAAGGTGCGGGTCGCGACGTCGCCGCCTTCGACCGCCTGCTTCTCCTCGCGCACATGCTCGCGCAGCCGCCGCACGACGGTCTGCAGTGGCCGCCCGGCCTCGTGCACCAGACTCGACTCGCGCAGCATCCCCGACTCGACTGCGCGCCGCGCCGCGAACGCATCGCGCGCCTGCTCGATCGACGGCTCGACGACGAACCAGCCCTTGCGCGACCGCACGTCGACGAAACCGCGCGCCTGCAGCTGCATCAGTGCCTCGCGCACCAGCGTGCGGCTGACGCCGAACATGTCGGCAAGCTCCTGCTCGCCCAGCCGTTCGCCCGGCTTGAGCTTCTGCGCGAGGATGGACTCGACGACGCGCTGCGCGATTTCGGTTTGCGTGGCCATAGGGGTCGCGAGCGTAGCACCCGGTGAGCGCGGTTCCGTTCCGCCGCTCAGCCCGCGGCGCGCGGCCGCAGCGGGGCAACGGCCGGCTCGGGCTCGGCCGCCTCGTCGAGCGCCTCGAGCTCATCCGAGGTGATGCGGCCGTCGAGCACGTCGCGGGCACGCTGCCGGTCGATGTCGCCCTCCCAGGCCGCGACCGCGACGGTCGCGACGCAGTTGCCGATCAGGTTGCCGAGCGCGCGCGCGATGCCCATGAACCAGTCGACCGACAGCACCAGCACCAGCCCGATCGCCGGGATCGCCGGGATCGCATGCAAGGTCGCCGCCAGCACGACGATCGCCGAGCCCGGCACGCCGTGCGCGCCCTTGGACGTGACCAGCGAGACCGCGAGGATGGTCAGCAGGTCGGTCATCGAGATCGGCGTGTTGGTCGCCTGCGCGATGAACACCGCGGCCAGCGTGATGTAGATCGAGAACGCATCGAGGTTGAACGAGTAGCCGGTCGGGATCACGAGGCCGACGGTGGAGTCGCGGATGCCCATGCGGCGCAGCTTGGCCATGATCTGCGGCAGCACGCTGTCGGACGACGTGGTCGCGAACACCACCGCGAGCTCCTCGCGCAGGTAGCGCAGCAGCTTCCAGATGCTGAATCCGGCGACCCGCATGATCAGCCCCAGCACGACGAACACGAAGATCAGCACCGCCGCATAGAACAGCACCACCAGCATGCCCAGCTGCTTCAGCGAGCCGATGCCGTACTTGCCGACCGTGAACGCAATCGCGCCCAGCACGCCCAGCGGTGCGAGCTTGATCAGGATGCCCATGACCTTGAACAGCACGTGCGACAGCTCGTCGATGAAGCCGGTCACGCGCTCGGCGCGCTGGCCCAGCAGGCTCAACGCGCAGCCGAACAGCACCGCGAACAGCAGCACCTGCAGCACGTCACCCTTCGCGAACGCGTCGACCACGGTGGCCGGAATCAGCTTCATCAGGAACTCGACTGTGCCGCCGCCGGTCAGCTTGCTCGCGTTGTCCGCGTAGGCGCCCATCGCAGCCGCGTCGAGCTGGCGCGGGTCGACGTTCATCCCCGCGCCGGGCTGGAACACGAACGCGAGCAGCAGGCCCAGCGCCAGCGCGATCGAGGTCACGACCTCGAAGTAGATCAGCGACTTCACGCCGACCCGCCCGACGCGCTTCAGGTCGCCGGCCCCGGCGATGCCGTGCACGACCACGCAGAACACCAGCACCGGGATGATCATCTTGATCAGCTTGATGAAGCCGTCGCCCAGCGGCTTGAGCTGGACGGCCAGCGCCGGGGCGGCGAGCCCGAGCACGACACCGATGACCAGCGCCAGCACGACCTGGCCGAACAGCGAGCGAAGGAAACGAGGCATGGAACTCTCCTGGTCTGGATCTTCACTGGATCACAAGCTTGCATACAAAGATGGCTGACAAGAAATGTAGGCAAGATCCGCCGGCGCGATGTTGGGGATTTCCCGCGAACCGCGGACGCGTTTCGATACGCTGCCCGACGGACGGCCCGGCGACATCTACGCCGTATGCTGGGCGACCTTTCCTCATCTCATAGCCCTGGCACACCCACCATGGATTCACACGCTTCTGCACGCGCCTACCTGCGCAACCCCAGCCTGCGTGGCGACACGATCGCCTTCGTCTGCGACGACGACATCTGGCTCGCGACC
>DATCSE010000185.1:0-2948 GCA_036568605.1 Burkholderiaceae bacterium | reverse complement strand
GGAATCGATGCGGCCGAGGTGTTGCCATGCTCGTCGACCGTGACGATCAACTTCTCCATCGGCAGCTTCAGCTTCTTCGCCGTGCCCTGCATGATGCGGATGTTGGCCTGGTGCGGGATCAGCCAGTCGATGTCGGCATCGCTGCGCTCGGCCTTGGCAAGCACCGAGCGCGCGACCTGTTCGAGCACGCCGACCGCCAGCTTGAACACGGCCTGGCCGTCCATCTTCAGCAGCGGGTCGCCGAGGACCTTGCCGCCGGCGACCGTGCCGGGCGTGCACAGGATCTCGACATGCCGCCCGTCGGCATGCAGCTCGCTCGCGAGCAGGCCGGGCGTGTCGCTGCCCTGCAGCACGACGGCGCCGGCGCCATCGCCGAACAGCACGCAGGTCGTGCGGTCCTTGAAGTCGAGGATGCGCGAGAACACTTCGGCGCCGATCACCAGCGCCTTGCTGGCGGCGCCGCTGCGGATCATCGAATCAGCAACCGTCAGACCGTAGACGAAACCCGAGCACACCGCCTGCACGTCGAACGCCGCGCAGCCGTACACGCCCAGCTTCTGCTGAACCAGGCAGGCGGTCGACGGGAAGATCATGTCCGGCGTCGAGGTGGCGACGATGATCAGGTCGATGCTCGCGGCATCGATGTCGGCCGCTTCGAGCGCGCGCCTCGCGGCCTGCACCGCGAGGTCGCTGCTGGTCACGTCGGGTTCGGCGAAGTGGCGCGCCTTGATGCCGGTGCGCTCGACGATCCACTGGTCGGACGTCTCGATGCCATCGCGCGCGAGTTGCGCGGCAAGCTCGTCGTTGGTGATGCGCTTGGGCGGCAGGTAGCTGCCGGTGCCGACGATGCGCGAGTATCTCGGGCTGGGTGTCATGCGCGAAGGGTCATGCGGTGAGCGCCGCGTTGCTGCTGGTCCCGGCCGGCGCCGGAGCGGCGGCCAGTGTCTCCAGGATGCGATCGTGCACCCGATCGAGCAGGCCGTTGCGCGCGGCATCATAAGCCCTGTTCAGAGCCTGCTCGAACGCGAATGCGTCGGCCGAACCGTGGCTCTTGAACACCAGGCCGCGCAGGCCCAGCAGCGCCGCGCCGTTGTAGCGCCGGTGATCGACGCGCTTCTGCAAATGCCGCAGCACCGGCAGCGCAACCAGCGCCGCCACCTTGGTCAGCGGGTTGCGCGTGAACTCCTGCTTCACGAACTTCGACAGCATCGACGCCAGCCCTTCCGAGGTCTTCAACGCGACATTGCCGACGAAGCCGTCGCAGACGACGATGTCGGTCGTGCCCTTGAAGATGTCGTTGCCTTCGACGTTGCCGTAGAAGTTCAGCATGCCGTGGCCGGCCGCGGCGCGCAGCAGTTCGCCGGCCTGCTTGATCGTCTCGCTGCCCTTGATCGCCTCTTCGCCGATGTTCAGCAGGCCGACACTCGGGTTGGTGTTGCCGTCGACTGCGGCAACCAGCGCGCTGCCCATCACCGCGAACTGCAGCAGGTGCTCGGCGGTGCAGTCGACGTTGGCACCGAGGTCCAGCACGGTGGTGCCGCCGTCGTGCTCGTTCGGCAGCACGGTCGCGATCGCCGGGCGGTCTATGCCGTCCAGCGTCTTCAGCACGTAACGCGCAACCGCCATCAGCGCACCGGTGTTGCCGGCCGAGACGCAGGCCTGCGCCGCAGCGACGCCGTCGGCATCGGGCTTGACCTGGTTCAGCGCGACGCGCAGCGACGAATCCTTCTTGCGGCGCAACGCGACCTCGATCGCGTCGTCCATCTCGACGACCTCGCTGGCCGCGACGATGGCGCACCGCTCCCAGCGCGCCGCCGGCGCCAGCGCCTCGGCGCGACCGACGAGGAGAACCTCGGCCTGCGGATGCGCCGCGAGGAATGCGCGGCACGCGGGCAACGTCACGGCCGGGCCGTGGTCGCCACCCATGCAGTCGACGGCAATACGAACCGTCATCGAACGGCGGTCAAGCCTTGTACAAGGCGATCAACCGAGGCGACGGTCAGGCGTCGGCCTTGGTCTTCAGCACCTTGCGCCCGCGGTAGAAGCCGGTCGGGCTGATGTGGTGCCGCAGGTGCGTTTCGCCGGTGGTCGGCTCGATCGCGGTGCCCGGCGTGGCCAGGGCGTTGTGCGCGCGATGCATGCCGCGCTTGGACGGGGACTTTTTGTTCTGCTGAACAGCCATGAAATTTCTCCTTGGGCCCGGCGTGATCGGTCGGGCCGGCGCCAGCCACGAGAACAGCCACGAGGCATTGCGTCGGGTCCCGCGCTTGCCGGTCGAAGGCGGGAAAGCCGATGATTCTAGCACGCGGAGAGTCGCGCGTTGTTGCGGTGTTCGAACCGGTCAATTCAGACGCGAACCGCGCTTCAACGCCGCGAGACCGGCAAACGGGTGCGGCGGCGCGTCGGCATCGGTCGCCGCCTCGCCGTCGTCGAACGCCACGGGCAACGGCGCCTCGCAAACCTCGTGGCGCGGCACCAATGGCAGCGCCAGCAGCAATTCATCCTCGATCAGCTCGCGCAAGTCGAGGGCGCGGGTCAGCGCGAGCACGTCGTCCTCGCTGTCGGCGTCCAGTTGGGCGGCGGCGTCCTCGCCGCGGACGAACAAGAAGCTGCGCTGGACGTCGACGGGGGTCACGACCGGCTTCAGACAGCGCTGGCATTCGAGCGGCAATTCGGTCTGCGCGTCCAGATGCAGCCAGATCTGCCGATCGCTGTCCAAGCCGCCGCGCACCGCGCGCCACTCGCCGCGCATCCGCCACGCAACCTCGCGGCCAGCCACCGGGTCGGCGCTGCCTGCAGCCTCCGGATCCGGGAACGCCGAGCCTGCCAGCCGATCGAGCTGCATCACCGGCCAGCGGCCTTCGAGACTCGCACCCGCCCTGGCAAACGCCTCGACATCGAGGCGAAATGGATCGAACTCACGTGCTGCCATCGGCGCAGTGTACGAC
>DATCSE010000184.1:0-2048 GCA_036568605.1 Burkholderiaceae bacterium | reverse complement strand
GTCGTGCCGACGCCGTTGCGGTTCTCGTCGATCTCGACGACGCCCGCGGGCCCGTTGAACTTGGTCTTCTGCAGCGCCTCGCGGTACGCCTTCTGCCCGCCCGACAGGTCGCCCTTCACCGCGTCCAGCGCATCCAGCGTCGCCTTGGTGTTGATGTAGTAGAGGTACGCGAACAGCGACGGGCTCGGGAACCCGTCCTTGAAGTTCGCCTTGTAGTCGGCGACGAACTTCTTCCACTCAGGCGTGTCGATCGAGTCGGCCATCGGCCCGGCGCTCGCGGTGCCCAGCAGCGACTCGCGGCGCTTGCCCTTGTAGTTCAGCACCGTCTGGTCGACCGTGATCGAGCCGCCGATCATCGGCTTGTCGCCGCCGGCCTGCTCGTATTGCGTCAGGAAGTTCACCGCGTCGGCGCCGCCCAGCACGACGACCAGCGCGTCGATGTCCTTGGGGATCTTCGCGATCACCGAGGCATAGTCCTTGGTTCCCAGCGGCACCCAGGCCTTGTCGACCACCTTGCCGCCCTTCGCGCAGTAGCTCGCCATGAAGCCCTGCACCTGCGAATACGGGAAGCCGTAGTCCTCGGCGATCAGGAAGGTCTTCTTGTAGCCCTTGCCGAGCGCATGCTCGCCCAGGCCCACCATCCACTGCGCGCCTTCGGTGTTGAAGCGGTAGAAGTTGGGCGCGGGGTCGGACAGCGTCGTCGCCTGCGCGCCCGACGAGCCGTTGATGAACGTGATGTTGGGCTGCGTCTTCGCGTAGTTCTTGACCGCGATGCCTTCGTCGCCGGAGAGCGGGCCGATCATGATCTGCACCTTGTCCTGCTCGACCGCCTTGCGGGTCGCGCCGACCGCCTTGTCGGGCGTCGCGTCGGACGACAGCTTGACGAACTCGACCTTCTTGCCGCCGGCCATGCCGTTCTTCTGCTTCAGCGCGAGGTCGGCGCCGCGCATGCCGTCCTGGCCGCCGGCCGCGAACGGGCCTTCGAGCGTCGCGAGCAGACCGATCTTGATCGTCTCCTGCGCAAACGCCGAGCCCGTCGCCGCGATCAGCGCCGCGGCGCCCAGCGCCGAATAGCTCCAGACCTTCTTCGTCATCGTCTTCACGCTTGTCTCCTTGTGGGTGATGTCGTCGTCAAGGTCCGGCCCGGGCCGAAACGCGAGCGCAGCCGCGCCCACAGTCCGAGCAGGCCGTCGGGGGAAAACAGCACGATCGCGAGGAACACGCCGCCGATCACGAGGTTGAAGCGTTCGCGGTCGACGAGATCGATCGCGAAGTTCTGCAGCAGCACGAACAGCACGGCGCCGATGAACGCGCCTATCGGGTGCCGCATGCCGCCGAGCACCGCGATGATGAGGATGTTGATCATCGCCGCGACGTTGATCGAGCCGGGCGAGATGCGGCCGTTGTACCAGACCATCAGCACGCCGCCGACCGCCGCCATCAGCCCGGCGACCGCGTAGGCCGCGACGCGATGTGCGTTGACGTGGAAGCCCAGCGAACTCATGCGCCGCGGGTTGTCGCGCACGCCTTGCAGCGCCAGCCCGAACGGCGCGCGCACCAGCGTTCGCACCAGCGCATAGCCAGCCAGCGCGCAGGCCAGCGCGAGGTAGTAGAACGGCACGGCCTCGCGGAAATCGATGCCGGCGACGGTCGGTGCGGTGACCTTGTTGAAGCCCTGGAAGCCGTTGAAGAGCAGGTAGTTCTGCTGCGCGAGGTAGAAGAACGCGACGCCTATCGCCAGCGTGATCATGATCGTGTAGATGCCTTCGGTGCGCACCGAGAGCCAGCCGACCGCGGTCGCGAACACCGTCGCGATGGCGATCGCGAAGATCACCGCCAGCCACCATGGCCAGCCCAGGCTGATCGCGACCGCGCTGCTCGTGCCGAAGATCGCGACCAGGTAACCGGCGACGCCCGCGACCGTCATCTGCGCGAGCGAGACCATGCCGCCGTAGCCGCCGAGGAAGGTCAGCGACAACGCGATCAGGCCCAGCGCGAGCGACTGCGCCCCGATCTGGTAGGCGAAGAACGGCGAGGCGAACAGCGGG
>DATCSE010000183.1:0-5885 GCA_036568605.1 Burkholderiaceae bacterium | reverse complement strand
CGAATACCAGGACACCAACCGGCTGCAGGCGACGATCCTGCGCTCGCTCAAGCCCGACGGACTCGGGCTCACCGCGGTCGGCGACGATGCGCAATCGATCTACTCGTTCCGCGCCGCCGAGGTCCGCAACATCCTCGACTTTCCACGCACTTTCCCGAACGCCCGCGTCGTCACGCTGGAGCGCAACTACCGCTCGACCCAGCCCATCCTCGACGCGTCCAACGCCGTGATCGCGCAGGCCGCCGAGCGCTACACGAAGAACCTGTGGACCGACAAGACCAGCGGCGCGCGTCCACACCTGGTCACGGTCTCCGACGAGGCGGCGCAAGCCGACTGGGTCGCCGATGCGATCCTGCGCGAGCGCGAGGCCGGCCTGGCGTTGAAGAATCAGGCGGTGCTGTTCCGCGCCTCCCACCACAGCGCCGCACTCGAGCTCGAACTCGCGCGGCGCAACATCCCGTTCATCAAGTTCGGCGGGCTCAAGTTCCTCGAAGCGGCGCACGTCAAGGACGTGCTGTCGGTGCTGCGCTGGGCACAGAACCCGAGGAGCCGGCTCGCCGGGTTCCGGGTCGCGCAGCTCGTGCCCGGCATCGGGCCCGCGACCGCACGACGCTTGCTCGACGCGATGGAGGCTGCGGCCAATCCCACCGACGCGCTGCGCGATTTCGCGCCACCGGCCGCTGCCGCGTACGATTGGAGCCAGCTGCTGGTGTTGCTCGGTGCGCTGGGCGACTGGCCGGGCGAACTCGAGCGGGTAAGCCGCTGGTACGAGCCGCACCTGCAGCGCCTGCACGACGATGCCGCGATTCGCACCGCCGACCTGTCGCAGCTCGCGCGCATCGCGCAGGGTTATGCCTCGCGCGAGCGCTTCCTGACCGAACTGACGCTGGACCCGCCGGATGCGACCAGCGATGAATCCGACGTGCCCCACCGCGACGAGGACTACTTGGTCCTCTCGACCATCCACTCGGCCAAGGGGCAGGAGTGGCAGTCGGTGACGCTTCTCAACGCGGTCGACGGCTGCATGCCGTCGGACATGGCCACCGGCAGCGCCGCCGAGATCGAGGAAGAGCGCCGGTTGCTGTACGTCGCGATGACGCGCGCGAAGCAGCTGCTGCAGCTGATGGTGCCGCTGCGCTTCTACGTGCATCAGCAGGCCAGCCGCGGCGACCGGCATGTCAGCGCCTCGTTGACGCGCTTCATCCCGCCGTCGGTCGCCGCGCTGTTCGAGCACGCAGGGCCGCCGCAGCCCGCCCGGACCGCCACACCTGCGATCACCGAGCCGGCCATCGATGTCGCGGCCCGGCTGCGCGCCCGCTGGGCCTGAACGTGACCTGAGGGCAATGACATGGCCGACCTGCTGGACGACCTCCGCTCTCCCGATCCGGTCGGCCGGCGCGGCAACGTGCGCATCGGCACGTGCAGCTGGAGCGACCCGTCGCTGATCAAGAGCAAGGCTTTCTATCCCCGCGGCACCGGAACCGCCGAGAACCGGCTGCGCTACTACGCGACGCAGTTCCCGATCGTCGAGGTCGACAGCAGCTTCTATGCGATGCCGGTACCGCAGAACTCGGTGCTGTGGGCCGAACGCACGCCGCCGAACTTCGTCTTCAACGTGAAGGCGTTCCGGCTGCTGACGGGGCATCACACGCCGGCACAGGTGTTCCCGCCGGACATCGCCGCGGTGCTGCCGCCGCTCAGCGGGCGAACCCGCAGCTACTACTACGAGAGCCTGCCGGACGAGTTGCGCGACGAGCTGTGGCGGCGCTTCATCGAGGCGCTGGCGCCGTTGAAGGACGCGAACAAGCTGCTCGCGGTGCATTTCCAGTTCGCGCCGTGGGCGACCAACTCGCGCGAGTGGCGGGCACATGTCGAGGAGTGCGTGCAGCGCATGGCCGGGCATCTGCTGTCGGTCGAGTTCCGCAACGCCACCTGGCTGAGCGAACACAACACGAAGCGGACGCTGGATTGGCTGCGCGAGCTGGGTGTCGCGCACACCGTGGTCGACGGACCGCAGGGCGTGGGCAACTATGCGCAGGCCGTGTGGGAGGTGACGAACCCGAAGCTGGCCGTCGTGCGTCTGCACGGGCGCAATGCCGAAAGCTGGAACGCGAAGGGCCTGAAGGCGTCGTCGGAGCGGTTCAACTACGAGTACACGGATGCCGAGTTCGACGAGCTGTCGGCGGCGATCGACGACCTGGCCGCGCGGGCGCTTGAAGTCGTCGCGCTGCTCAACGTCAACCACGAAGACCAGGGTGTTCGGGGCGCGCGAGCGCTGATTCAGAGGCAACAGCGTCATTGACGCATCGCGAATGGCGGCTCGATCCGAGCTGCGAACCCGTCGTGCGCACGCGGCGCGCTACGATAGGGTGCATCTTTTGGCCAGCGCTCGATGGTGTTCCTCAGAACGCTGCGGGCGCTTCGGGGAACAGCATGAACAGCACGAACAGCAACGAACTGCACGCCGTCTTCCAACGCTGCGGGATCACGCCGCAGGAGGTCACCGGCGGCGACCTGCGGGTCACCTCGCCGATCGACGGCACCGAGCTCGCGCGCCTGCACGAGACGCCGCTGGCCGCGATGCCCGGCGTGATCGCGAAATCGCGCGCCGCATTCAAGGCATGGCGCGACGTGCCGGCGCCGGTGCGAGGCGAGCTGGTGCGCCTGTGGGGCGAGGAGCTGAGGGCCGCGAAGGCCGACATCGGCCGCATCGTGTCGCTGGAGGTCGGCAAGATCGTCGAGGAAGGATTGGGCGAAGTCCAGGAGTGCGTGGACATCTGCGAGTTCGCACTCGGCTTGTCGCGTCAGCTGTACGGCAAGACCATCGTCTCCGAGCGCCCGGGCCACCGCATCATGGAGCAGTACCACCCGCTCGGTCCGGTGGGCGTGATCACCGCGTTCAACTTCCCGAGCGCGGTGTTCGCGTGGAATGCCGCGCTCGCGCTGGTGTGCGGCGACCCGCTGGTCTTCAAGCCGTCCGAGAAGGCGCCGCTGTCGGGGCTGGCGACGGTGAAGGCCTTGCAGCGAGCGATCGCGCGCTTCGGCACGAAGGCGCCCGACGGTCTCGTGCAGATCGTCATCGGCAAAGCCCCGCTGGGCGAGGCGCTGGTCGACAGCCCGGACATCGCGCTGGTCTCGGCCACCGGCTCGACCCGGATGGGGCGCGCGATCGGCCCCAAGGTCGCCGCGCGCTTCGGACGCCGCATCCTCGAGCTGGGCGGCAACAACGCGATGATCGTGACGCCCGATGCCGACCTCGGCATGGCCGTGCGCGCGATCCTGTTCGGGGCGGTCGGCACCGCCGGGCAGCGCTGCACGACGCTGCGCCGGCTGATCGTGCACCGCTCGGTCAAGGAGCCGTTGCTGGCCAAGGTGCTCGCGGCCTACGCGAGCCTGAAGATCGACAACCCGTTGACGCCCGGCACGCTGGTCGGGCCGCTGATCGACAAGGCCTCGTTCGACCAGATGCAGACCGCGATCGCCGCCGCGCAGTCGCAAGGCGGCCGCGTGCTGAGCGGCGGCGAGCGCGTGCTCGCCGACCGCTACCCGAACGGCTACTACGTGCGGCCGGCCGTGATCGAGATGCCGGGGCAGACCGAGATCGTGCGCCACGAGACCTTCGCGCCCATCCTGTACGTGCTGACCTACGACGACTTCGACGCGGCGCTGGAGCTGCACAACGACGTGCCGCAAGGCCTGGCGTCGTGCATCTTCTCGAACAACATGCGCGAGGTCGAGAAGTTCCTGTCGGCCGCGGGCTCCGACTGCGGCATCGCGAACGTCAACATCGGCCCGAACGGCGCCGAGATCGGCGGCGCGTTCGGGGGCGAGAAGGAAACGGGCGGCGATCGCGAGAGCGGCTCCGACGCGTGGAAGCAGTACATGCGGCGCACCACCAACACGGTCAACTACTCGACCGAACTGCCGCTGGCGCAAGGGATCACGTTCGCCTGACGGCCCGCCGCGGTCGAGAGGCCCGCACGCTGCTGGCCGAGCTGGAAACGGCCTTCGCGGTTCAGTAGAGAACCCGGCAGCGTATCGTCCCGGGGATCGCGCACAGGTCATCCAGCGCGATTCGCTGCGACGTCGTGTCCACGTCGGTGACCACGTAGCCCACGTCCTCGTTCGTGCGCAGGTACTGGGCATCGATGTTGATGCCGGCGTCCGAGAAACGCTCGTTGATCCGGGCCATCACGCCCGGAACGTTGCGGTGGATGTGGAGCACGCGCGAGCGGCCCGTGTGCTCGGGCAGCGTGACCTCGGGGAAGTTGACCGCCGATGCGGTCGACCCGTTGTTGCTGTAGCGGATCAGCTTGGCCGCCACCTCGCGGCCGATGTTGACCTGCGCCTCGGCCGTCGACCCGCCGATGTGCGGCGTGAGCAGCACGTTGTCGAAGCGGGTCAGCGGCGATTCGAACGTCGCGTCGTTGCCCTGCGGCTCGGCCGGGAACACGTCGATCGCGGCGCCGTGCAGATGCTCGCGTTCCAATGCCGCAGCGAGCGCGTCGATGTCGACGACCGTGCCGCGCGAGGCATTGATCAGGTGGCTGCCCGGCTTCATGCGCGCGAGCTCGGCGGCGCCCATCATGTTCTGCGTGGCCGGCGTCTCGGGAACATGCAGGGTCACGACATCGGCCGTCTCCAGCAGCTCGGGCAGCGTGTCGATCTGCCGCGCGTTGCCCAGCGGCAGCTTGGTCTCGATGTCGAAGAACGCCACCGTCATCCCGAGCTGTTCGGCCAGCACGCCGATCTGCGTGCCGATGTGGCCGTAGCCGACGATCCCCAAGGTCTTGCCGCGCACCTCGTACGACCGCGCCGCGCTCTTGACCCAGCCGTTGCGATGCAGCACCGCGTTCTTGTGGGGGATCCCGCGCAGCAGCATGATGATCTCGGCCAGCACCAGCTCGGCCACGCTGCGCGTGTTGGAGAACGGCGCATTGAAGACCGGCACGCCGCGCAGCATCGCGGCGCGCAGGTCGATCTGGTTGGTCCCGATGCAGAACGCGCCGATCGCGGCGAGCTTGGGCGCCTGTTCGAGCACCTCGGCGGGCAGCTGCGTGCGCGAGCGTATGCCGAGGAAATGCGCGTCGGCGATCTGCTCGATCAGCGCGTTGCCCGACAGCGCCTTCGGATGCGTCACCACCTGGGTGTAGCCGTCGGCTTTCAGGGCGTCGACCGCGGAGGCATGGATGCCCTCGAGCAGCACGAACTTCAGCTTGTCCTTGGGCAGAGAAAGGCGGTTCGTCATGTGTGCCAGTGTCGGCCATCGGCAGGACCCTCGCCTGCCGTGGGGCCATCCGTCAGCGCTGTCCGCTGCTGCGCTGCGCGCGCCTCGAGGACGACGTACAGCACCGCCGCGAGCGCGAGCGGCGCCAGGTAGTAGATCGCCCGGTACGTGAGCACGGCGGCCAGCACGTCGTTCGCACCGATCCGCTGGGACAACAGCGCGAGATACACCGCCTCGAGCACGCCCAGGCCGGCCGGGATGTGGGTCAGCAAGCCGGCCACCGCGGCGATCAGCAGCGCGCTCAGCGCCGACGCATAGTCGACCCGGCCTTGCAGCAGCACGAACACGACCGAGCCGATCAGCGACCAGTTCAGCGACGCGATCGCGAGCTGCACGAGTGCGACCCGGCCGTTCGGCAGGGTCACGTGATGGCCGCGCACGCTCCAGTCGCGGCGCTTCGCCCTGAAGCACGCCAGGACGTACGCCGACACCGCGGCGAGCGCCACCACGCCGATCACGGGCAGCGCCGCTTCGCCGATGCGCCAGCCGGGCGGCAATCGAAGCGGCGCCCACAGGCACACCACGCCCGCGACGCAGAAATAACCGAGCCAGTTCGTCAGCATGCTGAGGGCCAGGATGCGCGAGGTCGTGTCGACGC
>DATCSE010000182.1:0-2112 GCA_036568605.1 Burkholderiaceae bacterium | reverse complement strand
GGTTCACCGTGTCAGGCCGCTGTCACCGGCGGCACGAGGATGTAGCCGGCGCTGCGCACCGACTTGATGATCTGCGGGTCGCCGACGACCGCTTCGAGCTTCTTGCGCAGGCGGCCGACCTGCACGTCGATCGTGCGATCGAACGGCCCGGCTTCGCGGCCGCGCGTCTGCTCGAGCAGGAAGTCGCGCGACAGCACGCGCCCCGGATGCCGCGCAAACGCGCACAGCAGGTCGAACTCGCCGCTCGTCAGCGCGACGTCGCCGCGGCGCGGGTCGATCAGGCGGCGCGCCGCGATGTCGAGCTCCCAGCCCGCGAAGCACAGCCGCTCGCGCGGCGCGGCGGCAGCACCCGTCGCCGCCGCAGCAGCAGCGGTCGACGCCAGCGTAGCCTCGGCCGGCGCCACGCGCCGCAACACTGCCTTGATGCGCGCGAGCAGCTCGCGCAGATCGAACGGCTTGGTCACGTAGTCGTCGGCGCCGACCTCGAGGCCCACCACCTTGTCGACCGCATCGCCGCGGCCGGTCACGATCACCAGGCCGCAGCGCCAGTGCTCGCGCAGCTGGCGCGCGATCGCGAAGCCGTCTTCGCCGGGCAGCCCCAGATCCAGCAGCACGAGTGCCGGCGTGTCGGCGGCCATCAGCTCGATCAGCGCGCGGCCGTCGTGCAATGTCGAGACCCGGTAACCGTGGCCTTTCAGGTAGTTGGCCAGCAGCGTGGTGATGTCGACTTCGTCGTCGACGATGGCGATGTGGGGAACAACAGCGTTCACTCGATGTAGCCTATCAGACCTTTGCGCAGCGATCCCGAAGTACGGAGTGCACGGCTGGTAACCCGTTCGCCCTGAGCCTGTCGAAGGGCTGCTCCGAGGGACACGGGGCTTCGACAGGCTCAGCCCGAACGGACTCGGCGCGGCCGGCCGAGCAGCGGCCGCCTCTCAGCGCGACATCAGCACCGGCACCGTCATCGAGCCCAGCAGCCCGCGCGTCGCGCCGCCCAGCACGCGCTCGGCCCAGCGGCCGCGGCCATACGCGCCCATCACGATCAGGTCGGCGCCGGTCTCGGCCGCATGCGACAGCAGCGCGTCGGCGAGGCCCATGCCGAAGGCCGATTCGAGCCGGGCCTCGCTGCGCACCCGATGGCGCAGCAGCCAGCCTTGCACGGCCTGCAGACGCGCACGCATCGCCTCGGCATCGATGCCGGGTTCATCCCAGCAGACCAGTTGCACCGCGTCGGCCCGCCGCAGCAGCGGCAGCGCGTCCGACAGCGCACGACCCGCTTCGCGGCTGCCGTCCCAGGCCACCAGCGCCCGCGTGCCGAACGTATCGAACGTGCCGCGGCCGTTCGCATAGGGCAGCACCAGCGTGGGCCGCGCGCTGTGCAGCACGACATGCTCGACCTGGTCGCGCGTCGCCACGTACTCGGGCGACAGCGGGTCGGCCTGGGTCAGCACGACCAGGTCGCTGCAGTGGGCGTACCGCACCAGCGATTCGGCGTGCGGGGCCGGGTCGACGATCGCCTCGAACGAGTGGAACCGCACGGCGCGGCATTCGTCGGCGAAGCTGCGTGCGGCCTGTTCGGCCAGCGCATACAGCTGGCTCCATGCGCCGTCCGCTTGATGGGCCAGCGCGGCCGCCGCGGCCGGCGATGTGGGCAGATCCACCATCCCGGTCGGCGCAAGGCCCAGCAGCGTGCAGTCGAACTGCCGCGCGAGCAGCATCGCCAAACGTGTGCGAACGATGCACAGCGGATCGTGCGCCAGCAGCACCAGCAGGCTGCGGTAGTTCATCGCGGCGCCCGAGCGACGTCGTGACTCAGGCGGCGCGCGCGGGCACCGCGTCGCCCAGGCCGATAGGCGCCGGCACGATGCCGACGATGCGCGTGAACAGCGCGCGGTACGGCGCTTCGGGCTCGTGGCCGGTCAGCGGGTCGCGGTTCGCGTCGAAGGCCTCGTCCAGCTCGGCCCAGTCGCGCTCGGTCAAGGCCCGTTCCGCCAGCGGCAGGATCTCCTTCTCCTCCAGCGCCATGTGCGCCAGATAGAAGTCCACATAACGCTCGGCCGCGCGCTCGAACGCCTGGCGGCGCGATTCGCCCATCATCTCGAACCCGAGCAG
>DATCSE010000181.1:0-2140 GCA_036568605.1 Burkholderiaceae bacterium | reverse complement strand
CGCAGCGGCCGCTGTTCCTGCCGAGCACCGGCGAGTTCATGCGCTATCGGAGATTGCGCGACTGGCTGCGGCTGCTCAGCTTCGAGGTCGAGGCCGGACGCTTCGGCTGCTACCGGCCGCCGGTGGTGTCGGCCAAGTGGCTGGACCGCTACGAGTGGATGGAGCGTTTCGGCGATCGCTGGTGGCCGGTGTTCGGCGCGGTGTATTTCGTCGTCGCGGTCAAGCGGGTGCGGGGGATGCGGCTGGTCGGCCTGGTGCGCCAGCAGCTCTCGACCGCGAAGGCGGCGCCGGCGCCGGTGGTCGCACTGGGGCAGCATCGACGCTCGCGCCAGCTGCGCGAGCGTGCAGAGGCGGGCCGCTCGTGACGGCCCCGACGAGCACCGCGACCGCGACGATCCAGCGCCCGCACGTCACGATCTACACCGACGGCGCGTGCAAGGGCAACCCGGGCCCGGGCGGCTGGGGCGCATGGTTGTCGAACGGCACGCACGAGAAGGAACTGTTCGGCGGCGAAGCCTCGACTACCAACAACCGCATGGAGCTGACCGCGGTGATCGAGGCGCTGAACTCGCTGAAGCGCACCTGCGATGTGACGATCCACACCGACAGCGAGTACGTGCGCAAGGGCATCACCGAGTGGATCCACGGCTGGAAAGTGCGCGGCTGGAAGACGGCGGACAAGAAGCCGGTCAAGAACGCCGAGCTCTGGCAGCGCCTCGATGCGCTGCGCAACCTGCACCACGTCGAGTGGCGCTGGGTCAAGGGACATTCGGGCGATGTCGGCAACGAACGCGCCGACGCGCTCGCGAACCGCGGGGCGGCGTCGGTGCGCTGAGCCGCGCTAACGCGCCCGCATGGCCGAACGCGCCTGGACGAACTCGAACGCGAAGTTCACCGCCTCTTCGACGGCCCGCTGGTTCTCCTGGCGCTCGGCGTCGCTGAGGTAGAACGCGAAGTCGACCTCGTGCCGGATGTAGCGCGGCGGCAGCCGGTTCAGCGCGACGCAGGCGACATCGGCAAGCAGATTCTTGGCCTCCACGCCCGGAAAGCGGGCCGCCCCTTCGGACACCGCCGCGAAGACCGCCCGCTCGTGGTGGTTGTGCACCAGCTCGAATTCCTTGCTCATCACGCGTCGCCTTGCTCCATCACAGCAACGCCCGCTCCGCTTCCATCAGCTGGAAGCGGGCGAGCGCGAGGTTGGTCCGGTGCTTCTCGAGCAGCGCGACCAGGAACAGCCCGGGATGCCGCGTCACCGCGCGGATCACCTGCTGGCGCGGCCCGGCGCTGGTCATGAGCTCCTCGATCGCGTCGGGCATGCCCATCTGGCGTGCGGCCTGGCGATGCGCGCGCAGCACCTGCGCGCTGGCCGCGGCGGCCAGATCGAGGTCGACCGGGCCGGCCTGCTGTTGCAGCGCTTCGCGCGGCTCGCCCGACTCGCGTGCCAGCACGAGCCCGGTGCCGGCGTCGACCACCGCACAGCCGAGCAGGCCGTCGAGCAAGGCCATGCCGGCCAGGGCCCGCTTCGCGCGTGTCGGGTCCAGCGGATCGCGCGTGACGCGCAGCGCGGGCGAGGATGCGACCGTGGCGGCGGCCGGTTCATCGGCGAGACGCAGTTCGCGCCACGCCGGCGTCTCGGGCTCCTCGGCCACCTCGAGAGGTAGCGATACGCTCGGGTCGGCCGGCGGATCGGCGGCTTCTGCGCGGCGGGCTTCGGGGGCATCCCAACCCGGCTGACCCTTGACCCGATTCCACAGGCCCAGCATCGCGTTCCAGACCGACGAGGCACCGGTCAGCGACTCGTTCAGCACATGCACGCGCAAGCGGTCGGGCCAGGCGATCATGCCGATCTTGTTGGCGATCCAGACCGCATTCGGCGGCAGCATGAACAGCAGGTTGGGGCAGCGCCAGGTCGGCAGCCGGGTCGCGTGCGCGAGGCCCTCCAGCAGCGCGTCTATCGAATGCGGCTGCAGCGGGCCGATGATCACCGTCGTGAGGTGGCTGCGCTCCATCAGCGCGACCGGGATCTCGGCGTTCTCGGCCCCGGGCGCGCGCACTTCGGCGTGCACGATGCGCAAGGTGTCCTCGTGGCGGCGCACGAGCGTGGTCCGCTCGAGCGTCGCGAGCGTACGCAGCGTCGTCG
>DATCSE010000180.1:0-3608 GCA_036568605.1 Burkholderiaceae bacterium | reverse complement strand
GCGCCGACGTCGCGGTGCGCGACCGCAACGGCCATTGGGCCGCCGACAGCGGGCAGCTGCTGATGGATTTCGAGGTCGCTCCGGCGCGCGACACCGACGACCCGGCTGGCGCCAGCGTCGCGTTTCTCGACCATTCGGCCGATCGGCGCAACAGCGGCCCATCCGTTGACCGCGGCGCCGATGCCGAGGCCTGGTTCGCGCGCGCCGTCGCCCTCGAAGCGACCGACCCGCGCGGCGCGGAGCGGGCCTACCAGGAGGCGCTGGCGCGGCGCGCCGACTTCACCGACGCGTACCTGAACCTCGGCGCGATGCTCAGCGAAGCGGGGCGCGCCGACGAGGCGGTCGATCTCTACGAGCATGCACTGGCACTGTGCCCGCCGTCGGCGCTGATCCACTACAACCGCGCGGTCGCGCTCGAGGACGAGCAACGGCCGCTCGAGGCAATCGCGAGCTACGAGCGCAGCCTGGCACTGGACCCGGCGCTCGCCGACGCGCACTACAACATCGGCCGCCTGCAGGAGCTGCTCGGCGACGCACGCAGCGCGCTGCGGCACTTCAGCGCCTATCGGCGGCTGCAGCGCTGACGGAACCGACGCGCCCGGCCATGGACAAGAAGGCCGCCGCCGATCCGCTTGCGCGCTACTGGTCCAAGCGCGATTTCGACGTCACCTCCGAGCCGCGCGGCGACGACACGACCGCGAAGAAGACCCGTCGGCAAGAAGGCAGCGGTGCGAAGCAGGCGCTGTCGTACGTGATCCAGAAGCACCATGCGACCCGGCTGCACTACGACTTCCGCCTCGAGCTCGACGGCGTGCTGCTGTCGTGGGCGGTGCCGAAGGGGCCCAGCTTCGACCCGTCGGACAAGCGCATGGCGATCCATGTCGAGGACCATCCGCTGTCGTACGGCAGCTTCGAGGGCACGATCCCGCCGAAACAGTACGGCGCGGGGACCGTGATCGTCTGGGACAACGGCACCTGGGAGCCCGCGGTCGACCCGCACGCCGGGCTGAAGGACGGCAAGCTGGTCTTCGCGCTGCACGGCCAGAAGCTCGGCGGCCTGTGGGAACTGGTGCGCATCGCGAAGCCCGGCGACCGGCAGGAGGCCTGGCTGCTGTTCAAGAAGAAGGATGCCTACGCGAAGCCGCGCGCCGAATACGACGTCGTCAGCGCGCTGCCCGACAGCGTGATCGCGAAGCCGCTGAAGGCTGCGAACGACGACGCCGGGGACGCCGGCGACGACGAGCTGGTCGGCGCCGTCAAGGCGCCCTTGCCGGACAAGCTCAAGCCGCAGCTCGCGAGCCTGGCAACCGTACCGCCGACCCGCGGCGATTGGAGCTGGGAGATCAAACTGGACGGCTACCGGCTGATGACCCGCATCGCCGATCGCAAGGCGACGCTGTTCACGCGCGGCGATCAGGACTGGACCGATCGGATGCCAAGGCTGCGCGACGACATCGAGAGCCTCGGCCTGACCAACACCTGGCTCGACGGCGAGATCGTCGTGCTGAACGAGCGCGGCCTGCCCGAGTTCAATGCGCTGCAGAACGCGTTCGACAAGTCGCGCACCGCGCCCATCGTCTACTTCCTGTTCGACCTGCCGTACTTCGAGGGCTACGACCTGCGCAAGGCGCCGCTCGCCTCGCGGCGGCGCCTGCTGCAGCGCTTTCTCGACGAGAAGATCGCCGAGGCGCAGCAGCGCAACCAGCCGCTGCAGCACATCCGCTTCAGTGCCGACTTCGATGCCGATCCCGCGTCCATCGTCGAATCGGTCGCGCGCATGGGCCTCGAAGGCGTGATCGGCAAGCGCAAGGACGCGCCGTACGAATCGCGCCGCACCGAGACGTGGCTGAAGCTCAAGGTGCGGCAGCGCCAGGAGTTCGTGGTCTGCGGCTACACCGAGCGCTCCAGCGGCGAGGCCGAGATCGGCAGCCTGCTGCTGGGCGTGCATGACGCAGCGGGCAAGCTGGTCTACGTCGGCAACGTCGGCGCGGGCTGGAACGCGAAGGAGGCGAGCCAACTGTTGACGCGCCTGAAGCCGGACACCGTGCGCGAGCCACCGTTCGCCGACAAGTCGCCGCCCGAGCGCGGGCGCTGGACCACGCGCGAAGTCGGCATCGAGCGCTGGGTCAGCCCTGCGCTGGTCGCCGAGGTCGAGTTCGGCGACTGGACGCCCGAAGGCCGCATCCGCCACGCGAAGTACCTGGGGCTGCGTGCCGATCGCGATCCCCGCGATGTCGTGCGCGAGCAGGCCGTCGCGGCGCCCCGTGCGGCGGGCAGATCGGCGAGCGAGAACGGCGGCGGCCCCGGCGGCAGCACCGTGGCCGGCATCCGCGTCTCGCACGCCGATCGCGTGATCGACCCCAGCACCGGCGTCACGAAGCTCGAGCTGGTGCGCTACTACGACTCGGTCGCCGACTGGATCCTGCCGCATCTGGTCGGACGCCCCTGCTCGCTGGTGCGCGGGCCGACCGGCGTGGGCGGCGAACTGTTCTTCCAGAAGCACGTTGAGACGCTGAGCCTGCCCGAGGTGAAGGAGCTCGACCCGGCGCTGTGGCCCGGCCACACCGCGCTGCTCGAAGTGCCGACGCGTGGCGCGCTGGTCGGCGCCGCGCAGATGAACACGATCGAGTTCCACACCTGGAACGCGACCGCGAAGCAGATCGCCAAGCCCGATCGGCTGGTCTTCGACCTCGACCCCGGCGAGGGCGTGCGCTGGAACCGCGTGCAGGAGGCCGCGCTGCTGATGCACACGATCCTCACCGAGCTGGGTCTCGCGAGCTGGCTGAAGACCAGCGGCGGCAAAGGCCTGCACGTGGTCGTGCCCATCACGCCGCGGCACGACTGGGACAGCGCGAAAGGCTTCGCGCAGGCGGTGGTGCAGCACCTCGCGCGCGTGATCCCGGATCGCTTCGTCGCGAAGAGCGGCGCGTCCAACCGGGTCGGCAAGATTTTCGTGGACTATCTGCGCAACGGCTTCGGTGCGACCACCGCGGCCGCGTTCTCGGCGCGCTCGCGACCCGGGCTCGGCGTCTCGATGCCGATTGCCTGGGACGACCTGAGCGAGCTCAAGCGCGCCGACCAGTGGAACGTGCAGACCGCGCGCGAGCACCTGTCGTTCCAGCGCACCGACCCCTGGCGCGACTACTGGACCACGAAGCAGACGCTGACCGCGGCGATGAAGACGCTGGGCTTCAAGCCGCGCTGAGCTGCACACCCGACGCCCAGGATGGACTACGCCTCATGAAGCGACACGTAGCCGCAGAATCGGTGACCGCCCCTCCCCTCACCTGCCGGAGATCTGCATGCCCGATTCGCGCCCCAGCGTCGCCGACAAGCGCCGCGCCTTCCGCCAGCTGCATGAAGCCGGCTGCTTCGCGATCCCGAACCCGTGGGACGTGGGCAGCACGCGTTATCTCCAAGGCCTGGGCTTCAAGGCATTGGCCACGACCAGCTCGGGCTATGCCTGGTCGGCCGCACGGCCCGACAACGGCATCACGCGCGGGATGGCGCTTGCGCATCTGCGCGAGATCGCCGACGCGACCGACCTGCCGGTGAACGCCGATTTCGAGAACGGCTTCGGCGCCGATGCGTCGGGCGTCGAAGAGAGC
>DATCSE010000179.1:0-2856 GCA_036568605.1 Burkholderiaceae bacterium | reverse complement strand
TCATGCGCGTGCGCTGGATGAACTGCACCAGCGGTCGGATGCCTTGCGCGGCCTTGTCGAACAGCTGGCGCTCGACGCGGCCCAGGCTCACGTCGGAACGGCATTCGGCTGCGGTCGTCGTGGACTCGGCGGCGAGCCGGAGGGTGTTGTCCCCGGCGGCACGTGCGCTGAACGATGCGCTGCACACCAGAGCCAGCGCGGTCAGGGTCAAGGTGCGGTTCATGGTCTGGTTCCTTTGAAGTTGACGGGGCCGAGGAGAACAGCAACAACCACCTCGGTGCAGCCAGCTTAGGCGGGGGCTCCGCGCGTTGCCACGCCGACGCGACGGATGTCGGCAAGACGGGGCCGAATGCCGCTATTCCGGCCGTGAGTTCCGCTGGACCCTTGGCCTGGCCGTCATCAGGCGTGTTGGTACAGTCGCTCGCCATGTCATCCGCCCCACCCATTCGTGCCCTGAGCCTGGCCGGCGTCAGCTGCACCTTCGCAGACAAGGACGACCCGGGCCGGCGCTACACCGCCGTGCGCGATGTGAACCTCGACGTCGGCGCCGGCGAGTTCGTCTCGGTCGTCGGCCCGACCGGCTGCGGCAAGAGCACGCTGCTGAACGTCGCAGCCGGGCTGCTGGCGCCCAGCACCGGGACGGTCACGGTGTTCGGCGAGACGCTCGCCGGCATCAACAAGCGCGCCGGCTACATGTTCCAGGCCGAGAGCCTGATGCCGTGGCGCACCGCGCGCCAGAACGTGATGGCCGGGCTCGAGTTCCGCGGCGTTGCCGATGCCGCGGCGCAGGCCGACGAGTGGCTGCGGCGCGTGGGTCTCGGCGGCTTCGGCGACCGCTACCCGCACCAGCTCTCGGGCGGCATGCGCAAGCGCGTCAGCCTCGCGCAGACGCTGGTGCTGGACCCGGACATCATCCTGATGGACGAGCCGTTCTCGGCGCTGGACATCCAGACCCGCCAGCTGATGGAGAACGAAGTGCTGGCGCTGTGGGCGCAGAAGAAGAAAGCGGTGCTGTTCATCACGCACGACCTGGACGAGGCGATCGCGATGAGCGACCGCGTCGTCTGCCTGTCGGCCGGACCGGCCTCGCGGCCGATCGGCGAGTTCGCGATCGACCTCGTGCGCCCGCGCGACGTGGCCGAGGTGCGCACCGCGCCGCGTTTCGTCGAGCTGCACGAGGCCATCTGGAGCGTGCTGCGCGAGGAAGTGCTGAAGGGCTACCAACAGCAACTGGCGGCCTGACGACGATGAAGTACCTGCGCCTCTGGCAATTCGGCCTGCTGCTCGTGATCTTCGTGCTGTGGCACGTGCTGACCCGACCCGGGCTGATTCCCCCATTCCTGTTCGAGAACGATCAGCAGGCCGCGTTCTTCTTCGGCGAGCCGCTGAAGATCTTCGCGCGCATCGCGAGCTGGTTCTTCGCGAGCGCCGACATCTACCAGCACCTGTGGGTCACGCTGCTCGAGACGGTGCTCGCGTTCGGCATCGGCACCGTGCTGGGGCTGGGCTGCGGGCTGTGGCTCGCGCTCAGCCCGGTGGCCGCGGCGATCACCGACCCTTACATCAAGGCGGCGAACAGCATGCCGCGCGTGATCCTCGCGCCGATCTTCGCGGTCTGGTTCGGCCTGGGCATCGCGAGCAAGGTCGCGCTGGGCGTCACGCTGGTGTTCTTCATCGTGTTCTTCAATGTCTACCAGGGCGTGCGCGAGGTCAGCCCGGTGGTGCTCGCGAATGCGCGCATGCTCGGCGCCTCGCGCCGGCAGCTGCTGCGCCATGTCTACCTGCCGTCGGCGACGAGCTGGGTGTTCAGCTCGCTGCACACCAGCGTCGGGCTCGCGTTCGTCGGCGCGGTGGTCGGCGAGTACCTGGGCTCGTCGCGCGGCGTCGGCTACCTGATCCTGCAGGCCGAGGGTGCGTTCGACATCAACACGGTGATGGCGGGCATCCTGGTGCTGACGGTATTCGCGTTGCTGCTCGATGCCGCGGTCGGGCGCATCGAGCGGCGCTTGATGAAATGGCAGCCGAAGTCGGGCGAGACGGAAAAGATCTGACTTTGCGGACGGCGGTGTGATCGGCACGTAAGTCCCCACGGAGGGGCGGAGTACACCATCGCGTCACGGATCCTTCATGCGGGCTGACGATCATCCGCGGCTGTCATTTCGACGACAGCTTCGCGACAGCTACCAGGAACCAACCCGCATGAACGCCCCCGCCGACCAGCGCCGCCGCGCGCGATCGACCGACGACGAAGAAGACCTCAACCCGACCCGGAACCCCGACTTCCAGCAGGTGCTGCAGGCGCGCCTGTCGCGCCGCTCGATGCTGCGCGGCGGCGTGGGCACCGCGGCGACCGCCGTGCTCGGTAGCTGGGGCCTGGCCGCCTGCGGCGGCGGTGACGACAACGATGACGCGCCCGCCCCCGCCGCACCCGCCGCGCTCGACAAGGTGACGTTCGCATCGGTGCCGAAGAGCCTGGCCGATACGCTGACCGTGCCCGCGGGCTATACCGCGACCGTCATCTACGCGGTCGGCGATCCGCTCGACGCCGCGACGCCGGCCTACAAGAACGACGGCACCGACACGGGGTTCGAGACGCGCGCCGGCGACCACCACGACGGCATGTACTACTTCGGCCTGTCGGCCGCCGGTGCGCGCGATGCGAGCAGCAACGATCGCGGGCTGCTCGCGATGAACCACGAGGCGTTGACCGACAACTTCCTGCACGTCAACGGCGCGAGCGCGCGGCCGCGGCCAGCAGCCGAGTCCGACAAGGAGATCCCGGCGCACGGCATCTCCATCGTCGAGGTGGCGAAGAGCGGCGAGGCCTTTTCGTACGTCCGCGGCTCGACGTTCAAC
>DATCSE010000178.1:0-24541 GCA_036568605.1 Burkholderiaceae bacterium | reverse complement strand
CCGCCGGCGATCTCGAGCTCGCCTTCGGGCGAGCGGTCGGCCATGTTGTCCATCGAGCTCAGCGAGTCGCCGAAGTACTCGTCGAAGTCGGGGCCGGCGTCGTTGATCTTCACGAACAGGAAGCCGCGGTACTCGCGCAGGTGCGGCAGCACCGTCAGGCCCCGGCCGCCCTCGCAGTCGTGCAGGCGCGTGCCTTCGTAGCCGTTCTTCAGCGGGATCGCGAGCGGCGAGCCGTCGGTCTTGTACGACCACGCGTGGTACGGGCAGCGGAAGAACTTGCCGGTGTTGCCGCACGGCTGCGTCACCAGCCGCGAGCCCTTGTGCGCGCAGCGGTTCATCAGCGCCTTGATGCTGCCGTCGCCCTGGCGCACGACGATCAGCGGTCGACCGGCGATCTCGTTGGTGATGTAGTCGCCGGCATTCGGAACCTGGCTCGCGTGGCCCACGTAGTTCCAGGTGTTCGCGAAAAAGTGCTCCTGCTCGAGCTCGAAGACTTCCGGGCTGATGTACAGGTCGCGGTGCACGCGGTCCGGCTGCACCAAAGCGCGCAGCGCGGCGGGATTGCCTCGGTAGCTCATCGTCCGTCGTCCCTCACAGATCCAACACCAGCCGCGGCCCGCGTGCCCGCGAAACGCAGATCTGCATCACCTTGCCCGACGCCTTCTCGGCCTCGCTGAGCACGTAGTCGCGGTGGTCGACCTCGCCGTCGATCACGCCGGTCGTGCAGACGCCGCACTCGCCGCGCTTGCAGTCGTACAGCGGGTCGCAGCCGTGTTCGATCAGGCAGTCGAGCACGGTCTGGCCCGCCGGCACCGTGTACGTCCGGCCGCTTTGCGCGAGCACCAGCTCGAACGCGCGGTCGCCGGCGTCGGCCACCGGCGTCGTGAACAGCTCGAAGTGCACGCGCTCGTGGGTCCAGCCGCGCGCCTGGGTCTTCGCGAGCACGTGGTCCAGCAGCGGCTTCGGGCCGCAGACGTACAGCCTGTCGTCGGCGCTGCAACCGTCCAGCAGCGTGTCGACATCCAACGGCGCGCCGGCCTCGGCATCGGCATGCACATGCAGGTCGTCGTCGCCCAGCAGCGCCTGCAGCTCGGGCAGGAAGGCCATCAGCTCGCGGCTGCGGCCCGCGTAGTGCAGCCGCACCGGCTTGCCCTCGGCCTTGCGCTGCGCGGCCATGCTTGCGAGCGGCGTGATGCCGATGCCGCCGGCGATCAGCACCGCGCAGCCGTGGCCGTCATGCAGCGCGAACTCGTTCTTCGGCGGCTCGACGGCCAGCGTGTCGCCGGCCCGGACCTGCGTGTGCATGTAGCGCGAGCCGCCGCGGCCGTCGTCCTCGCGCCGCACCGCGATCACGTACTCGCGCGGCGCGGCGGTGACGCCGGGCTCGGAGCGCAGGTTCACGAGCGAGTAGTGCCGCCAGTCGGTTGCGCCGGCGGGCAGTGTCACCTGCACGCGCACATGCGCGCCGGCCGTGTAGCCGGGCAACGCGGAACCGTCGGCGGCTTGCAGGCGCAGCAGGCGGATCAGCGGATTCAGGTCGCGCGCTTCGGCGACCCGCAGCGACAGCGGTGTCGGTGTCGTCATGGCTGCACCTCCTCCCTTCCCCGCTGGGCGAGGGTTGAGGTGGGGGCGAACGCGGGTGCACGTCGCTGGCCCTCATCCCGGCCTTCGCCCAGCGGAGGAATGAGTCGGGCCATGGCGGCCGCCAGCGTCTTGCCATGCTCGTCGGCCAGCGCTGCCTCGCGCAGCTCGCGCACGGTGACCGGCGCAATCGTCGCGCCGCCGCGCTGCACTGCCGCCATCACGGTCTCGAAGTTGCGCCAGCCGCGCTCGTGCGTGTCGCCGTAGCCTTTGACCAGGCGCTGACATTGCACGACCTCGATCGCGAGCTGCGGATTCAGCGCCGCGGCGGCCGCGATGCGATCCAGCCAATCCTCGATGCGCCGGTTCTCGATCGCATAGCGCAAGGTGCCGCGCCGCCAGCGCCGCAGACCCGCCAGCGCGTACAGCATCAGGAAGCCGCGCAGCGAGCTGGTCGTGACGACACGCCCGCGCTGCGTGAGGCGCTCGACGAGGCGGCGCGGCCAGCCCGAACGCTCCAGCCGTCGCCCGAGCCCTGCCGGCAGCGTCTCGCAGATCTCCTGCAGCCGCGGGTGCATGAATTCGTCGATCGCCAGCACCTGGCCGGCCTGCACCTTCACCTCGCCTGCGACGCGTTCGAAGCGGCTCGCGCGCGTCTTCAGGTCGGCCACCCGTATCGTGTCCTCGTACGACATCCACAGCGCGAGATGCCGCGCGGTCTCCTCGACCAGTCGCGGCTCGCCGTCATTCGGCGACGGCCGGATGCGCTCGACGCGGTCCAGGTACAGCCCGGCGTAGGCGGGGTCCTGGTAGTCGACCAGGCGGCGCACGCCTTCGATCAGCGTCGGCCGCGCGGCACTCGGGAAGTTCGTGCGGATGCGCTCGAGCAGCGCGCGCACCGCCGGGTCGCGCGGCTCGGCGACAGCCGGCGTTTCGCGTGCAGGCGGCGGCAGGTCATCGTCGACGGCTGCGTCGTCCTCGACGCGGCCGGCCCGGTCGAACGCCGTCGCGAACGCCTTCAGGCTCGCCTTCACGCCGACGCCGCCGCGTTCTATCGTGGCCTCGAACTGTGCCCGGCTGAACGGCAGCACGCCGGTGCCGGCCAACGCGCCGAACAGCACGGCGCTGATCACGCTGCCCGACGCCTCGGCGGCGCGTGCCATGTCGAAGCGCACGAAGCGGCGCGCAGCCGCCTCGGCATGCGCGAGCAGGTTGCGGCCGTCGGCACGGCCGTCGCCCATCGCGGTCTTCTCGGCGATCGAGTAGACGCGATGGGTCGACGCGATCAGCGTCGTGCGGTCGGGCGTCACGAGCCCGCGCTGCACGGCCCGACCGGCCTCCATCAGCTCGGACGCGAGCACGACATCGACGTCCCCCGGCAGCGGCATCAGCGCGAGCACCGGCGTACCGCCGTCGCGCTCGGCCTGCGCGGCCGGGTACAGCTCGACGTAGTAGATCGTCGCGCCGGTCCGCTGCGCGACGCCGGGCACCGAGGTGGTCTGCCCGATGTAGCCGTTGTGCTCGCCGAGGTCGACGATCCAGTCAGCCAGCACGCCGCCGCCCTCGCCGCCCATCGCGAGGATCGCGATCTTGATCGGTTGCGGGGTGTTCATCGCGGTGGGTCCCATCGCGCATGTGCGCGAGGATTCTTGGACGCAAAGACGCAAAGAACCGCAAAGGCGCAAAGGGTTATCGGCTTGCCTTTGCGCCTTTGCGTCCCTTGGCGCCTTTGCGTCCAAAAAACGCCTCGCACCGCATCAACCCCGATCATGTCCATCTCAGAACGCATAGCGTTCACGCGAGCGCACCTCGCGCCGCTGCAGATAGCCGATCACCGCACCGCGCACGCGCTGGCGCAGCCGGTCCCAGCGCGTGGGGTTGCTGACGATCTGCGCCTTGTAGAACGACGGGCACAGCACCGCCGCATGCGAGACCTCGCCGCACAGCCCGCAGCCCACGCAGGAGTCGAGCACGGTCGCGACCGGGTCGGTGCGCAGCGGATCGGGATTCGGCTTGACCGACAGCGACGGGCAGCCCGACAGGCGGATGCACGAATGGTCGCCGGTGCAGGTGTCGGCATCGACGCCGAAGCGCTCGCGCACCACGCGCCGCCCTTCGGCCACCGCCTTGCGCGCGAGCGGCTTCTCGCGCCGCTGCTTGTTCAGCATGCACTCGGATTGCGCGATCAGCACCTTGGGGCCGGGCTGCTTCGTCGTCAGCGCCTCGCGCAAGGCGTCGCGCATGCCGGTCAGGTCGTAGGTGCGGCGCAGCGTGCGCACCCATTGCACGCCGACGCCGCGCACCGCGTTCTCGATCGCATGGCCGGTGCTGCGGGTCTTGTTCGCGGCGGTAGACGACAGGATGTCCTGCCCGCCGGTTGCCGAGGTATAGCTGTTGTCGACGACGATGGTCAGGTTGTCGGTGCGGTTGAACACCGCGTTCGCGATGCCGCTGGTCAGGCCGTTGTGCCAGAAGCCGCCGTCGCCCATCACGCTGATCGCGCGCTTGTGCCCCGGCGCATTCAGCGCCGCAGCGCCGGCCCCGCCCAGGCCATAGCCCATCGTCGTGTTGCCGAGGTTGAACGGCGGCAGGATGGAGAACAGGTGGCAGCCGATGTCGGCGCTGACGTGATGCGGCCCGAGCTCGCGCTCGACCAGCTTCATCGCGGTGAAGATCGGGCGTTCGGGGCAGCCGGTGCAGAAGCCGGGCGGTCGCGCGCTGACGCTCTCGGCGAGCGGCTTCAGCGGGATGACCTTGTGTTCCTTCCCGCGTGGAGCCGGCTCCGGAGCCGAAGCCGCCAACCGCCCATGGCGCTCCAGGAACGCCCGCGCCCCTTTCATCATCTCGGCGGCCGTGTACTCGCCGGCGACCGGCAGCAGATCCTTGCCGTGCAGCGCGGTCGCGGAGCCGGCCTGCCGCAGCAGGGTCGCGATGTTCTGCTCGATGAAGTTGGGCTGGCCCTCCTCGACCATCAGCACCGCGCGCTTGCCCTCGCAGAAGCGCAGCACTTCGGAGGCGATCACCGGGTACGCGACGTTCATCACGTACAGCGGCACGCGGCTGTTGCCGTAGACATCGGCCAACCCGAGGCGCTCGAGCACGCGCAGCAAGGTGTTGTAGCTGCCGCCTTGCACGACGATGCCGATGTCGTCGGCCCCGTCGGCGAAGAACTCGTTCAGGCCGTGGCGCTCGATCCAGCGCACCGCGGCCGGCCAGCGCTCGCGCACCTTCTCCTGCTCGTGCAGGAAGCTCGCGGGCGGCAGCACGATGCGCTCGACGTCGCGCTGCGGATGGTCCAGCGCATCGCCTATCGTGAACGCCGGGCGGCGGTTGTCGTCCGCGACGAACTCGCCGTGCACATGGCAGGCGCGGATGCGCAGCTGCAGCATCACCGGCGTGCGGCTCGCCTCCGACAGCTCGAAACCCTGCTTCACCGCCTTCACGATGGACGGCAGGTTGGGCCGCGGATCGAGCAGCCAGATCTGCGACTTCATCGCGAACGCGTGGCTGCGCTCCTGCATGATGGACGAGCCTTCGCCGTAGTCCTCGCCGACGACGATCAGTGCGCCGCCGGTCACGCCGCCGGAGGCCAGGTTGGCCAGCGCATCGGAGGCGACGTTGGTGCCGACCGTCGCCTTGAAGGTCACCGCCCCGCGCAGCGGGTAGTTGACCGAGGCCGCGAGCGTGGCCGCCGCGGTCGCTTCGCTGGCGCTGTTCTCGAAGCGGATGCCGTGCTCGGCGAGGATGTCCTGTGCGTCGGACAGCACGTCCATCAGGTGCGAGATCGGTGCGCCCTGATAGCCGGCCACGTACGACACCCCCGACTCGAGCAGCGCCTTCGTGACGGCCAGGATGCCCTCGCCGCGAAAGCGCTCGCCCGCGCCCAGCCGCAGCTTCTTCACTTCCTCGACGAACGATCTCTCGGCCATGGGTGTCCTCGATGGCGGCGGGTGAATCCTTGATTCGCGATTAGTTTATGACGGAATATATGAAAAGTCATGGTTTTTTTGCAGCCCGTGCTGTCCGTGACTTCCCGGAGAATCCCGCCCATGGACAAACGCAGATCCGCGAGCGCCGCGCGTGCCGCGCACTTCGTCGACGACTACCTGCCGGCGCTGCTGGCACAGGCCAGCCACCTGATCTCCGGCGAGTTCCACCGCGTCGTCAATGCCAAGGGCTGCACCGTGTCCGAATGGCGCGTGCTGGCGACGCTGGCCGGCGGCGAGGCGATGAGCATCGGCCGCATCGCCGAGATCACCGTGATGAAGCAGCCGACCGTGACGCGCGTGCTGGACCGCATGGAGGCCAGCGGCCACGTCAGGCGCCTCGCGCACGAAGCCGACCGGCGCGTGACGCTGGTTCGCATCACCGCATCGGGCAGCCGGCTGGCCGCCGGGCTGATCCCGCTGGCGCGCGAGCACGAGAGCCGCGTGCTGGAGCCGTTCGGCGCCAAGCGCGCCGCCGAGCTGAAGGCGACGCTGATCCAGCTGATTGCGCTGCACCAGGATGGGCCCGGCGTCGAGCCGGACGAGGACGCCTAGCGCCGCTCTCGTTCAGCGCTGCGCGTCGAGGAATCCGAGCACGGCATCGGCGAACGCATCCGGCAGCTGATCGGGCAGCGGCACCATGCCGCCGGCGATCTCGACCGCCTGCGCCTGCGGCAGGTGCGCGCGCCACTGCGCGGTGTGCGGTGCCGCGAACGGATCGTCCGGTGCATGGATCAGCAGCGTCGGCTGCCGGATCGCCGCGATGCGGTCTTCGATCCGGTACGCGCCCACCGCGCGATGGCCGCCTTCGACGTCGTCGCCGCGCACCTTCAGCGCATCGAGCACGAACGCGTGCAGCAGGTCCGGCCGCCGCGCCGGGTAGAACGCCTGGCGCTTGCGCCACAGCGCGGCCAGATGCGCGCCGTCGTCGCAAGGCTCGACCGCGTCGATCGGCGGCCGCTCGGCGCGGGCGCGGCGGAACGCCGCATCGGTATACGGCGTCGACGAGAGCACCAGCGCGCCGACGCGTGCGGCATGCCGTGCCGCCAGCTCGACCGCGATGACGCCGCCGGTGTGGTGCCCGACCACATGCGCCCGCGCGATCCCGAGGGCATCCAGCACCTGAACCGCGACACGCGCCCAGTCCTCGATCGAAGCGGCCCCGGGCACCGGATCGGAATCGCCGAAGCCCGCGGTGTCCATCGCGATCGCGCGATAACGCTCGCCCAGGCGCGGCAGCACCTCGCGGTATTCGGCCCAGCTGCGCGGCGTCTGGTGCAACAGCAGGATCGCGGGCGCGTGCTCGGCACCGCATGCGGCGTAGTGCACCTGCCCGTGCGGCAGTTCGGCGTACGCACGGCGCACGCGGCGCTCGTCCGACGTCGTCGTCGATGTCGTCATGACAGCGTCGCCTCGGCCGGCGGCCGCCACAGCCCCGCATGGCGCAGCAGGCCCAGCGTGCGCGCCAGCACGTCGCGGCGATAGGCCGCGACATCGCGCGACGCGTAGTCGTAGAAGCCGCGGCCGCTTTTCAGCCCGAGCCGGCCTTCTGCGACCATGCGGCCGACGATGGGCGGCGCCGCATAGCGCGCGGCATCGATCGCGCCGGCCATCTCGCGGCTCGCGTGGTGCAGGATGTCGCAGCCGCCGTAGTCGATGAACTCGACCACGCCCAGCGCCGCGAAGCGCAGGCCCAGGCCATAACGCGTCGCGGTGTCGATTTCCTCGGCGCTGGCGACGCCCTCCTCGACCATGCGCGCCGCCTCGTTCATGATCAGCGCCTGCAGCCGCGGCACGATGTAGCCCGGCGCGGCGCCGCACACCACGGGCAGCTTGCCGATCGATTGCATCAGCGCGCGGGTGCGCGCGAGCACATCGTCGCGCGTGCCGGGGTGCACGCTGAGTTCGACGACCGGGATCACGTAAGCCGGGTTCAGCCAGTGCATGTTCAGGAAGCGCTCGGGCCGGCGTACCAGCGCGGCCAGTTGCGTGACCAGGATACTGCTGGTCGTCGAGGTCAGGATCGCGTCGTCGCGGCAATGCGCATTGAGCCGGTCGAACGCGTCACGCTTGGCCTCCATCGTCTCGGGCACGCCTTCGAAGACCAGCTCCGCGGCGGCGAGTGCCTGCGGAGCGCCGTCCGCGGCGACGAACATCACGCGGCTCGCGATGGTTTCCACACGGGCCTGATCCAGGGCACCCAGCGCCGCGAGGCCCGCCAGGCTCGCCCGGATCTCGGCCAGCGCCTCGTCGCGCAGCGCATTCGACGCATGGCTGGTGCGCGGCCGCAGGTCCACCAGTGCGATGCGATGCCCGGCATACGCGAACGCGGTGGCGATGCCGCGGCCCATGCGCCCGGCGCCCACCGCCACGAAACGCGCCGGCGCCCTCACAGGCCGCCGTCGTGCAGCCGCTGCTGCAGTGCCTGGCGGCTCAGCGGCGCGAGGCCCAGGGCCTCCAGCGTACGCGGGCCGTGCCGCAGGTCGCGGCCTAGAAAGCCGCCGACGATCGCGAGCAGGCCCTGCGCGATCGGCGCCTCGACGCCGGCCCAGCGTGCGACCGAGGCGAGGAACGCGAGGCCCAGCTCGGTGTCCTCGGTGACGTAGCGGTGGCTGTGCAGCGCGATCGTCTCGCGCCAGTCGCCCGACTGCACCAGCCGCTTGTGCGCGTCGCCGTACATCCAGCGGTCGTTCGCATAGTGGTCGGCCAGCGGATAGTGCGGCGCGCCGTAGCCCAGCGCCTCGCGCACCGCGATGCGCTCCCGATCCAGGCGATCGGTCACGGCGCGCACCGCCGGCTGCGTGCCTTCGTTGTGGATGTCCCAGCGTTCGAAGTGCTGCAGCGGCGCCGCATTCATCACCATCAGCGGCGGGTGGATGATCGGGCCGGCGTTCATCAGCGCGCCCGACAGCGCATCGCCGCAGCCGTGCACGCTGGGATAGACCTCGCGGATCACCGCGAGCGCGTGGTCCGCACGGCGCGCCGGGTACACGCCGGTCGGCAGACGCACCGCGCGCATCGTCACGTTGACCTCGCGCTCGCCGTGCTTGCGCGCGAGGTACGGCAGCGTGCCGCTCTCGGCCCACGCGACCTCGGCCGTGCTGCCGGCCTCGCGCACGAGGCGCGCCATCACGACGCTGCCGAACGTGCCCGGCGGCAGGAACACGACCTGGCCGTCGACCAGATGCGGCGCGATCAGCCGCGCGATGTCGGCCTGCGCGGTCGCGGGCAACGGCACGACGATCAGCTGCGCGCCGGCCAGCGCCTCGCCTATCTCGGCCGTCGCGCGGGCGATCCGCACCTCGCGCGCGCCGTCGGCGTCCTTCAGCACGATGCAGCCGGTGTCGCGCACCGGCTGCAGCGCGGCGGCATCACGGCGCCACAGGCGCACCTCGTGTCCGGCTTCGGAGAGGTCCGCGGCGGCGGCATAACAGCCATGTCCGCCGCCCAGGATGGCGATGTTCATCGGGGCATGTCCTTGCGCAAGCGTGCATCTGTCCACGCGACCTCGATACATTACTTTTCATATATTTGGTTGTCAACCGGCGTCCAGGGCGGAGAGCCACAACGCGGCGAGCGCGCGATCACGCCGCCGCACGGCGCCTGCTCCAGAACCCGAGGGACGACGTGGCACCCGGGCGCGGCCGGCGCATCAGCAGGTAGGCCGCCGGGATCACGAACATCGACAGCAGCGGCGCGGTGATCATCCCGCCGACCATCGGCGCGGCGATGCGCTGCATCACCTCGGAGCCGGTGCCGCTGCCCCACATGATCGGGAACAGGCCCGCGAGAATCACCGCGACCGTCATGGCCTTGGGCCGCACGCGCAGCACCGCGCCTTCGCGGATCGCCTCGAGCAGGTCTGCTTCGCTGGTCTTGCCTTGGTCGACACGCGCTGCCCAGGCGTTCTTCAGGTACAGCAGCATGATCACGCCGAACTCCGCCGACACGCCCGCGAGCGCGATGAAGCCGACCGCGCCGGCGACCGACAGGTTGTACCCCAGCAGGTACAGCAGCCAGATGCCGCCGACCAGCGCGAACGGCAGCGCGGCCATGATCAGCAGCGCCTCGCCGAAGCGCGCGAAGGTCAGGTACAGCAGCACGAAGATGATCAGCAGCGTGAACGGCACGACCACCTTCAGCCTGGCCGTCGCGCGCTCGAGGAACTCGAACTGACCGGACCACGAGATCGAGTAGCCCGGCGGCAGCTTCACTTTCTCGCTGACCACGCGCTGCATGTCGTGCACCGCACCGCGCAAGTCGCGGCCGCGGATGTCGACGTAGACCCAGCCCGACAGGCGCGCGTTCTCGCTGCGCAGCATCGGCGGACCGTCGGTGATGCGCACGTCGGCGACGTCGGACAGCACGAGGCGCTGTCCGCGCTCGGTCACGATGGCCAGCGCGCGCAGCTTCTCCAGCGAGTCGCGGATCTCGCGCGGGTAGCGCACGCTGATCGGGAAGCGCTGCGGCCCCTCGACCGTCTCGCCGACGTTCTCGCCGCCGACGGCCGAGGAGATGACCGACTGCACGTCGGCGATATTCATGCCGTAGCGCGCCGCGGCTTCGCGGCGGATGTTGACGTCGACGTAGCGCCCGCCGGTCAGACGCTCGGCGAGTGCGCTGCTGACGCCGGGAACGTCCTTCAGCGCACGTTCGATCTCGCCGGTCAGGCGGTCGATGGTCGCGAGGTCCGTGCCCGCAACCTTGACGCCCACCGGGCTCTTGATGCCCGTGGCCAGCATGTCGATGCGATTGCGGATCGGCGGTACCCAGATGTTCGCCAGGCCCGGGACCTTGACGATGCGATCGAGCTCCTCGACCAGCTTGTCCTGCGTCATGCCAGGACGCCACTGCTCACGCGGCTTGAACTGGATCGTGGTCTCGAACATCTCCAGCGGCGCGGGATCGGTCGCGGTCTCCGCACGCCCAGCCTTGCCGTACACGCTGGCCACCTCGGGCACGGTGCGGATCAGGCGGTCGGTCTGCTGCAGCAGCTCGCCCGCCTTGCCGGCCGACAGGCCCGGCAGCGCCGAGGGCATGAACAGCAGGTCGCCCTCGTCCAGCCGCGGCATGAACTCGCCGCCGATGTGCTGCAGCGGCCACAGGCTGACGGCGAGCACGATGCCGGCGGCCAGCAGCGTCAGCTTGGGCGTGCGCAGAACCACGTCCAACAACGGCCGGTAGATCGCGATCAGCAAGCGATTCAGCGGGTTTGTCTTCTCGTCCGGGATGCGGCCGCGGATCAGGTAGCCCATCAGCACCGGGATCAACGTCACCGAGAGCCCGGCCGCCGCGGCCATCGCATAGGTCTTCGTGAAAGCCAGCGGCGAGAACAGCCGACCTTCCTGCGCTTCCAGCGTGAACACCGGGATGAAGCTCAGCGTGATGATCAGCAGCGAGAAGAACAGCGCCGGTCCGACCTCGGAGGCCGAGTCCCCGATGGCGCGCCAGCGCGCTACGCCATCCAGCATCTGGCCGGGGTGCTCATGGTTCCATTGCTCGAGGTGCTTGTGCGCGTTCTCGATCATCACGACCGCCGCGTCGACCATCGCGCCGATCGCGATCGCGATGCCGCCCAGCGACATGATGTTGGCGTTGACGCCCTGATAGCGCATCACGATGAAGGCCGCGAGGATGCCCAGCGGCAGCGAGACGATCGCGACGAACGCCGAGCGCAGGTGGAACAGGAAGATGAAGCACACCACCGCGACCACGATGAACTCCTCGACGAGCTTGTGCGCCAGGTTCTCGACCGCACGTTCGATGAGACCCGAGCGGTCGTAGACCGGCACGATCTCGACGCCGCGCGGCAAGCTGGCCTGCAGGCTGTTGAGCTTGTCCTTGACCGCCGCGATCGTCTCCAGCGCGTTCTTGCCCGAGCGCATCACGATCACGCCGCCGACGGCCTCGCCTTCGCCGTCGAGCTCGCCGATGCCGCGGCGCATCTCGGGGCCGAGCTGGATGCGCGCGACGTCGCCGAGCGTCACCGAGACGCCGGCAGCGGTCGTCATCAAGGGGATCGCGCGGAAGTCGGCCAGGCTTTGCAAGTAGCCCGACGCGCGCACCATGTACTCGGCCTCGCCGAGCTCCAGCACCGAGCCGCCGCTTTCCTGGTTGGCCTTTCCGATCGCCTCGACCACCTTGGTGTGCGGGATCGCGTAGGCCGCGAGCTTGTCCGGATCGAGCACGACCTGGTATTGGCGCACCATGCCGCCCACCGAGGCGACCTCGGCGACGTTGGGCACCGTCTTCAGTTCGTACTTCAGGAACCAGTCCTGCAGCGCGCGCAGCTGCGACGCGTCCTGCGTGCAGTCCTGTTCACCCCCGGGCGCTGCGCGCCCGCCCCCCGAGGGGGCAGTCGACTGCCTTGGGGCGGCCCGGCGACAGTCGCCGCGATCGATGACGGAGTATTGGTAGATCCAGCCGACACCGGTCGCGTCCGGCCCGATCGAGGCCTTGGCGGTCGGCGGCAGCCGCGACTGCACCTGGTTCAGGTACTCGAGCACACGCGAGCGGGCCCAGTACAGATCCGTGCCGTCCTCGAACAGCACGTAGACGAACGAGTCGCCGAAGAACGAGTAGCCGCGCACCGTCTTCGCGCCGGGCACGGACAACATCGTCGTCGTCAGCGGATAGGTGATCTGGTTCTCGACGATGCGCGGTGCCTGGCCCGGGTAGGTCGTGCGGATGATCACCTGCACGTCCGACAGATCGGGCAGCGCGTCCAGCGGCGTCTTCGTCACCGAGTACACGCCCCAGGCGCTGACCATCAGCGTGGCCAGCAGCACGAGGAAGCGGTTCTGGATGGACCAGCGGATCAGCCGGGCGATCATCGCGTGCTCCCGTTCAGCCGCGTTTCGACGCCTCGCAGGCTGGCTTCGGAATCGATGAGGAACTGCGACGAGACGACGACACGCTGGCCCGCCTGCAGGCCGCGCTTGATCTCGGTCTGGCCGCCGCTCTCGATGCCCGCCTCGACATCGATGGGCCGGAATCGCCCGTTGTCCTCTGCGAGCATCACGACCGTGCGCTTGCCGGTCTGGATCACCGCCTCGGTGGGCACGAGCAGCGCCTTCTCGGGGCGCATGTCCATGAAGTTCATCGAGACGAACATGCCGGGCACCAGACGGCCACCGGGATTGGCGAGCTCCATGCGGGCCTTCAGCGTGCGCGTGGCGGGGTTCACTTCGGGAAGCAGCGCCTGGACCTTGCCGTCGAAGCTGGCACCCGGCACCGCGGGACTCCTCGCCTGGACCTGGGCGCCGGGACGCAGCAGCGCCGCCTGGCTCTCCGGCACCTCGGCGTTCGCCCACACGGTCGCAAGGCCGTTGATGCGGAACAGCGTCGCGCCCGACATCACGGTCATGCCCTCGCGTGCCATCAGTTCGGTCACCACGCCGCCGATAGGCGCGACGAGCGTGATGCGCGGCTGCGTCTTGCCGCTGGACTCGACCAGGCGGATCTGCGCGTCGCTCATGCCGACCTGGCGCATGCGCTGTCGCGCACCGTCGACGAGCACGGCCAGGTCGGTGCCTTGCATGCGGCGCACCGACAGGAACTCCTCCTGCGCCGCGATCCAGTCGGGCACGTAGAGCTCGGCCAGCGGCTGACCGGTGGTGACGCGGTCCAGCGTCGCCCGCACGTGCAGCCGCTCGACAAAGCCGGTGGCGCGCGCCTGCACCACCACCTGGTCGCGTTCGTTGAACGCGATGCTGCCGACCGCCGCGACCTGCGGCAACAGCGTCCCTTCGGTGACCAGCGCGGTGCGCACGCCCAGGTTCTGCTGGATGCGCGGGCTGACCGTGACCTTGCCTTCGTCGCCGTCGGCACCGGCATAGACCGGCACCAGCATCATGTCCATGAACGGCGACTTGGCCGGCTTGTCGAACTTGTTCCCCGGCACCATCGGGTCGTGGTAGTAGAGGATCCTGCGACCGGTCGCCGGGTCGACGTCGCCGGCTTTCAGGCCCGCCTGGATGTGGCGGCGTGTGGCGTCCTCGCCTTCGGCGATGCCTTGCGGCAGCGCGCCTTGAGTGGCCGAAGCAGCGGAGGCCATTGCCGGGGCTGGAGACTCCGGCACCATCGTCATGCCGCGCTTGATACCGAGCGAAAACAGGCCATAGCCGCCGGCCGTGAACGCCGCAGCGATCAGCAGGCCAAGGACAACAGGGGTGCGCTTCATTGCGGGTTCTCCTGCGAGTTCTTCGTGAGGCCGTGACCTGCGGGGACGAGGTAGTTCAGCTGCGCCCACAGGCGCGCGGTGTCCATCTCCAGGCGCAAGCGCTCCATGCTGGTGTCGATCTCGGCGCGCCGCGCGTCGAGCACACTGCTCAAGGGGCCGGTGCCGCCGCGGTAGGCCGCGATGGCGGCCTTGGTGCGCTCTGCCGCCAGCGGCCACAGCGAAGCGTCGTAGCGCTGCAGTCGCTCCCGGTTGCTGCGCCACGCCTGCAGCATCGCCAGCGCCTCGGCGACGTGCATGCGGGTCTCTTCCTCGCGCTGTGCACGGGTCTGCTCGACCGTCGCGAGCCTGGCGGCGAGCTCGCGGTCCTGGCGGTTCTTCTGATCCCACTGCAGCGGCACCGAGACGTTGACCGAGACCATGTTCGAGTACGCCGGTCCGCGCTGGCTGAGCATCACCTCGACGCTCCAGTCGGACTGCTTGTCGGCCCGGGCGACATCGACGTCGGCCTGTGCCACGGCCTCCTGCTTGAGCAGCACGGCGATCTGCGGGTGGTGCGCGATCTCGGCTTCGAGGTCCTCGGGACGCAGGCGCACGGCCTCGAGCGACGGCGCAGCGGCGAGCGGCTCGGCGGCGGGTGCCCCGATCCAGCGAGCGAGCAGCGTGTTCGCCGTGCTGACCTGTCGCTCCACCTGTGCGAGGCGATCCTCGATCTGCGCGACCACGGACCGCGCGGCGAAGACGTCGGCTTGCGATCCGCGTCCGCCACGATAGGCCGCGTCGGCTGCCTCGATCTGCAGCCGCGCTTCATCGCGCTGGCGCGCCAGCAGGTCTCGCATGCGCTCCTGGTAGTAGCGGTCCAGCCACGCGGTCGCGGTATCGCGCTGCAGGTTCGCCAACGCCAGCGCGCGACCGGCCTCGGCGACTTCCGCGTCGCGCTCGTACCGGGCGCTGCGGGCCTTCAGCTTGCTGTCGCGCGTCAGCTCCTGCATCACACCGACCGAGCGCATGGTCATGAAGTCGCGCGTCAGGCTGAAGCGATCGTCACCGTTGATCGGCAGGTTGTTGATGCCGGCCTTCAGCGTCGGATCGGGCCGTTGACCGGCGGCAACAGCCATCTCGCGCGCAGCCGCGGCCGACGCGTCCTGGGCCGGCAGCTGACGGGACCGCTCTTGCGCCAGACGCAGCGCATCGTCCAGCGTCAGTGGCGCGGACTGCACCTGCAGGGCGACGAACCCGAGCAGCATGGCCGCGCCTATGCGCAGGCCGAGGTCGTGAATCACGATGGAATCTCCAGACGAACGATCGAAGTTCGGCTCGACGGCTCATCGGTCGAGAGGCCGAGCACGCGAACGCGGGCCGAACGCCGTCAGGCGTTCAGCACGCGCGTCGTCGGGAGATCAAATGCGGTAGACGCAGTGCAGGATCGCGTGCGGCGGAGGTCGCACGACAAGCACCGGATCGGACGCGGGCAGCGCCCGCGCGGAAACCGTCAGAGGTTCCGGCTCTTCGGGAAGCACGTACAGCAGCGCCGGCGTCGGTGCGGCGACCGCGGGTACGGGCGCCGTATCCGCGCTCTGCTGCCCGTAGCGACAGTGTTCAGCGCAAAGGTTGGCGGCGTCCTGATCGATCTGGTCGCACCCCGGGGGCATCGCGGTCGACTCCGATCGCACTGAACTGATCGGCTGCATCGCCGACAGGCCCGGACACGCATAGCTGGCCACCGCGAACTGCGCAAACAACAGCACGCCGACCAGCACGCGGCAGATCTGCTTGCTCAGGGCGCGGCTGAAGGTCATGGCCGGATTCGGTGGGCGTGGCAAGGTTGACCGACGAGAGAGGCTGAAGAGTTTAGCTCTCCGACGTGCTGCTGACCCTGAATCGGCGCATTAGGTACACGAATTGCCGCGATCGAGCCATTAGCCGAGGAGACTCTCATGCCCCGTCAGACCGACCAAGCCTGCATCGACGCGTGCAACGTCTGCGCCGACGCCTGTGACCACTGCGCGGCATCCTGCCTGCGGGAGCAGGACGTCAAATCGATGGCGCATTGCATCGCGCTCGATCTGGACTGTGCCGCGATCTGCCGAACGGCCGCGGGCTACATGGCGCGCGGCAGCGAGTTCGCCAGGGCGCTGTGCCGGCTCTGCGGTCAGATCTGCAAGGCCTGCGGCGAAGAATGCGCCAAGCATCCGATGGCCCACTGCCAGGAATGCGCGCGTGCCTGCCGCGGCTGCGCCGAGGACTGCGAGCGCATGGCCGCGTGAGTCCCGCGGATCCTGCCCCACCCGACGAATGCCGACCGGACCGCCACCGCGGACGCTCACTCCGGCGTCAGCTCCAGCACGCGGAATGGCGGCTTGTCGGGGAACGACCGCAGCAGCAGCGGCTTCGCGACGTTGTAGACCGGCGTGCCGTTGACGGTGCGCCCTTCGAGCGCGCCGCGATGCGCATGGCCATGGAACACCGCGGTGACCGGGTAGCGGATCAGCGGCTCCTCGAGGCGGCCGCTGCCCAGGTACGACGAGATTTCCGGCGGCTCGCCCTCGATCGTCTGGCTGATCGGCGCGTAGTGCAGCAGCACGATGCGCTCGCGGGTGCGCAGCTTCGCGACGGCCGACTCGAGCTTGTGCACCTCCCGGACGGCCTCGGCGACGAACTGCTTGATCGCCTCCTCGCCCCATGGCCCCAGCGCGTACCGCCCGAAGCCGCCGGCGAAGCCCTTGGCCCCGGCGATGCCGACGCCATGGATCTCGCAGGCCTCGCCGTCGAGGATCTGCGCGCCGGCCGCGATCAGCATGCGCCGCACCTCGTCCTGCTTGCCGGACTCGTAGTCGTGGTTGCCGAGCACGCCGACGATCGGGATCGTCAGCGTCGCCAGCGCCTCGGCGAGCACGTGGGCCTCCTCCGGCAGGCCGTAGTCGGTCAGATCGCCGCACAGCAGCAGCGCATCGGCGGCCTCGGCCGCCTGCGCGCACAGGCGCTTGAGCTCCGGGCCGGAGTGCTGCGTGCAGTGGAGGTCGCCGACGGCGGCCATGCGCAAGGGTCGGGAAGATGCCATTCGTACGCTCCGTGATGCGAGGTTCCGGCAAGCATGTGGCATCCGGCTTGCCCATATCGTGGACCGGGAACCGTGATGAGCGCATGTCCTCGATGTCCACACTGTCTTCCGCGGGCCGCCATGGCGGACCCGAGAGCGAAGCGGCGCGCAGCTACCGCGCAGTGCTCGATTGCCTGGGCGCGGCGGGCGTGCCGGTGCTGATCGGCGGCGGATATGCCTACAGGTGTTACACCGGCATTGCACGCGTCACGAACGATCTGGACCTGTTCATCCGGCGCCGCGACTACGAGCAGCTGAAACGCGTGCTGCGCGCCGCCGGCTACCGGGCCGAGATGACCTATCCGCACTGGCTCGCCAAGGTGCGCCTGGGCGGGCCGGTGGTCGACATCATCTTCGGCGCCGGCAATGGCCTGGCCGAGGTCGACGACGAGTGGTTCCACTACGCGGTCGGTGCCGAGGTGCTGGGCCTGCCGGCCGCGATCGCGCCGGTCGAGGAGACGATCGCATCGAAGGCCTTCGTGATGGAGCGCGAGCGCTACGACGGCGGTGACGTCGCGCACCTGCTGCGCTACCAGTCCGCGACGATGGACTGGCAGCGGCTGCTGCGCCGCTTCGGCCCGCACTGGCGCGTGCTGCTCGCGCACCTGACGCTGTTCGGCTTCATCTACCCGGGCGAGCGCGACCGGGTGCCGGCGTGGCTGATGGATGAACTGTCCGAGAAACTGCGGCACGAGTCGCACACGCCGCCGCCCGACACGCGCCTGTGCGCCGGCACGCTGCTGTCGCGCGAGCAATTCCTCGACGACATCCGCCATCGCGGCAACGTCGATGCGCGACTCGCGCCGCACGGCCGCATGAGCGCCGCCGAGATCGCGATCTGGACCGACGCGATCGGCGCCTCCAAGCCCAAGGCCTGAGGCGGCCTCGCAGGCCCGCCGGCAAGAATTGCCGCAACGCGCGCAGCGATCGCGGCCGCGCGGCGCATGCGTGACCCTTTCGACCGGCTCCTGGGCAACGCCGACCGGCACAGCGATTGCCTTGCCATCGACCCCACCGCCTCTCGAAGCACAACACGCCATGAACTCGCGCGACAAACCCTCCCGGAACACGACATCCGAGCCCGATCAGACCGCGCGCACGCAGCGCGACATCCAGCGCACGCAGGACCGCCAGGATGCGTCGCACAGCGAAGCCCGCAACAGCCCCGGCGGTGCGCCCAAACCATCGGGCGTTCAGGCCGGCGCGCGCGAACAGCCGACGCAGCCGCCGGCGCAGCACATCGCCAAGCCGGGCCAGGAGTCCGAGCTCGCGGTGCGGCCGCGCTTCGCGGCGCCCGACTACGAAGGCAGCGGCAAGCTGCGCGGCATGGTCGCGCTGATCACCGGCGGCGACTCCGGCATCGGCCGCGCCGTCGCGGTGCTGTTCGCGCGCGAAGGTGCGGACGTGGCGATCATCTACCTGAGCGAGCACGGCGACGCAGACGAGACGCGCCGCTGGGTCGAGGCCGAAGGCCGCCGCTGCCTGACGATCCCCGGCGATGTGAAGAACAGCACCTTCTGCCGCGACGCCGTCGAGCGGACCGTGGACGCGCTGGGCAAGCTCGACATCCTGGTCAACAACGCCGCGTTCCAGGAGCATGCCGCTTCGCTGGAAGAGATCGACGATGCGCGCTTCGACGAGACGCTGCGCACCAACGTGTACGGCTACTTCCAGATGGCCCGCGCCGCGCTGCCGCATCTGCCGCGCGGCGGCTCGATCATCAACACCGGCTCGGTCGTCGGCCTCGAAGGCAGTCCGATGCTGCTGGACTATGCGACCACCAAGGGTGCGATCCACGCGTTCACGAAGTCGCTCGCGCACAACCTGATCGACAAGGGCATACGGGTCAACGCGGTCGCGCCGGGCCCGGTCTGGACGCCGCTGAACCCGGCCGACTCGCCGCCCGAGAAGGTCGCCGAGTTCGGCAAGCACACCGACATGCGGCGTGCCGCGCAGCCCGAGGAGCTGTCGCCGGCCTACGTGTTCCTCGCCTCGCCGGTGATGTCCGGCTACATCACCGGCGTCGTGCTGCCGGTGACCGGCAGCATCGGGGCGATCTGAGCGCGGGAGGTTTGTCGCTGCAGCGCGTCCGCGACATGCACGTGGTCGTGTCGCCCCATCTCGACGACGCCGTCCTGAGCGCCGGCACGTGGCTCGCGGCGTATCCCGGCGCGCTGGTGGTGACCGTGTTCGCCGGGATGCCGCACGACGGCGGCAAGCTCACCGACTGGGACCGCCGCGCCGGCTTCGCGAGCGCTGCCGAAGCGGTCGCGGCACGTCGTGCCGAGGACCGCGCGGCGCTCGCCGTGCTGCAGGCCGAACCGCTGTGGCTGGACCATGTCGACGACCAATACGCCGAGCCGCATCCGCTCGAGATGCTGGTCGCGAGCCTGCGGGCCGTGCTGCGCCGGCACGCGCCGGCACAGGTGCTGGCACCGCTGGGCCTGTTCCATCGCGATCACGTGCTGACGCAGCGCGCTTGCGTCCATGCGATGCAGGCCGAGGGCGTGACCGCGCTGACGGCCTATGAGGATGCGATCTACCGCGCAATCCCGGGCTGCCTGCAGCAAGCACTGCTGCGCCTCGCACGCGACGGCGTGCAGGCGACGCCGGCGCTCGATCAACCCGGCGGCGGCCACCCGGACCGGAAGGCGCGCGCGCTGCAGGCCTACGCAAGCCAGTGCCAGGCATTCAGCCGCGATCAATGGGACGATGCGCTGCGGCCCGAGCGCCATTGGCAGCTCACCTGGCCGCATGCGGCACCGTGGAGCGACGGCCATGCCTGACGATGCGGCGTCGAACAACCCGAGCATCGACGATGCCAAGTCGCGCATCACGGTCGTCGTGCTGACCCACAACCGCTGCGCCGAGCTGCTGCAGACGCTTGCGCTGCTCGAGCAATTGCCGGAGCGTCCGCGCATCGTCGTCGTCGACAATGCATCGCAGGACGGCACGCAGCACTGCGTCGCGCAGCGCCACCCGCGGGTCCGGCTCATCGCGCAACCGGTCAATGCCGGTGCGGCCGCACGCAACGCCGGCGTCGCCTGCGTCGAGACGCCATACGTGGCATTCTGCGACGACGACACCGCCTGGACCCCGGGCTCGCTGGCGCATGCCGTCGAGCTGCTCGATGCGTGGCCGCGGCTCGGCGTCGTCGCGGCGCGCGTGCTGGTCGGCGGCGGCTACCGCGTCGACCCGGCCTGCGAGCGCATGGCCGCGAGTCGCCTGCCGCGTGTCGGCTTGCCCGGCCCGCGACTGGCCGCATTCATGGCCGGCGCCGCGGTGATGCGGGCCGAGGCGTTCCGTGCCGCCGGCGGATACCACCCTCGGCTGTTCCTGGGCGCCGAGGAAATGCTGATGAGCCTGGACCTCGCCTCGCAAGGCTGGCTGATCCTCTATGACGACCGCGTGACCACGCACCACCGCCCATCCCCGCGGCGCGATACCAGCGGCCGCCACTTGTACCTCGCGCGCAACCGCGTCTGGGTCGCCTGCCTGCGGCTGCCGTGGCCCGAGGCCTGGCGGGTCGCAGCCCGGGCGCTGCGCGAGGCGCAGGCGCAAGGCCTGCTGGCGCCGGTGCTGTTCGCCGCGCTGCGCGGCCTGCCCTGGGCGCTGGGCGCACGGCGTGTGGTGCCGGCGCCGGTGTCGCAACTCTGGCGCGAAGCATTCGCCGAGCGCGTGGACTGACCCGGCCGCGCTGAAGCAGCGGTGGCGCCGCGTGTCGAGCTCAATGCGCCGGCTCGGCAGGCGTCGAAATGTCGCGCAGCGCCTGGCCGGTGCCGCCGGCATCGTCGTGCTTCGTCGCAAGGTCACCGAGCGCGAGCATGCCGACCAGATGCTGCTCGCGGTCGACCACCGGCATGCGGCGGATCTGCTCGCGGCGCATCCGGTCCATCGCATCGGCGACCGGCTCGTCCTCGTAGCAGCAGCACACGTCGGGACTCATCACCGACGCCACGACCGCCTCGTCCGGCACCACGCCTTTCGCGACACCGCGCACGACCAGGTCGCGGTCGGTCACCATGCCGACCAGGCGGCCGCCGTCGCACACCGGCAACGCGCCGATGTCGTACTCGTTCATCGCCTGCGCGGCGGTGGTCAGCTTGTCGTTCGGCGTCAGCGTGTGGGCGCCGCGTGTCATCGCATCGGCTATGCGTTGCATCAGATCTCTCCTGTCGGATTCGAAAGTCCGACGCAGCCGGCAAGGTGCGTACCTATGGGCGCCATGCCGGCACGAATTTCGGCAAATCGTGCCGGCCTCTTGGGGGCTCACGCGAACCCTTTCTCGCTGGCAGACATGACACACAGCGACACATCTTGTGCGCTGTCGTTATCTGAGTTCAACGTCGCAGCACGGAGCCAATCTCGACGGCAACGCCGGAGTTCGCTCGGACGCGATGCCACGAGGCGATGCCCCTGATGCCGCCCCGGCATGTTCGTTGCGGTTGCCTGGCCATGAACTCGTCCGCCACCACGCCCACGCTACGCCTCGATACCCGCCAGAACCAGACCCTGACCCCCCGGCTGCAGCATGCGGTGCGCATGTTGCGGCTGTCGTCGCTGGAGTATCTGCAAGAACTGCGCGGCATGTCGGACGCCAACCCGTTTCTCGAGCTCGAGGACACCGAGCCGAACGCAGAGTCGCTGGACTCGGCCGCCGAGTCGCCGCTGGCGATCGTCGCGGCCAGCATTGCGGACGACAACACGGCGCGCGATGGCGGCCCGGACATCGTCGCGGATATCGATCCGTCGGCCGGCAGCGACGCCGGTGCACTCGACGACACCGGCTGGGAGTCGCCCCCTGAAATGCCGACATGGCAGAGCGCCTCGAGCGCCGACCGCGGCCGATCGCACGACGGGCTCGGCGCGCTCGAGGCCATGCCGGCCGCGATCGAGCTGCGCCAGCATCTGCATGGGCAGGCCAATGTGCTGGCGTTGAGCGAACGCGACCGCGCGCTGCTCTACGTCGTGATCGAATCGCTGGACGATGACGGCTATCTGCGCCAGGACCTGGACGAGCTCGCCGCGCTGCTGCCGCTGGATCCCCCGCCCGATTCGACGGAGCTGGCGACGGCGCTGAAGCTGGTGCAGGCCTTCGACCCGGCCGGCGTCGGCGCGCGCGACATTGCCGAGTGCCTGCTGCTGCAGCTGCGCCATCGCAGCGATGCCGACGGCCGCCTGCCGGATGGCGGCGCCGACAGCGTGCTCGCGCAGCGCATCGTCAACGAGCAGCTGCTGCGCCTCGCGCAGCACGACGTGCCTGCGATCGCCCGCACGCTGGGCCGCTCGCCGGCCGATGTCGATGCGGCCTGTGCGGCGATCCGCCGGCTCGACCCGCATCCGGGCTGGCGCTTCGGCAAGTCGACCGCGCTGCACATCAACCCGGACGTCATCGTGCGGCGCGTGCGCGGTCGCTGGACCGTGCGGCTGAACGCCGCGCTGGTGCCCAAGGTGCAGCTGAACCGCGCCTATGCCGAGCTGTTCCGGCAGCACCGCGACGCCCGCCACGGCGAGCTCGCCGCGCATCTGCAGGAGGCCCGCTGGGCGGTGCGCAACGTCGAGCAGCGCTTCTCGACCATCCTCGCCGTCGCGCAGGCGATCGTCGCGCGTCAGAGCCGCTTTCTGGAGTTCGGTCCGTTCGCGATGAAGCCGCTGGGCTTGCGGGCCGTGGCCGACGAGCTGGGCCTGCACGAGTCCACCGTCTGCCGCGTCACGAACAACAAGTTCATGGCGACACCGGTCGGCGTGTTCGAGCTGAAGTATTTCTTCTCGCGCGCGATGCCCACCGCGAGCGGCGGCGCCTCGACCGGCACCGCGATCCGCGGCGTGATCGGCGAGCTGCTCGCCAGCGAGGATCCGGCGCATCCGCTGTCGGACGTCGAGATCGCGCAGCGGCTCGCGCGCCAGGGCCTGCGCATCGCGCGCCGCACGGTGACGAAGTACCGCCAGATGCTCAAGGTGCCGGCGGTCGAGTACCGGCGACGCTGCTCGCCGCAGACCGTGTCGCCGTGATCGCCGCCGCGGTCGCCTCGTAGTCTTCGAGGCGGTTGCACAGCTTTTTCACCCGGACTTCCTGCGCCGCAGCGGCACAGAGGCATACCGATTGCCGTGCCAGCTTCAAACGAATTGATGCAGGAGTTCCCAGAATGAGCAAGTCCTCATTGCGCATCGCGATGATCAGCGAGCATGCGTCGCCGCTGGCCACGCTGGGCGGCGTCGATGCCGGCGGGCAGAACATCTACGTCGCGCATGTCGCACGCTGCCTCGCGCGCGCCGGCCATTGCGTGGATGTGCTGACGCGCCGCGACGACCCCCACCTGCCGCCGGTGGTCGACCTGCGCCCCGGTGCGCGCGTGATCCACATCGATGCCGGACCCAGCGAGTTCGTTCCCAAGGAGCGGCTGCTCGGGCACATGCCGGCGTTCGCGCAGGCCGCGGCCCGGCTGGTGCGCAACAGCCTGCGCTACGACCTCGTGCATGCGAACTTCTTCATGTCGGGTTGGGTCGCGCAGCAGTTGCACGAGATGCTGGGCATCCCGTTCGCGATCACCTTCCACGCGCTGGGCCTGGTGCGGCTGAAGCACCAGGGCACCGCCGACGCGTTCCCGCCCGAGCGCATCGCGATCGAGCGCGAGCTGGTGCGCCGCGCCGACGCGATCGTCGCCGAATGCCCGCAGGACCGCTACGACCTGCTGGACCTGTACCAGGCCGATCCGCAGCGCGTGCGCATCGTGCCGTGCGGCTTCGATCCGCATGAATTCGCGCCGATGAACCGCGCCGATGCACGCGCGAAGCTGGGCCTGGCGCCGGACGAGTTCATCGTGCTGCAGCTTGGCCGCATCGTGCCGCGCAAGGGCATCGACGACGTGGTGCGCGCGATGGCGCTGCTGCCCGCCTCGATGAATGCGCGCCTGCTGGTCGTCGGCGGCGACAGCGCCGAGCCGGACGAAGCCCGCACGCCCGAGTTCGCGCGGCTGCGCGGCATCGCGTGTGACGGCGGGGTCGCGTCACGCGTGGTCTTCACCGGCCATCGCTCGCGCGCCGAGTTGCGCACCTACTACGCCGCCGCCGATGCGTTCGTCACGACGCCGTGGTACGAACCGTTCGGCATCACGCCGCTGGAGGCGATGGCTTGCGCGGTGCCGGTGATCGGCAGCGCGGTCGGCGGCATCAAGTCCACCGTGCTCGATGGCGAGACCGGCTTCCTCGTGCCGCCGCACGATCCGGTAGCGCTGGCTGCGAAGCTGCAGCTGCTGCACGCGAACCCGTTGCTCGCGCGGGCGATGGGCCGCAGCGGCCTGCGCCGCGCGCGTTCGCGCTACACGTGGGAGCGGATCACCGACGAGCTGCTCGAGGTCTATGCCGGGGTGCTGAGCGCGTCGCCTGCCGTGAAACGCGCCGCGCCGGCGCGCCTGCTGGCCTCGGTGGCCCATGCCGCCAGCTAGCGTCATCGCCACGGGCGTCGCCGCCGAGCGCCGCCACCTGTGGCGCCAGGCGCGGCGCATCCTGGTCGTGCGGCTCGACAACCTCGGCGACGTGCTGATGACCACGCCGGCGTTCGCCGCCGTCAAGCGCGCGACGGGCGCGCGTCTGACGCTGCTGGCCTCGGGCGCGGGGGCCGCGCTGCGCGGCCACCTGCCGGTGCTGGACGACGTGCTGCGCTACGACGCGCCGTGGGTCAAGGGCAGCGCGGAC
>DATCSE010000177.1:0-16748 GCA_036568605.1 Burkholderiaceae bacterium | reverse complement strand
CCGCCGATCCGCGCGAGCCCAACATTCTCTACGTCGGATGGCGCGGCGGCAGCGAAGGCCGTGCGCTGAACTGGTGGCTGGACCGGCTGCGGCAGCCGCGGCTGGCGCAGCGACTGGTGCAGGGGCTGCAAGTCGCCGCGTGAGCGGGGACCAGGGCGCTGCTCACAAGCCCCCCAGGTAGTCGAGGATCAGTTCGTTGTGCTCGGGCCGGCCGACGGTCAGCATCGCGCAGCCGTCGAAGAACGGATGCACGTGCGGCAGCACCAGGCCCAACTGGCGCAGGTCATCGCGAACCGTCTTCGGCGCGACCGGCGGCCGGAACAGCACGAAGTTGGTCTGGCTGGCCTGCGCCGGCAATCCCAGCGCAGCCAGCCCGGCCAGCAGTTGGCGGCGGCCGCGCTGATTCGCATCGAACACCTGCTGCCTGAAGGCGATGTCGGCCAGCGCGGCCTCGGCCGCCACGACGGCGGGTGCGCCGACCGCAAACGGGATCTCGGCGTGCGACAACAGCTGGACCGTGTCGGGGCTGGCCACCGCGTGGCCCACGCGCAGGCCGGCGAGCCCGAAGAATTTCGAGAAGGTGCGCAGCAGGATCAGCCGCGCCGCGCTGCGGTCGACCAGTGCCGCCAGCGCCGGGCGGCGGTCTTCATCGGCATACGGCAGATAGGCTTCGTCGACCACGGTGACGACATGCGCGGGCAGGTTCTCGACAAAAGCCTCCAGCGCACGCGGTGCCAGCGTCGAGCCGGTCGGGTTGCAGGGATTGGCCAGGTACACGAGCCGGGTGCGCGGCGTGATCGCGGCCAGCAGGCCTGGGAGGTCATGCTGCAGATCGCCGTGCTGCAGCGAGCCCTTCATGGGCACCTGCGTGGGAACCAGCTGCCAGCGCCTCACGAAGGCGTCGAAGAACGACCAGGTGGGCTGCGTCGTGACGATGGCGTCGCCGGCCGTGCAGAACAGGCGCAGTGCCCGATCGATCAACTCGCTGCTGCCGGCTGCCACCGCGATGTGATCGGGCGTCGTGGCCATGTCTTGTGCAATGGCTGCCTTCAGGGTCTTGTATTGCGGGTCGGGATAGGCGTACAGGATGCGTTCGCTGCCGGCCCGCTGCAGCGCCCGCGCGACGGACGGGTAGAAGTCGTGCGCGTTCTCCATCAGGTGCATGTGAGCGCCGGGCAGCTGCAACAGCGCCGGTTCGGCATGCGTGGCCGGGGCGATGCGGATGCGGGCGCTGGGCTGCAGCGGGCTGCGCAAGCCGGTTGCGGCGCCGGTGTCCGGATGGGGTGTCGTCGCATGCATGGCGTGGCGGCTGTCGGGTGCGTCAGGAACGAGGCCACGCCCACGCGACATGCACGCGGGCGTGGCCTCGAGTCGAAGTGGCCAGGTGCGTCAGTTGCACGCCGTCAGGTCACGCGGACGCTCGACGGAGCAGAACGCGGCCTTGGCCTTCGTGGATTCGACAGAGCAGAACGCCGCCTTGGCCTGGGTCGACTCGATCGAGCAGAACGCGGCCTTGGCTTGCGTCGACTCGATCGAGCAGAACGCGGCCTTGGCTTGCGTCGACTCGACAGAGCAGAACGCTGCCTGGGCTTGGGTCGACTCGACGGAGCAGAACGCGGCGTTGGCTTGCGTCGACTCGATGGAGCAGAACGCCGCCTTCGCCTGGGTCGACTCGACCGAGCAGAACGCGGCCTTGGCCTGGGCCGACTCGACCGAGCAGAACGCCGCGGCATCGCGCTGCAGCGCCGGCATCGCCTCGCCGAACTCCTGCGCGTACAGCCGCTGGGTGTCCCCGAACGCGGTCTGCAAGGCCTGGGCGTCTTCCTCGCCGCGCAGGCCGAGGTAGGGGAAGTGATGCACGAAGTGGCCGAAGCTGGCTTCGCAATCGTTCGCGTACTGCCGCGTGTCCAGGATGTGCATGTGCCAGAAGCGATCGATGTCGCGCTCCGGTGCGAGCGTCATCTCGGGGTACTTGGCATGCAGGATCAGGTATCGCTTGTACGCGACTTCCATCTGATCGGCATAAGCGGCGGACCAGCCGTAGCCGTCGTCCTTGCACGTGGTCTTGAATTTGATCGCGCTCAGGTCGAACGCCTGGATTGCGGCGATGGTCTGGTCGAGTGTCTTGATGTGCGTGGAAAGGGTCATGTAGGCTCCCAAAGAAACGTGCGAGAAAGCCCGGGAGTCGCGCCGGGCCGCGATTTGCACCGAACGGCCTGGCTCAGGCCGCCATCGGTTCCGCAAATTGCTTGCTCTGGCGTCGCGCCAGGAAGGCGCACACCTCGTCGGCGGGCGCGGGCTTGCACAGCCAGTAGCCTTGGATCTCGTCGCAGCCGTGGACGCTCAGGTGCGCCACCTGCGCCGGCGTCTCGACACCCTCGGCGACCACCTTCATGCGCAGGCCATGGGCCAGCGTGATGATGCCGTCGGTGAGCGCCTGGGCGTCGGCGTCATGCGAGAGGTCGTTGATGAACGAACGGTCGATCTTCACCGTCGTCAGCGGAAAGCGCCGCAGGTACGACAGCGAGGAGTAGCCGGTCCCGAAATCGTCGATCGCGAGGGCCACGCCCAGGCTGCGAATCTGCTGCAGCAGAGCCGCCGCATGCTCGGGGTTGTGCATCATCGCGCCTTCGGTGATCTCCAGCTCGAGCAGCGACGGGTCCACGCCCGAACGAGCCAGGACGGCGCCGATGTCGGCGATCAGCGTCGGGCTGTCCAACTGGCGTGGCGACAGGTTGACGCTCATCTGCACCGGCTGCAGGCCGCGTTCCTGCCACGAGCGCAGGTCGCTGCACGCTTTTTCGAGCGCCCACTTGCCCATCGCTTCGATCAGGCCGGACTCTTCCGCGATCGGGATGAACTTCGCCGGCGAGATCATGCCCAGCTCCGGGTGGCGCCAACGCATCAGCGCCTCCACGCCGACGATGTCCTGCGTGCTCAGTTTCATCTTCGGCTGGTAGTGCATCTCCAGTTCGCGTCGCTCCAGCGCCCGGCGCAGCGCCGCTTCCAGCTTCAGGCGCTCGCTGCTCTGCGCGTTCATCTGCGAGGCGTAGAACCGGTGGCCGCCGGGGCCCGAGTCCTTGGCCAGGAACATCGCGGTGTCGGCGTTCTTCAGCAGCGTCTCGGCGTCGTCGCCGTCTTCCGGGTAGACGCTGACGCCGATGCTCGAGCTGACGTGCAGCTCGTGCCCGTCGATCAGGAACGGCCGGGTGCAGCAGTCCTGCACGCGTTCGACCAGCACCGCGGCATCGCTGGCGCTGGACAGGTTCTCGAGCAGCAGAACGAACTCGTCGCCGCCGAAACGCGCGACCGTGTCGTCCTGGCGCAAGGCGGCGGACAGGCGCTCGCCGTAGGCCTTGATCAGCTCGTCGCCGACGCCGTGGCCCAGCGTGTCGTTGATCCGCTTGAAGCGGTCCATGTCGGCGAACATCACGGCGAAGCGCTTGTGCGTGCGCTGGCTGCGCTTGATCGCGCGGGCCAGTTCGCGCTCCAGCGTGGCGCGGTTGGACAACCCGGTCAGGGCGTCGTGGTTGGCCATGAAGCGCAGCTTGTGCTCGGCCTGCTTGCGTTGCTGGTACTGCGCGACCTGCAGCGCAATCACGCGCAGCGACTCGAGCGCATCGGGTGTGACGGCCTTCGGATGGCGGCTGAAGAATTCGAGCGCAGCGGCCGAGCCGGTCGTCGCCATCGGAACGACGAGGCCTATCGTCAGCCCCGCCTGGCATGCCAGCGCATTGCGCGTGCAGTCCTGTTCTTCGACTCGCGTGTCCACGTGCACCGCGTCGCCTGCGGCCCACGCGCGACCGAGCGCGCCTTCGTCGCTGCGGTAGTTCAGCGACTGGCTGAGCCGGACGAATTGCGCCAGCGCCGTGTCGCGGTCGGCATGCCATGCGGCACTGCAGTGCGCCAGCTTGTCGTCCTGCACCGTCCATAGCGCGCCGCAGTCCCAACGCTGGTGGGTGCAGATCGCCTCGAGCACCTGCGCGATGACCGCCGCCGCATCGCCCTCGCCGACCAGCAGCTTGGCGATCTCGTACTCGAGTTTCTGGCGCAACGCATCCTGGCGGCGCCGCGTGTCGTCGCGCACGGCGCCTTGCAGCAGGGCCTTGCCGTCCTCGTCTATCCATTGGGCCGTGACATGGACCCAGCGCTCGGTGCCATCGGGCAGGCAGAGGTGATGTTCGAATTCGCTGCGCTGTCCGGCTCGCGAGGCGCCGACCATCTCGCGTTCGACCGAGGCGCGCTCGTCGGCCGGCACGCGCGACAGCAGCGCCGGCAGATCGGGTCGCCCGGCGGCCGCGTCGAAACCGAGGATGCGCTGCGCTTCGTCGGAGCAGTCCAGCGCGCCGGTCTGGGTATCGAGGATCCAGCTGCCCAGGCTGGCAAGACGCTGCGCCTCGGCCAGCTGGCGCTGGCTGGCGCGCAAGTCGCTGGTCATCGCGGTGGCCAGCACCACGGCACGGCTGCGTGCCGTGGTCAACGCGAAGACGATGCCGGCCAGCAAGGTGCTGATCGCGAGGCCGCCGGCCACGATGAGCCAGGGCACGGCGGTGTTGAGCCGACCGATGAGCTGCCGTTCGTCTTCACCGACTTCGACCAGCCACGAGTGACCGCCCAGCTCGAAGTTGAGCGTGCGTTCCAGGCGCGCCCGCGCCGACGGACCGTTCGCGGCGCTCGCGGCGCTGGCGGCCCGCGGCGATTGAGGCGCTCGCAGGTCCGCGTTGTCGAACAGCACCTGGTTCGCGGCGTAGGGGAGCGGCTCGACGAACCGGCTTTCGACGCGCGTGCCGATCGCGCCGCGGCTGGTCCCGGCATCGATCAGACGCAGGCGCACGGCCGCGGCCGCCTCGGGCGGAATCACGTCGCGCAACATCTCGGCCACGCGGAAGCCCGCGCCCACCGAGCCGATGTAAGCGGCGCGGCGCTGCTCGACCGACTCCAGCGGCATCTGCGGGCGATACACCGGCAGTCGCACCGCCAGCGCGATGTCGGCCGGCTTGCCGTTGATGCCGATCTTGCGGCCGGAGGAGACCAGCCCGCCGCTGTCGCGCGCCTGCTCCAGCGCATTGCCGCGGTTGGGCATCGCACCCAGGTCGCGGCCCAGCAGCTCTTCGTTGCCCGCCAGCGGTTCGACGAGCGTCAACGGGTAGTAGTCCGCGCGCTCGCCGGGCGGGTAGATCGCGAAGTTCGCCACGGGCCGGCCGTCCAGGCTGACATCGCGACGGAACTGCTCCACGAAGCGATGCTTGTCCGCCGCCGTGACATGCGGCGCGTAGTTGAGAACGAGAAATCCGGGGTAGCTGCTGGCGAGGTTGAGGCCCGCGACGTAATCGCGAAAGTCGCTTCGGGTGACCGCCTCCGAGGTGTTGAAGCGCGCGCGCAGGCCGATCAGCACCGCGATGTAGTCGTCGAAGCGGCCCTCCACCTTGCGCGCCACATCGGCGGCCAACGAGTCGAACTGCTGCTGCGCATTGCGCGAGATGTCCTGGCGGACCGTCGTGCCGACGACCACGGACAGTACGGCGCCCACCGCGAACACGGCCAGCGGCAAAGTCAATGAGCCCCAAATGGATCGCGTCTTCACCGTCACCACCACCCTGAACGGATCGGCCTGGATCCGACGCGCATGCGCGGGAGCCGCACCTGTAAAACGAGGTTCGCCTCGTGGAGTGGCCCATGCGTTCGGGCTCGCGAAGCGTAGAGCGACTCTATTGGGTTCGCTTGGCCGTGACAGTCAGCGCAGCGATGCGGCGATGGTAGGAAGTGGCCCTACACAAAAGTTTGCAAAGCGTTGCGGCGATTCCATTGGAACGGCAATCCGCATGCCGATATCGCGGGCGGCGCGAGGTCTCCCCCGGGTTGAGGCATGCGCCGCTCGCTTTCCCACTACAGCGATCGACTCACGCGCACACTGCCCTCGGCAGAGCAGTGGAGCAGCGTCATGGCATACGGTCGTTTTGGTTTCGTGGGTCTCGTTGGTTTCAATGGTCTCGTTGGAAGTTGGCTCGCCGCGGGCATCATCACCGCGGCGCCGGCCCATACCCCCGATGGCGTGGCGGTTGCGACGGCGCCTCCTCCGGCGGCCAAAGCCTCCGAGGCGGCCGATGCGAAGGGATATCGCCTGGACGGTGCCCGGCACGTCTATGGCGTCTACGCCGATCGCATCTATCAGGGCAAGTTGCCGCCGCTGATCCATGCGGTGGTGGTGATCGAGGTCGAACTGGACGCACAGGGACGGGTGATGAACCTGCAGTTCATACGGGTTCCATCGCATGCACCCGACGTCGCGCAGACGATTCGCGAGTTGATCCAACGGGCGTCGCCGTTGCCCGCGCCGGTGAGGATGGGCGGCGTCAAGTTCGTCGAGATCTGGCTGGTGGACAAGAGCGGGAGGTTCCAGCTCGATGCGTTGACGGAGGGGCAGCGCGGTGAGTAGGGCGTAGCGTCGCCAGCACCGCGGCCAAGGTTCGCATTCCGTGCCGGATCTGCTCGGCCGTCAGGCTCGCATAACCGAGGATCAGCCCGGCGGGTCGAGGCAGGGCAGGTGACGGCGGTTCGGCGAAGAGCGGCGACACCGGGTAGACGCCGACGCCACGCTCTCGCGCGGCTGCGGCCAGCGCGGCCTCGGCCTGCGGCCGCAGGAACGGCAGCCACAGCACCCCATGCAGCCCGGCCGCCATGCCGGTCACGCGAGCGTCCGGGAGCTCACGCGCGACCGCGTCCAGCAGCGCCGCACGTCGGCGCTCGTGCTCGCGGCGCATCCGGCGCACGTGGCGCTCGTAGGCGCCGCTGTCGATCAGCGAGGCCAGCACACGCTGCTCCAGCACCGGCGCATGGCGGTCGGCCAGCCGCTTGGCCTGGCGGAACACCGCGACCAGCGACGGCGGCAGCACCAGGTAGCCGAGTCGAAGCTGCGGCGACAGCGCCTTGGAGAAGGTGCCCACGTAGATCACCCGGCCGTCGGTGGTGATCGAGTGCAGCGCATCGATCGGCCGCTGGCCGTAACGGAACTCGCCGTCGTAGTCGTCCTCGACGATCCACGCGCGGCGCTGCTGCGCCCACCGAAGCAGCTCCAGGCGCCGGGCGATGGGCAGCACGCTGCCCAACGGAAACTGGTGCGACGGCGTCACGTAGGCCAGGCGGACCCGCGCCTCGTCGTGCGGCAAACGCGCGGTGTCGAGGCCGTGAGCATCCACCGGCGTGGCCAGCAGCCTTGCGCCCGTGGCCTCGAAGCAGCGGCGCGCCATCAGATAGCCCGGTTCCTCGAAGACGAAGGCATCGCCGGGATCGAGCAGCAGTCGGGCGCACAGGTCGATGGCCTGCTGCGAGCCGTGCACGATGAGGATCTGCTCGGCATCGCAGACAAGACCGCGCGCGCGCCGCAGGTAGGCCTGGAGCACGCGCCGCAGCGCGGCATCGCCTTCGGGTGCGGCGTAGTACAGGCGCTGTTGACGACGCAGCAGCTCCGCCTGGTACGCGCGCCGCCAGGCCAGCGCCGGGAAGTCGCGCGACGCCACTGCGCCGTACAGGAAGTCGATGGCGACCGGTTCGGCAAAAGCGGCCGACACCGGCCCGATCTCCGTCACCCGGCGACCGAACGCGGACAGCACGGGCGCGGGCTCGTCGCGCCGGCCGATGCCCGGGCTGCGCGCGGCGGGGGCCGCCAGCGGACCGGCGACGCGGGCGACGCGACCCGCGGACGTGACGAGGTAGCCCTCGGCCGCGAGCTGCTCGTAGGCGGCGGTGACCGTGGTGCGCGACACGCCGAGGTCGGCCGCCAGCGCGCGCGTGGACGGCACGCGTGCGCCCGACGGCAGCGTGCCGTCGGTGATCTGCGAGCGCAGCAGCTGGTAGATGCGCCGCCCGGCGCCGGTGGCGCCGGGACGCTTGCGGGCAGGGCGACGCAGCAACTGGACCATGCAAAATGAGCCAAACTGGATCTTGCGATTGTGCCGGTCCGGCGCGACAGTTGCGGTCCTACGCTGCCTGAGTTAGTTGGCACCCGATGTACATCCCGCCGCACTTTGCCGAAACCCGACCCGAGGAACTGCACCGCATCATCCGCGAGCACCCCTTGGGCGTGCTGGTCACGCATGGGTCCGCCGGACTGGACGCCGACCACATCCCGTTCGAGTTCGACCCGGGCGCCGGGCCGCACGGCACGCTGTCGGGCCATGTGGCGCGCGCCAACCCGCTGTGGCAGCGCTGCCCCACGGGAAGCCCCGTGATGGTCGTGTTCCGGGCCGCCCAGGCATACATCTCGCCCACCTGGTACCCGAGCAAGCACGAGGCGCACCGCCAGGTGCCGACCTGGAACTACGAGGTCGTGCACGCGCACGGCACGATCACGGTGCTGGACGACGAGCGCTTCGTCCGCGGCATCGTCGCCCGGCTGACGCGGCACCACGAGGCGGCCGAGCCTCGGCCCTGGAAGATGGGCGACTCGGCGCCCGAGTTCATCGACCAGTTGCTGCGCAACATCGTCGGCATCGAGATCGCCGTCACGTCGCTGGTCGGCAAGGTCAAGCTCAGCCAGAACAAGGAAGCGCGCGATCGCCTGGGCGCCACCGAGATGCTGGAGGCGCGCGGACATCAGGCGCTCGCGCAAGCGATGCGCAAGGCGGGGTGAGCCGCCGCTACTTGCGGGCCTCCAGCACCAGATTGAACGGAGTCTGCGTCGCGCGCCGGAAGCGGCTGAAGCCCGCCTGCGTGAAGACGTGGCGCAGCCGCTTCTCCCCGGCCTGCGCGCCCAACCCCAGCCCGACGTCCTGCGACAACGAGTTCGGTGTGCAGACGCAGGTGGACGCGGCATAGAACAACCGCCCCACGGGGTTCAGGTTCTCGTCCAGCTCGTCGTTGGCGAATGGTTCCACCAGCAGTACCGTGCCATCCGGCGCCAGCGCCTCGTTCGCCCTGCGGGCTGCGCCGACCGGGTCGCCCATGTCGTGCAGGCAGTCGAAGAAGCACACGAGGTCGAAGCCTTCGCCGGGGAAGGCCTGTGCCGTGGCCTGCGCGAAGCTGACGCGCTCCTGCACACCGGCCTCGGCGGCGCGTTGCCGGGCCTGCTCGATCGAGGGCCCGTGGAAGTCGAATCCGACGATCGTCGAGCGCGGGAATGCCTGCGCCAGCAGGACGCTCGAGGCTCCGTGACCGCAGCCGATGTCCGCTACCTTGGCCCCGGCCTCCAGCTTCTGCACCACGCCGTCCAATGCGGGCAGCCACTGGCTCACGAGGTTGGCTCGGTAGCCCGGACGAAAGAAGCGCTCGGTGCCGCTGAACAGGCAGGGATGGTGGTCTCCCCAGGACAGCGCGCCGTCGCCGCGCATGGCGGCCACGAGCTTGTCCTTGTCCAGGTACAGGCTGGCCAGCACCACCGCGCCGCCTGCGACGTACACCGGAGAGTCCTCGTCCGCCAGCGCGGCCGCCTGCTCGGGCGGCAGGCGGAAGCAACCGGCCTCGTGTTCGACATAGCCGGCCGCAGCCTGGGCGCTCAGCCATTCGCGCAGCAAGCGCGCGTTGCATCCGCTGCGCCGGGCCAGCTCCTCCGGCGTCGTCGGCAGACCGTCGGCCATCGCGCGATAGAGGCCCAGCTCCTCGCCGAGGATGACGTTGGCCATCAGCGCCGCACCCCCCATGTCGACCACCAGCTTCCCCATGAACTCCTGCAGCTTGGCCTCATTCATCGCATGCACCTTTCGTTCGACGCGGACCGGCCCCTCGAACGGCCGGGTGATCCGCGTCGCCGGCGTGGGGATCTTGGGAATGCGCGTCAGTCGACCGATGGGCTCGCGGTCTTACAGCGGCCTTGCGGGGCCTGATCTCGCGCCGTGCGCCGTACACTCCGGCGCCGATGGACCGCTTCCTGAGCATCGAAGCCTTCGTGCGCGTCGCGCAGACGCAGAGCTTTGCGGAGGCGGCGCGCCAGCTGCGGGTCTCCAAGTCGGTCGTGACCACGCGCGTGCAGCAGCTCGAGGAACTGCTGGGCGGCTCGCTGCTGCATCGCACGACGCGCGCGGTGCGGCTGTCGGAGATGGGACAGGCCTTCTTCCGCGACTGCCACGAGCTGGTCGCGCGCACCAACGACATCGTCGACCAGATGCGCGAGGTGCGCGGCGCGCCGGCCGGCCTGCTGCGCGTGCATGCGCTGACCGGCTTCGTGCTGGGCCACCTGGCGCGCCACCTCGCCGACTTCCAGGAGCGCTACCCCGAGATCCAGCTCGACCTGTTCGTCAGCGACGCGGTGATCGACCCGGTGAAGCAGGGCTTCGACGTCGCGCTGCAGATCTTCCCGCCGGCGTCGGAGGAGCTCGTGTCGCGCCGGCTGTTCCCGGTGCGGCGCGTGTTCTGCGCGGCGCCCGATTATCTGAAGCGACACGGCACTCCCAAGCATCCGCACGACCTCTACGGCCACCGCCTCGGCTTGTACTCGGGCTACCCGACGCGCGACCGCTGGGTGTTCCACCCGCCCGGCAAGCCGCCGGTGCACATCGAGCTGAAGGCGGCGCTGATGAGCAACTCGGTGCACCTGCTGCGCGAGTACGCCTGCGAGCAGGCCGGCATCGTCTGCCTGCCGACGCTGGTGGCCTCCGAGCAGATCTGCAAGGGGCAGCTGAAGGTGGTGCTGGCAGACCATGCGCTGTCGTCGTTCGCGCTGTCGGCGGTCTACCCGCGCAGCCTGCGCGGCGCCTACAAGCTGAGGCTGTTCATCGAAGGGCTGACCGCAAGCTTCTCGGTCGGCGAGCCACCGTGGGATCGCGCGCTGATCGACCGCGGGCTGATCAGCGCCGAACTGATAGACACCTAGGGCAGACCCGGAGGATTGTCCGGCATCCCCGAACAATCCTTTCGCCGCGCCGCCGCTACCGCATTCGCACGGCGCTTCCTAGACTGCACAGCATCGAGAGTTCGTTCTCTCTCACGCAGGAGCAGCCCATGAGCGCGGTGGCCTACCACACGAAGTTCGGTTCGTTGAAGCATTACGAGAAGGGCGGCGTGCAGCCCATCGCGGACGACGTCAAGAACTACGCCTTCTCGAACTGCTTCGAGATCGCGAGCAAGAGCAAGCCGTACGAGCGCGTCGTGTTCGGCCAGAACCAGATCTACGTGCTCGAGGCCTTGCGCGCCGAGGGCGCGTCGCCCTGGTACACCTGCGCGCACGACGAGTTCGCGCTGGTGATGGACGGCGAGGTGGAGATCCACCTCGTCAAGCTCGAGTCCAAGCAGACCGTGCCCGACGCGGAGCACAACGGCGCGGTGCGGGTCGAAGGCGAGCCGCGCGGCGCGAAGATGGGCTGGATGAAGCTCGCCCGCGGCCACCAGGCGCTGCTGCCGAAGAACACCGCGTACCAGTTCCGGGTGAGCGGCGAGCCGGGCGTCGTGATCCTGCAGACCTGCAAGGGCGATCTCAGCGTGGAGCGCTGGGCAGAAATTTGCCAGACCGCCTGAAGACCGCTAAGACCTGGAGACTTCGATGAGCAACGTCACCAACGACCACGGCTACCGCGACTTCAAGCTCGGCAGCTTCACCTTCCGGCGCGACGAATACTTCGCCCACATCGGCTGGACCACGCGCCAGGGCAAGCCGATGAGCCACACGCTGGATGTCGGCAACTACCTGCGCGCGCTGATGCGCGACGTGGCCTGGGGCTTCTTCTACGGCTGGGTCAACTTCGACGACGTGATCGGCACGGTCAACCACTACCAGTCGGTCGACCTGTATGCCGGCTCGTTCAACGGCACGTTCAAGGAGGCCGGCGTCGACCTGCTCGAGAACTTCCCGACCGAGCAGATCCGCGCCACCTTCGAGCAGATGCTGGACGACTGGACCAACGAAGGCTTCGACCCGTTCGCCGCGCCGCAGGAGACCGGCACGCCGTACGGCCGCAAGCACGGCAACAACACCGCCAAGGTCACCCGCGCCCGCGAACTCGCAAAGCGCTGCGTCGGCATGAAGGACGACCTGCCGCTGCGCTCCGACGAACGCGGCGCCCCGATCAACCGGGCGTTCGCCGACGTGCCGCAGGCGCAGCCCGAGCTGCACCCCGAGCCCGGCTTCGAGAACGAGGTGCACGCGTTCAACCTGTTCGGCTTCCTGAGCCGCTCGCAGGTGACCTGGAACCCGAGCTTCACGTCGGTCGTCAAGCACAGCTACATGTGCCCGACCACCGAGGAGCACATCCTGCCCATCATCCACGGCAACGACCGGGTCGAGTGGTTCTTCCAGATGTGCGACGAGATCCACTGGAACTGCGGCGACAAGAACACCGGCAAGCCGTTGGCCCGCGTGATCATGAAAGCCGGCGACATGGCCGCGATGCCCGCGTACTGCCGGCACCAGGGCTACAGCCCGAAGCGCTCGATGCTGCTGGTGTGGGAGAACGGCTCGCCGAATCTGGTCTACGAGATCCAGAAGGGCGAAGCGCCGGAAGTGCCGGTGCAGTTCTGATCCGACCCTTCCAGCATTCGTAGGGTGGGGCCACGGCCCACCGCCTTCGGCCCGCCCGATACGGAGGGTGGGCCGACGCCCACCCCACGCCGCTCGGCAGCACCTGCCATCGCTGAAGTGAAGGAGACCCTCATGGCACTGACCCGGCAAACGATGACCGACGAGCAACGCAAGTCGGTCGCCCTCGAATATCTCAAGGCCTTCGACAACGGCGGCGTGACCTCCAGCGGCGGCTCCATCCTCGACCTGTTCGACGGCACCGCGCAGGTCTATTTCCCGAAGTGGGGCCTGGCCAGCGGCCGTGACCAGATCGGCAAGCTCTTCGGCGACGTCGGCGGCACCCTGAAGGCTATCCAGCACCACTACGCGAGCTTCCACTGGGTGTTCTCAGGCGGCGACGTGGTGGTCTGCGAAGGCGCCAGCCACGGGGAGCACCGCGACGGCCCGTGGCGCGCCGGCGTGCCCGAGTGGGGAGCGGGCCGCTGGTGCGACGTCTTCGAGATCCGCGACTGGCTGATCCAGCGCTGCTTCATCTACCTCGACCCCGACTACGCGGGCCGCGACACCGCGCGCTACCCCTGGCTGGCCGGCCAGGGGTCGCAGCGCTGAGGGATTGCCATGAACCTGAAAGCCATCGAGCAGGCCGCCGGCCTCGCGACGACTATCCGTCACCAGCTCTTCATCGGCGGCCGCTTCGTCGACGCCGCGTCCGGCGAGACTTTGCCGACGCTGAACCCGCACGACAACAGCAAGATCGCCGACGTGGCGATGGCCGGCACGGAAGACGTCGACCGCGCCGTGGGCGCCGCCGAGAAAGCCTTCCCCGCATGGAGCCGCATGGCGGCGGCCGATCGCGGCCGCATCCTGCTCAAGCTCGCGGATCTCATCGAGGCCAACGCCGAGGAGCTCGCGCGGCTCGAGTCGCTGGACACCGGCCACCCGCTGCGCGACTCGCGCACGCTGGACGTTCCGCGCACCGCGGCGTGCTACCGCTACTTCGGCGGCATGGCCGACAAGTTCCAGGGCGAGACCATTCCGGTCGAGGCGGGCTTCCTGAACTACACGCTGCGCGAGCCGGTGGGCGTGGTCGGGCAGGTGGTGCCGTGGAACTTCCCCCTGATGTTCACGAGCTGGAAGATGGCGCCGGCGCTGGCCGCTGGCAACACGCTCGTGATGAAGCCGGCCGAGATCACGCCGCTCACGTCGCTCAAGATCGCCGAGCTGATGGCGGAGGCCGGAATGCCCGAGGGCGTGGTCAACATCGTGCCGGGGCTGGGCGCGGTGGCGGGGCAGTACATCGCCGAGCATCCGCGCATCGCGAAGATCGCGTTCACCGGCAGCACCGCCACCGGCAAGCGCATCGTGCAGGCATCGGCGTCGAACCTGAAGAAGGTGCAGCTGGAGCTCGGCGGCAAGGGGCCCAACATCGTGTTCGACGATGCGAACCTCGCGGCCGCCGTCAACGGCAGCGCCTGGGCGATCTTCCACAACCAGGGGCAGGCTTGCATCGCCGGCTCGAGGCTGGTGCTGCACGAGCGCATCGCCGAGGAGTTCCTGGCCCGCTTCGTCGAGATCGCGCGCTCGATCCGGCTCGGCAACCCGCTGGACGCGGCGACCGAGATGGGGCCGCTGACCAGCGCCCAGCACCGCGACCGCGTGCTGGGCTACGTGGACGTCGCGCGCGAGCAGGGCGGCGAGGTGCTGACCGGCGGCAAGGCGCCGGACGCCGCGGCGCTCGCACGCGGCTGCTATGTCGAGCCCACCGTCGTGCGGGCACGCTCGGCTGACGATCGCGTCGCGCAGGAGGAGGTGTTCGGTCCGTTCGTCACGGTGCTGACCTTCAGCACCGACGACGAGGCGCTGGCCATCGCCAACGGCACCGACTACGGCCTGGGCAGCGGCCTGTGGACCGGCAACCTGCAGCGCGCGCACCGCTTCGCGCGCGACCTGCATGCCGGCATGGTCTGGGTCAACAGCTACAAGCGCGTGAACCCGGGCTCGCCGTTCGGCGGCGTCGGCCAGAGCGGCTACGGCCGCGAGATGGGCTTCGATGCGATGCGCGAGTACACGCAGGTCAAGAGCGTGTGGGTCAACGTCGACGCGCAGATCGCGCCGTGGTACGCGCGATGATGAACGGCTTCGTGCTGGAGGCGCACCTGCCGCGCGTGGTGTTCGGCGCCGGCACGCTGAAGCAGCTGCCGGACGAGATCGAACGACTGGGTGCGCGCCGCGCGCTGGTGCTGTCCACGCCCGAGCAGCAGGATTCGGCACGCCGCGTTGCCGAGCTGCTGGGCGAACGCGCGGCCGGCATCTTCCCGAAGGCGGTGATGCACGTGCCCATCGAAGCCGCCCGCGAGGCCCGCGACGAAGCACGCCGCCTCGATGCCGATTGCGCGGTGGCGATCGGCGGCGGCTCGACCACCGGCCTTGGCAAGGCCATCGCGCTGGACAGCGGCCTGCCCATCGTCGCGGTGCCCACCACCTATGCCGGCAGCGAGATGACGCCGATCTACGGCATCACCGAAGCCGGCCTGAAGAAGACCGGGCGCGACTGGCGCGTGCAGCCGCGAACGGTGATCTACGACCCCGAGCTCAGCACGACGCTGCCGCTGGCGCTCAGCATCACGAGCGGACTCAACGCGATCGCCCATGCGGCCGAAGGCCTGTACGCACCCGACGGCAACCCCATCATCGCGTTGATGGCCGAGGAGGGCATACGCGCGCTCGCGAGCGCGTTGCCGAAGCTGATAGCGGCGCCGAGCGCGGCGCCGGCGCGTCGCGATGCGCTGTATGGTGCGTGGCTGTGCGGCGTCGTGCTGGGCCATGTCGCGATGGGGCTGCACCACAAGCTGTGCCACACGCTGGGCGGCAGCTTCGACCTGCCGCATGCCGAGACGCATGCGATCGTGCTGCCGCACGCGCTGGCCTACAACGCTGCGGCGGCACCCGAGGCGATGGCGCGCATCGCCCGCGCGCTCGGTGCGGACGGCGGCGATGCGCCGGTCGCGCTGCATGCACTCGCGCAACGGCTCGGCGCGCCGACCGCGCTGCGCGCGATCGGCATGCCCGAGGCCGGCCTGGACCGCGCGGCCGATCTGGCCGCCGCATCCCCGTACCCGAACCCGCGTCCGCTGGAGCGCGCCGCGTTGCGCGCGTTGCTGCAGCGCGCCTACGAAGGCGATCGACCGCAGGCCTGAACAACCGCCACAAAGCAACAACGAGGAGACAAACATGCCCTTCACGCGTCGAGATCTGATGCAGGCGGCGGTGGCCGCCACCACGCTGGCCGCCGCGCCGCGGCTGTGGGCCGCGAGCACCGTCAAGATCGGCTACGTCTCGCCGCAGACCGGCCCGCTCGCGCCGTTCGGCGAAGCCGACAAGTGGGTCATCGAGCAGATGAAGCTCGCGTTCAAGGACGGCCTGACCATAGGCGGCGCGAAGCACGACGTGCAGATCATCCTGAAGGACAGCCAGAGCAACCCGAACCGCGCCGGCGAGGTCGCGAACGACCTGATCCTGAAGGACAAGGTGCAGCTCGTGCTGACCGCCGGCACGCCCGAGACCGCGAACCCGGTCAGCGACGCCTGCGAGCTCAACGACGTGCCCTGCATCAGCTCGGTGGTGCCGTGGCAGCCTTGGTTCTTCGGCCGCAAAGGCGATCCGGCCAAGGGCTTCAACTGGACGTACCACATGTTCTGGGGCCTGGAGGACGTCATCGCGAACTTCACGAACGGCTGGAAGAGCGTGGCGACCAACAAGAAGGTCGGTGGCCTGTTCCCCAACGACGGCGACGGCAACGCCTGGGGCGACAAGGAGCTGGGCTTTCCGAAGCCGCTGGGCGCGATGGGCTATACGCTCACCGACCCGGGCCGCTTCCAGAACGGCACGCAGGACTTCAGTGCGCAGATCGCCGCGTTCAAGCGCGACAACGTCGAGATCGTCACCGGCGTCGTGATCCCGCCCGATGCCAAGACCTTCCTGACGCAGGCCCGCCAGCAGGGCTTCAAGCCCAAGGTCATCACGCTGGGCAAGGCGCTGCTGTTCCCGGGCGCGATCGATGCGCTGGGCGAGCTCGGCGACGGGCTGACGACCGAGGTCTGGTGGAGCCCGTCGCACCCGTTCGCGTCCAGCCTCACGCGGCAGAGCGCGAAGGACCTGGTGGCCGCCTACGAGACCTCGACGAAGAAGCAGTGGACCCAGCCGATCGGCTTCGCGCATGCGCTGTTCGAGGTCGCGGCCGATGCGCTGAAGCGCGCGAAGTCCACGTCGGCCCAGGACGTGCGCGACGCGATCGCGGCGACCG
>DATCSE010000176.1:0-8579 GCA_036568605.1 Burkholderiaceae bacterium | reverse complement strand
TTGCGACAGCTCGAGCCGCTCGCGCAGCGGCGCCGGCGTCTGCGGATCGGCCAGCCACTCCGGCACCGGCTTCGCGCTCTGCACGAGCGCGAGGTGGCCGTTGACCGACTGCGCGTAGTACGCCAGGCTGCTGCAGCCGGTGGTCGCCAGCACCGCCGCGACGGCCAGCGCGGCGACGGCGATCAGGCTCCAGCGCATCGCGCGGCTCACGCTCCCTGCGCTTCCGTTTGCGCTTCTTTCGATTCCATCTGCGCCGTCTCGACCTGCACCAGGCAATCGTAGAAAACCGGCGCGCGGCCGATGTCGGTCAGCCGCTGGTGGGTCAGTTCGTTGACGTTGCGCCCGTCGAGGCCGAGCTTGCGCCACCAGATGCCCAGCCCGTTGACGACGCCCGGCCGCGCCCGTTCGCTGACCACGGCCTTGCAGCGGTAGCTGCCGCGCTCGTTGAACACGCGCACGATCTGGCCGTCGGCGATGCGGCGCGGCGCGGCATCGCTCGCGTGGATCTCGAGCACCGGTTCGCGTTCGATGTCGCGCAAGCTTTTGACGTTGACGAAGCTGGAGTTCAGGAAGTTGCGCGCCGGCGGCGAGATCATCGCGAGCGGATAACGAGCCGCCAATTCGGGGGCGCTCTGCGCCGATTCGTAGTTCGGCACGAAGTCGGGGATGCCGAACGCCGGCGACGAGATCATGCAGCGCCCGCTTGCGGTCGGGAAACCGCCGTTCGCGAACGGCGCGTCGGGCAGCGGCAGCTGGACCCAGCCGCGCTCCCGCAGCACCTCGAAATCGATCTCGGCGCTGAACGCCGCGCGCGCCAGCGCCTCGTCGTCATCGGCGAAGCACGGGTCGGTGTAGCCCATCGCACGCGCCAGCTCGCGGAAGATCTGCGTGTTCGGCTTGGCCTCGCCCTGCGGTTCGATCGCCGGCTGGTTCAGCATCGCATAGGTGTGGCCGTAGCTGGTGTGCACGTCCAGGTGCTCGAGCTGGGTCGTGGCCGGCAGCACGTAGTCGGCATGGTCGGCCGTGTCGGTCATGAAGTGCTCGAGCACGACCGTGAACAGGTCCTCGCGCGCGAAGCCTTGCACCACCTTGCCCGATTCGGGCGCCACGGCGACCGGGTTGCTGTTGTAGACCACCAGCGCCTCGATCTTCGGTCCGAACTCCGGGGACGCGGCGCGCAACAGGTCGTCGCCTATCGTGCTCATGTTGATCGTGCGGGGGCGGCGCGCGCCCAGCAGATCGGGCCGCTGCAGCGCTGCGTCGTGGCGGAACGTGCGGAACCAGCCCGAGCTGGAGAGCAGCATGCCGCCGGCCCGGTCGCGCCAGGCGCCGGTGAGGCACGGCAGGATCGCGATCAGCCGCGCCGCGTTGCCGCCGCCGCGCACGCGCTGCATGCCGTAGTTCAGGCGGATCGCCGCCGGCCGGGTCGTGCCGTAGTCGCGTGCCAGGCCTCGCACCTCGTCTGCCGTGATCCCGCAGACCTGCGCGACGCGCTCCGGCGGCCATTGCAGCGCGCGCTCGCGCAGCGCGGGCCAGCCGTGCTCGCCCTGCTCCACGTGGCGCTCGAGGTAGTCGTGGTCCAGCCAGTCGTGGCGGATCAGCTCGTGCATCACGCCCAGCGCGAGCGCGCCGTCGGTGCCGGGCAGGATCGCGAGGTGCTGGTGGCACTTCTCGGCGGTCTCGGTGCGGCGCGGGTCGATACAGACCAGCTTCGCGCCCTGGCGCTTCGCGGCCTGCGCGTAGGTCCAGAAGTGCAGGTTCGAGGCGATCGAGTTGCTGCCCCAGATCAGGATCAGCTTCGCCTCGGCGAAGAACGGGGTGTGCATGCCGACCTTCGCGCCGTAGGTCGCGGCGACCGCCTCGCCGCCGGCCATCGAGCAGATCGTGCGGTCGAGCAGCGACGCGCCGAGCCGGTGGAAGAAGCGCGCCGCCATCGCCTCGCCCTGCACCAGCCCCATCGTGCCGGCGTAGCTGTACGGCACCACCGCTTCGGGCGCGCGCTGCGCGATCGCCGCGAGACGCGCGGCGATGTCGCGCAGCGCCTCGTCCCAGCTCACGCGCTCGAACCGTCCGCGGCCCTTGGGGCCGACGCGCTTGAGCGGATGCAGCACGCGCTCGGGGTGGTAGGTGCGCTCCGGGTAGCGCGATACCTTGGTGCACAGCGCACCATGCGTCGGCGGGTGATCGGGGTCGCCCTGCACCTTGACGGCCCGGCCGTCTTCGACGGTCACGCGGATCGCGCAGGTGTCGGGGCAATCGTGCGGGCAGGCCGCGTGGACGTAGCGGGTGATCATGGGTGAACTATTGCACAGCAGCATTCGGCACGCGTGTTGCAGGGCGCCTGCGGCCTATGCTGTCAGCCGCCTAAAGGATATGCTGTCGGACGAACACCGTTTCGACCTTCCGGTACGTGCCACAGAGCACACGGGCGCCTCGACGCACCATGCCACCGGATCACCAGGGAACCTTGCCATGAATCGACGTGATGCCGTCAAACGCATCGCCGCCGCCACTGCGGCGATCTCGCTGCCTGCGCTGGCGCAGGGCAGCCGCCTCGTGCTGGGCCAGTCCGCCGCGTTCAGCGGCCCCGCTGCGCAGCTGGGCATCCAGATGAACAAGGGCGCGCGCATCTACTTCGACTCGCTGAACGCCGCCGGCGGCATCAACGGCGCGCAGATCGAGCTGCGCACGCTGGACGACGGCTACGAGCCGGACCGCTGCAAGGCCAACACCGAGAAGTTCATCAAGGACGACGTGTTCGCGCTGTTCGGCTACGTCGGCACGCCGACCTGCCTGGCCGCGTTGCCGCTGGTCAGCGACAGCAAGATCCCGTTCTTCGGCCCGTTCACCGGCGCCGAGGCGCTGCGCGAGCCGTTCAACAAGTCGGTGTTCCACGTCCGCGCGTCGTACTACGACGAGACCGCGCTGATCGTCAAGCAGCTGACCCACCTCGGGCTGAAGAAGATCGCGGTCTTCTACCAGAACGACTCGTACGGCAAGGCCGGCCTCGAGGGCGTGAAGCGGGCGTTGAAGCCGCTGGGCCTGGAGCCGGTCGCGCTCGGGACGGTGGAGCGCAACACGGTGGACGTCGCCGCGGCGATCAAGGAAATCGTGCCCAAGCTGCCCGACGCGGTGGTGCAGATCAGCGCCTACAAGTCGTGCGCCGCGTTCATCCGCGAGGCCCGCAAGGCCGGCTTCGGCGGCCAGTTCTTCAACGTCTCGTTCGTCGGCACGCAGGCGCTGGCCGACGAGCTGGGCAAGGAAGGCCGCGGCATCCTGGTCAGCCAGGTGATGCCGTTCCCGTTCTCCACGACCACCGCGATCTCGCGCGAATACCTCGACGCGGTGCGCAAGGCCGGCGCCGACGCGACCGCGAACTACTCGAGCATGGAAGGCTACATGGCCGCGAAGGTGCTCGCCGAAGGGCTGAAGCGGGCGGGCCGCAACCCGGGCCGCGACGCACTGGTCAACGGGCTCGAGTCGCTGCAGAACATGAGCTTCGGGGGCTTCAACGTGGACTTCGGGCCGAAGCGGCACGTCGCGTCCAGCTTCGTCGACATCTCGATGCTGACCGAGGACGGCAAAGTAAGGCGCTGAGGCGCGCCTGTCTTTTCCCGGCGCTAAACTGGCTTTTCCGCCGTCCCCGAGCCGCCGCACGGCGGCCGGGCACGATGCCTGCAAGGAGCCAGCATGCGCCTGATCGAATCGATACTGGCCGACGCCGCGTCCATCGCCGCGTTGCGCCGCGACATACACGCCCACCCCGAGCTCTGCTTCGAAGAGCAGCGCACCGCCGACGTGATCGCGAAGGCGCTCGCCGACTGGGGCATCCCGGTCCATCGCGGGCTGGGCACGACCGGCGTGGTCGGCATCCTCAAGAACGGCACGAGCAGCCGCGCCGTCGGCCTGCGCGCCGACATCGACGCGCTGCCGATGACCGAGAAGAACACCTTCGCGCACGCAAGCAAGCACCCGGGCAAGATGCACGCCTGCGGGCATGACGGCCACACCGCAATGCTGCTGGCCGCGGCCAAGCACTTCGCGAAGCACCGCAACTTCGACGGCACTGTTTACCTGATCTTCCAGCCGGCCGAAGAAGGCGGCGGCGGCGCGCGCGAGATGATCAAGGACGGCCTGTTCGACAAGTTCCCGATGGAGGCCGTGTTCGGCGCGCACAACTGGCCCGGCATGGCCGCCGGCCAGTTCGCGCTGCGCTCGGGCCCGGTGTTCGCGAGCAGCAACGAATTCAGGATCACGATCCGCGGCAAGGGCTCGCACGCCGCGATGCCGCACCTCGGGCTGGACCCGGTGCCGGTCGCCTGCCAGATGGTGCAGGCATTCCAGACCATCGTCACGCGCAACAAGCGGCCTATCGACGCCGGCGTGATCTCGGTGACGATGATCCATGCCGGCGAGGCGACCAACGTCGTGCCCGATTCGTGCGAGCTGCAGGGCACGGTGCGCACCTTCACGCTGGAGGTGCTGGACCTGATCGAAAAGCGCATGCAGGAGGTCGCCGAGCACACCTGCGCCGCGTTCGGCGTCGAATGCGACTTCGAGTTCGTGCGCAACTACCCGCCGACGATCAACCACGACGCCGAGACCGAGTTCGCGCGCAAGGTGATGGTCGACCTGGTCGGCGCCGAGAACGTGCAGCTGTTCGAGCCGACGATGGGCGCCGAGGACTTCAGCTACTTCCTGCTCGAGAAGCCCGGCTGCTACTTCCTGATCGGCAACGGCGACGGCAGCCACCGCGCCGGCGGCCACGGCCTGGGCCCCTGCATGCTGCACAACCCCAGCTACGACTTCAACGACGAGCTGATCCCGCTGGGCGCGACGCTGTGGGTCAACCTGGCCGAGAAGTGGCTGGCGACACCGCGGCGCTGATTCCATGAGCGCGTCGACCCACTTTTCGCAGACCTACGCCGAGGCCCGCGCCAAATTCCTCGCCGCCGCCGAAGCCGCGGACCTCGACGTCGAAAGCCACGTGCACCCGATGCTGGGCCGCGACGACGAGCAGCTCGCGATGGACGTCGCGCTCGACGGACCGAAGGACGCCACCTCGCTGCTGTTGCTGACCAGCGCCTGCCACGGCGTCGAAGGCTTCTGCGGCTCGGGCGTGCAGGTCGCGCTGCTGGGGGACGCGGCTTGGCGCCGCACGGTGCACGAAGCCGGCGTCGCGGTGCTGTACGTGCACGCGCTGAATCCGTACGGCTTCTCGTGGTGGCGGCGCACCACGCACGAGAACGTCGACCTGAACCGCAACTTCCACGACTTCGGCAAGCCGCTGCCGGCCAACCCGGCGTACGAAGAGCTTGCCGGCCTGATCGTGCCGCACGACTGGCCGCCGAAGCCGGAGGTCGAGGCCGGCCTCGCGGCGTTTGCGCAGCAGCACGGCCCGGCCGCGCTGCAGGCCGCGATCTCGGGCGGCCAGTACACGCACCCGGAGGGCGTGTTCTACGGCGGCCGCAACCCGACCTGGAGTCACGTCACGCTGCGCCATGTGCTGCGCGACCATGCGCGCGCCTGCCGCCGCCTGGGCTGGATCGACTTCCATACCGGGCTCGGGCCCAGCGGCGTCGGCGAGCGCATCTTCGCGTGCCGCGACGACGCCGAAGCGTTCGCGCGCGCCCGCGACTGGTGGGGGCCGGATATCACGTCGATCTACGACGGCAGCTCGTCGTCGGCGCCGCTGCAGGGCCTGATGTGGCTCGCGATCTACGAGGAATGCGCACAGGCGGAGTACACCGGCATCGCGCTCGAGTACGGGACGATCCCGCTGCCCGAGATGCTGAACGCGCTGCGCGCCGACCAGTGGCTGGAGCTGCACCCCGAAGCGCCCGAGGCGCAGCAGCGCGCGATCAAGCAGCAGATCCGCGACGCGTTCTACACCGACACCGACGCATGGAAGGCACGCATCCTCGAGCAGGCCTTCGATGCGGCCTACGGCGCGGTGCGCGGGCTGGCGCAGCGCTGAGCAGCCCGGTGCCGGCCCTTCTCGTGCCTATCGCGCGACCAGCCGGAACGCCGGCACCGGCCGGTGGAACCCCTTCAACGCGAATTCGCCCGCCGGTTCGGCGCACGCCAGGCCATCGCGTTCGGCGTGCAGCTGTTCTTCGATCGAGGCCCAGGCCCGTTGCGACACCAGGATTTCGCCGCCCTGCGCCTCGCCGCACAGGCGCGCGGCGAGGTTGGTGACCGTCCCGATCGCACCGTAGTCGATGCGACCGGGGAAGCCGATGCCGCCTAGCGTCGCAAAACCCTGCGCGACCCCGACCCCCATCGCGAGCTCATAGCCGCGGCGGCGCCAGCCGGCCGCCAGCACCGCGACCGCGCGCTGCATCGCCAGCGCCATCCGCACCGCGCGCAGCGCGGGATCGGGCAGCGGCTGCGGGTCGTTGAAGAACACCATGATGCCGTCGCCGGTGAAGCGCTCCAGCGTGCCCTCGTACTCGAGGATCAGCCGGCCCATCGCCGCGTGATACTCGCGCAGCACGCCCATGACCTCCTCGGGATCGGCGGTCTCGGTGAAGGCGGTGAAACCGCGCAGGTCCAGGAACACGACCGTGATCTCGCAGCGGTGGCTCTTCAGCGGGTCGTCGGTGTCGCCGCCGACGATGGCCTCGGCCAGCTGCGGCGAGAAGAAGCGGCGCAGCCGGCCCACGCGCTCGAGCTGCCGCACCCCGTCCTGCACCCGCGCCTCGAGGGTCGCGTTCCACTCGGCGAGCTCGCACTTCTGGCGCTGCACCTCGTCATAGAGCTGCTTGATGCGCAGCAGCGAGCGCACCCGCGCGAGCAGCTCGGTCTGGGCGACCGGCTTGCTCAGGAAGTCGTCGGCACCGGCGTCCAGGCCGATGGCACGCTCCTGGGCCGGGTCCAGCGCCGTGACCAGCACGACCGGCAGCATGCGATGCGCCGGATCGGCGCGGATCGCCGCGCAGACCTCGTAGCCGCTCATGCCGGGCATCATCACGTCGAGCAGGACCAGGTCGGGCGCCTCGGTGCCGAGCTTGGCCAGGGCCTCCGGGCCCGAGGCCGCGGTGACGGTCCGGTAGCCCTTGGCCGCGAGCAGATCGGCGAGCAGCTTCGCGTTCAGCGGCGTGTCGTCGACGACCAGAATCGTGGCGCTCATGACCCCGTACGCCCGTGCACCAGAAAGCGCTTCACCGTGTCGCGAAACTGCTTCAGATCGATCGGCTTGGTGATGAAGGCATCGAAGCCGGAGGCGATGACCTTCTGCTGCTCGTCGGGCATCACCGAGGCCGAGACGGCCAGCACCGGCATGGCATCGAGCAGCGGATCGGCGCGGATCTGTCGCAGCGCGGCGATGCCGTCGATGTCGGGCAGCTGGATGTCCATCAGCACCAGGTCGGGCTTCGCTTCCCGGGCGATCCGCACCCCGTCGGCGCCGGTCACTGCCTCGAGCGTGGCGTGGCCTTGATGGCGCAGGATGTCGCGCACCAGCTTCATGTTCTTCTCGTTGTCCTCGACGATCAGAATGGTGCTCATCGAGCCCCCCTCATCCAGGCTGCGTCCAGCTCCCGCTCGGGAAGGATAAACGCGAAGGTCGAGCCGCGGCCGGGTGTGCTCTCGACCCGCATCGTGCCGCCATGCAGCTCGACAAAGCGCTTGGCCAGCGCCAGGCCCAGCCCGGTGCCCTCGGCCTTGCGCAGGTAGTCGCCGCCGGCCTGGCGGAACTCCTCGAACACCAGCGCCTGCTGGTCGGGCGCGATGCCCACGCCGGTATCGACCACCGCGATCTCGACCGCATGCGCCAGCGCCCGCGCACGCAGCGTGATCCGCCCCCCGGCAGGCGTGAACTTGACCGCGTTGGACAGCAGGTTGATCACCACCTGCTTGAGCTTGCGCGCGTCGGCCACCCAGTCGCCGAGTTCCGGGTCTACGTCCAGCGTCAGGGTCAGGCCCTGCCGCAGCGCACGCTCGCGCACCAGCGTGGTCGTGTTGTCGAGCAGCATCGTCAGGTTGAAGCTCGTCAGCTCGAGCTCCATCCGCCCGGCCTCGATCTTCGAGAGGTCGAGGATGTCGTTGATCAAGCTCAGCAGGTGGTGGCCCGAGCTGTGGATGTCCAGCAGGTATTCGCGCTGCTTCTCGTTGACATCGCCGAACAGCTGCTCGCTCAGGACTTCGCTGAAGCCGATGATCGCGTTCAGCGGCGTGCGCAGCTCGTGCGACATGTTGGCCAGGAACTCCGACTTGTGCTTGTTGGCCTGCTCGAGCTGCAGGCTCTTGTCCTGGATCTCGTGGAAGAGCCGCGCGTTCTGGATCGCGATCACGGCCTGGTCGGCGAAGGTCTTGAGCAGGCTCATCTCCTTGTCCGAGAACGCCGCAGGAGGCCTGCGCACGACGTTGATCGTGCCGATGCCGCGCTCCTTCCAGACCATCGGGGCCATGATGATCGAGAAGTTGCCGGCCTCGCGCGCGACCTGGCGCAGCAGCTCGGGCACGTCCGCTCCGCCCTCGACGTCGGGATAGTGCAGCACCCGCTGCTCGCGAATGGCCAGGCCGGCCGCCGTCTGCTCGAGCGGCCTCGGCAGGTGCTTGCGCAGCGTCTCCAACGC
>DATCSE010000175.1:0-5374 GCA_036568605.1 Burkholderiaceae bacterium | reverse complement strand
AGCGGCGGCAAAGGCCCGCCACGCCTGGCTCGCGGGCCTGCCCGCGTAAAATCGTCGCCTTCGATCCGGGCATGGCGCCCGGGTGCTTCGAAACTCGCGTCCCACCCCGGGCCGCCCACACGACATCCGATGAAAGCCTCCGAGATCCGTTCGACCTTCCTGAAGTTCTTCGAGAGCAAGGGCCACACGGTCGTCGCCTCGAGCCCGGTCGTGCCGGGCGACGACCCGACGCTCTTGTTCACGAACGCCGGGATGAACCAGTTCAAGGACGTGTTCCTCGGCTTCGACAAGCGCCCGTACAGCCGCGCCGCGACCGCGCAGAAGTGCATACGCGCCGGCGGCAAGCACAACGACCTGGAGAACGTGGGCTACACCGCGCGGCACCACACGTTCTTCGAGATGCTGGGCAACTTCAGCTTCGGCGACTACTTCAAGCGCGACGCCATCCTGTACGCGTGGGAGTTGCTGACCGGGCACTTCAAGCTGCCGTCCGACAAGCTCTGGGTCACCGTCTACGCCGAGGACGACGAGGCCTATGACATCTGGCACCAGGCAGTGGGCGTGCCGGCCGACCGCATCGTGCGCATCGGCGACAACAAGGGCGCACGCTACGCGTCCGACAACTTCTGGATGATGGGCGACACCGGCCCGTGCGGCCCGTGCACCGAGATCTTCTACGACCACGGGCCCGAGATCGCCGGCGGCCCGCCGGGATCGCCGGAGGAAGACGGCGACCGCTACATCGAGATCTGGAACAACGTGTTCATGCAGTTCAACCGCGACGAGGCGGGCGTGATGCACAAGCTGCCCAAGCCCAGCGTGGACACCGGCATGGGCCTGGAGCGGCTGGCCGCGGTGCTGCAGCACGTGCACAGCAACTACGAGATCGACCTGTTCGTGAACCTGCTCGCCGCGGCGAAGCAGGCGGTGGACAAGGCGGGCGCCGGTGACTGCGACGCGCAGTCACCCTCGCTGAAGGTCATCGCCGATCACATCCGCGCCTGCACGTTCACGGTCGTCGACGGCGTGATCCCGAGCAACGCCGGCCGCGGCTACGTGCTGCGCCGGATCGCGCGGCGGGCGATCCGCCACGGCTACAAGCTGGGTGCGCGCAAGCCGTTCTTCCATACGCTGGTGGCCGCGCTCGCGGCCGAGATGGGAGAGGCGTACCCGGAACTGCGCGCGCAAGCGCAGCGCGCGACCGAGGTGTTGAAGCAGGAAGAGGACGCGTTCTTCCGGACGATCGCCAACGGCATGGAGATCCTCGAGAAGGCCTTGGCACCGCTGGCAACGTCGGGAACGAAGCTGCTCGACGGCGAGACCGCCTTCAAGCTGCACGACACCTACGGCTTCCCGGTGGACCTGACCGCCGACGTGTGCCGCGAGCGCGGCGTCAAGGTCGACGAGAAGCGCTTCGAGGAACTGCTGGACGAGCAGCGCCGCCGCGCACGCGACGCCGGCAAGTTCAAGATGGCGCAGGGGCTGGAGTACAGCGGCGTCGCGACCGTGTTCCACGGCTATGACGAGCTGACCCGCGAAGGCGCGAAGGTCACGGCGGTGTATGTGGACGGGACGTCGGTGACGAGTGCGAAGGCCGGCGACGACGCGGTCATCGTGCTCGACCACACGCCGTTCTACGCCGAGAGCGGCGGCCAGGTCGGCGACACCGGCGAGCTGCGCAACGCGACCGCGCGCTTCCTGGTCGAAGACACGATCAAGATCCAGGCCGCGGTGTTCGGCCACCATGGCCGCATCGTCGAAGGGACGATCGCGGTCGGCGATGCCATCAACGCGAAGGTCGATGGCGAGAAGCGCGCGAAGACCATGCGCAACCACTCGGCCACGCACCTGATGCACAAGGCGCTGCGCGAGGTGCTGGGCGGGCACGTGCAGCAGAAGGGCTCGCTGGTCGATGCCGAGCGCACGCGCTTCGACTTCGCGCACAACGCGCCGCTGACCGACGCGCAGATCGCGAAGGTCGAGGCCATCGTCAACGCCGAGGTGCTCGCGAACGCCGACGTCTCGGCGCGCGTGATGCCGATGGAAGCGGCGCAGAAGCTGGGCGCGATGATGCTGTTCGGCGAGAAGTACGGCGACGAGGTGCGCGTGCTCGATATCGGCACCAGCCGCGAGCTGTGCGGCGGCACGCACGTGCACCGCACCGGCGACATCGGGCTGTTCAAGATCGTCGCCGAGAGCGGCGTCGCGGCCGGCGTGCGCCGCGTCGAGGCGATCACCGGTGACAACGCGCTGGCCTACCTGCAGTCGCTCGAAGGCACGGTGCAGCAGCTCGCCGGCGCGCTGAAGACCGCGCCGGCCGAGGTGCCGGCGCGCCTCGCGCAGCTGGTGGAGCAGGTGCGCGCGCTCGAGAAGGAACTCGCCGCGGCCAAGGGCAAGCTCGCGTCGTCGCAAGGCGACGAGCTGCTCGCGAAGGCCGTCGACGTGAAGGGTCTGAAGGTGCTGGCCGCCACGCTGGACGGCGCCGATGCGAAGACCTTGCGCGACACGCTGGACAAGCTGAAGGACAAGCTCAAGAGCGCGGCGATCGTGCTCGCGAGCATCGAGGGCGGCAGCAAGGTGCAGCTCGCGGCCGGCGTCACGAACGACCGCATCGCGAAGATCAAGGCCGGCGAGCTGGTCAACTTCGTCGCGCAGCAGGTCGGCGGCAAGGGCGGCGGCAAGCCGGATCTGGCGATGGCGGGCGGCACGGAACCGGGCAAGCTCGCGGCCGCGCTCGCGTCGGTCGAGGGCTGGGTCGCCGAACGGGCGTGATGCAACGGCGCGACACGTGGTGCTTGCCAGATCCGTTCATGGCCGTGGATACTGAGCTCATGGTTTCCCGCTCGATCACGATGCTGTCGTCGACTCTGCATGCCGCCATCGGCATGCAGCAGCGCCTGCACGTCGTCATGGTCGGCACGAGGTTCGGATAGCGGGCAACCGGAGTTCAGTTTCACCCACAGCGCCCGCCACCCAGCGGGCGTTGTCGTTTCTGGAGCCCGCCCCACGAGGGCACACAACTAGGAGCAGACCCATGACGATCACGATCCGACGCGCATCGACGAAGGACGCTCCCGCGTTCGCGCGGATGATGGCCGACCCGGCCGTCTATCCGGGCCTGCTGCAGATGCCGTACGCGAGCGAGGAGCGCTGGGCCGCGCTGCTGGGCGAAGGCCAGGCCGCGGGCACGCCGGACATCCATCTCGTCGCCGAGCGAGACGGCGAGGTCATCGGCTCGGCCGGACTGCATGCGACCGGCAAGGCGCTGCGACGGCGCCACGCGATGAGCATGGGCATCTCGGTCGCGAACGAAGCGCAAGGGCAGGGCGTCGGCAGCGCGCTGATGGCCGCGCTGTGCGACTACGCCGACCGCTGGCTGGGCACGCTGCGCATCGAGCTGACCGTCTACACGGACAACGAGGCCGCGCTGAAGCTCTACCGCAAGTTCGGCTTCGAGATCGAAGGCACGCTGCGCGCCTACGCGATGCGCGACGGGCGCTATGTCGACGCGTACACGATGGCGCGGTTCCACCCGAACCCCCCGACGCTGGCCGCCGGCGGCTGAGCCACCGCGTTCAACGGCGCCGGCCGCGCAGCCACTCCAGCGCCAGCAGCAGGCTGGTCGTGAAGACGATCAGCAGCGTCGCCACAGCGGCGATCGTCGGCGTGATGTTCTCGCGGATGCCGGTGAACATCTGGCGCGGCAGCGTGACCTGGTCGGGCCCGGCGAGGAACAGGATCACGACCACCTCGTCGAACGAGGTCGCGAACGCGAACAGCGCGCCGGAGATGACGCCGGGCGCGATCACCGGCAGCGTGATTCGGAAGAACGTCGCGACCGGGTTCTCGCCCAGGCTCAGCGAGGCGCGCACCAGGTTCTGGTTGAAGCCCTGCAGCGTCGCGAGCACGGTGGTGAGCACGAACGGCGCGCCGAGCGCCGCGTGCACCACGATCAGCGCCGCATAGGTGTCGGCCAGCCCGAGGTTCGCGAAGAACAGGTAGGTGCTGACGCCGACGACGACGATGGGCACCACCATCGGCGCGATCAGCACGCTCATCAGCGCGCCCTTGAACGGGAAATCCGTGCGCACCAGGCCCACGGCCGCGAGCGTGCCCAGCACGGTCGCGAGCAGCGTCGCGGCCGGCGCGATGATGAAGCTGTTCTTCGCGGCGCGCGCCCACTCGGGCGACGTGAAGAGGTTCTCGTACCACTTCAGCGACCATCCGGGGATCGGGTAGACGAGGAACGAGCTGTCCGAGAACGACAGCGGCATGATCACCAGGATGGGTGCGAGCAGGAACACCAGCACGGCGACGCACAGCACACGCAGGCCCCACCAGCCGGCCTTGTCCAGCGGCGTCGCGTACGCGGGGAACTGCGGCAGCCAGCGCTTCATCCCAAACTCACTTCGGATTTGACGACGCGGCGATAGACCCCGTAGAGCAGCAGCGTCGCGGCCAGCAGCAGCGCGCCGAGCGCGCAGGCCATGCCCCAGTTGATGTTCACGTTCGTGTACTGCGCGATGTAGTAGCTCAGCATCTGGTCGTCGACGCCGCCCAGCAGCGCCGGCGTCACGTAGTAGCCGATCGCGAGGATGAACACCAGCAGCCCGCCGGCGCCGATGCCGGCGTAGGTCTGCGGCACATAGACGCGGAAGAACGCCGCCAGCGGCGCGCTGCCGAGCGAGACCGCGGCACGCAGGTAGGTCGGCGGCACGCTCTTCATCACGCTGTACAGCGGCAGGATCATGAACGGCAGCAGGATGTGCGTCATCGCGATCACGACGCCGACGCGGTTGAACAGCAGCGCGAGCGGGTGGTCGATCAGGCCGATCGCCATCAGCCCGCGGTTGACGAGCCCTTCGGACTGCAGCAGCACGATCCAGGCCGCGACGCGCACCAGGATCGAGGTCCAGAACGGCACCAGCACGAGGATCATCAGCACGTTGGCCTGGCGCGCCGACAGCGTGCTCAGCCAGTAGGCGAGCGGATAGCCGAGCAGCAGGCACGACAGCATGACCACAGCGCTGATCTGGAACGTGCGCAGCAGGATGCGGCCGAAGACCTGCTGGTCCTCCGGCATGCGCTCGATGGAGCCGTCGGCGCCGCGCTTCAGGTCCACCGAGGCGAGCAGGTAGTCGGGCGTCCAGCGCGACGCGTTCTTCGCGATCGCCTGCCAGTACTTCGGCTCGCCCCAGCGCTCGTCGAGCGCGAGCAGTTTCGCCTTCATGTCGGGCGCGGTGCCGTCGAGCGGCAGCGCGCGGTAGGCGCCCATCACCAGCGAGCGCGCGCCGGCCACCTCGGTGTTCAGGCGCCGCGCGAGCGCGCCGGCGTCCGCGCTGTCCGGCAACGCGCCGAGGTCGGCGATCAGTGC
>DATCSE010000174.1:0-5138 GCA_036568605.1 Burkholderiaceae bacterium | reverse complement strand
CGGCCTCGGTGGTGAGGCGTGTGGGCGGGCGCGTGGCGGGCAACGTGAAGCTGGCGCTGGTGGTGCCGGGCTCGGGGCTGGTGAAGGCGCAGGCCGAGGCCGAAGGGCTGGACAAGGTCTTCACCGCGGCGGGATTCGAGTGGCGCGAACCCGGGTGCTCGATGTGCCTCGCGATGAACGCCGACCGGCTCGAGCCGGGCGAGCGCTGCGCCTCGACCAGCAACCGCAACTTCGAGGGCCGCCAGGGCGCCGGCGGGCGCACCCACCTGGTCAGCCCCGCGATGGCCGCGGCCGCCGCGATCGAAGGGCATTTCGTCGACGTGCGCCGGCTCGTTTGAGCCGCCCGCCGAGATTGATCACCGAGCACGCACCATGACCCCGTTTCGCCTGCACACCGGTCTCGTCGCGCCGATGGACCGCGAGAACGTCGACACCGATGCGATCATCCCCAAGCAATTCCTGAAGTCGATCAAGAGGAGCGGCTTCGGTCCGAACCTGTTCGACGAGTGGCGCTATCTCGACCGCGGCGAGCCCGGGCAGGACCCGGCCTCGCGGCGCCCGAACCCCGACTTCGTGCTGAACCAGCCGCGCTACCAGGATGCCTCGGTGCTGCTCGCTCGCCAGAACTTCGGCTGCGGCTCCTCGCGCGAGCACGCGCCGTGGGCGCTGGATCAGTTCGGCTTTCGCGCGCTGATCGCGCCCAGCTATGCCGACATCTTCTTCAACAACTGCTTCAAGAACGGGCTGCTGCCCATCGTGCTGCCCGAGCACGAGGTGGCCAAGCTGTTCGACGAGGTCGCCGCGTTCGTCGGCTACAAGTTGACGATCGATCTCGAGCGCCAGCTCGTCATCAAGCCCGATAGCGGTGGCAGCATCCCGTTCGAGATCGCGCCGTTCCGCAAGTACTGCCTGCTCGGCGGCTACGACGACATCGGCCTGACGCTGCGCCATGCCGACAAGATCCGTGCGTTCGAAGCCGAGCGGCTGCTGACCAAGCCGTGGCTCGCGCACACGATCTGAGCACCACGACGACCACGACGACAACCAAGGACATCCAGACGTGAAGATTGCGATCCTGCCCGGCGACGGCATCGGCACCGAGATCGTCGCGCAAGCCGTGCGCGTGCTGGGCGCACTCGATCTGAAGTTCGAGACCGAGCAGGCGCTGGTCGGCGGCGCCGCCTACGACGCGCACGGCCATCCGCTGCCCGAGAGCACGCTGCGCCTCGCGCAGGCCGCCGATGCGGTGCTGTTCGGCGCGGTCGGCGACTGGAAGTACGACACGCTGGAGCGCGCGCTGCGCCCCGAGCAGGCGATCCTCGGGCTGCGCAAGAGCCTGGGCCTGTTCGCGAACTTCCGCCCGGCGATCTGCTACGAGCAGCTCACGCATGCGTCCAGCCTGAAGCCGGAGCTGGTCGCGGGGCTGGACATCCTGATCATCCGCGAGCTGACCGGCGACATCTACTTCGGCCAGCCGCGCGGCCGGCGCGAAGCGCCGGACGGCGCGTTCGCCGGCAGCCCCGAGGCGTTCGACACGATGCGCTACACGCGCCCCGAGATCGAGCGCATCGCGCATGTCGCGTTCCAGGCCGCGCGCAAGCGCAGCAAGCGGCTGACCAGCGTCGACAAGGCCAACGTGCTGGAGACCTTCCAGTTCTGGAAGGACGTGGTGACCGAGGTCCATCGGGACTATCCGGATGTCGCGCTCGACCACATGTACGTCGACAACGCCGCGATGCAGCTGGTGCGGGCGCCGAAGAAGTTCGACGTGATCGTCACCGGCAACATGTTCGGCGACATCCTGTCGGATGAGGCCGCGATGCTGACCGGTTCGATCGGCATGCTGCCGTCGGCCTCGTTGAATGCGACCGGAAAGGGCCTGTACGAGCCCAGCCACGGCAGCGCACCCGACATCGCCGGCAAGAACGTGGCCAATCCTCTGGCTACAATCCTGTCCGCCGCCATGATGCTTCGCTTCTCACTGAACCAGCCCGAAGCCGCCGACCGTATCGAGTCGGCGGTGCAGCAGGTGCTCGCCTCGGGGCTGCGTACCGCGGACATCTGGTCCGAAGGCACGGAGAAGATCGGCACCATCGAAATGGGCGATGCCGTTGTGGCCGCCCTCAAAACCAAGACGATCAAGAGCTAGTTCGGCTCCGGTTCGTCTCGCCCCTGTCGACCCGGCGAACGAGCCGGGCACCAAGAGGTTTCTCGCAACTTTCCTTGACAAGGGCAACGACGATGACGACGACAGCAGCACTCACGGGATTGGTCGGATGGCGCGGCATGGTGGGTTCCGTGCTGATGGACCGCATGCAGGCCGAAGGCGACTTCGACCTGATCGAGCCGCGCTTCTTCAGCACCAGCAACGCCGGCGGCGATGCGCCGGCGGCGCTCGCGAAGAACGAGCGCAAGCTGTTCGACGCCCATGACCTCGCCGCGCTGAAGCAGTGCGAGATCATCATCACCGCGCAAGGCGGCGACTACACCAGCGAGGTGTTCGGCAAGCTGCGTGCCGACGGCTGGAAGGGCCACTGGATCGATGCCGCGTCGACGCTGCGCATGCAGGACGATGCGGTGATCGTGCTCGACCCGGTCAACATGCCGGTGATCAAGAATGCGCTGGCCAAGGGCGGGCGCAACTGGATCGGCGGCAACTGCACGGTCAGCTGCATGCTGATGGGCGTCGGCGCGCTGTACAAGGCCGGCCTGGTCGAGTGGATGAGCACGATGACCTACCAGGCGGCGTCGGGCGGCGGCGCGGCGCACATGCGCGAGCTGCTGACCCAGTTCGGCACGCTGAACGCCGAGGTCCGCTCGCTGCTCGACGATCCGAAGAGCGCGATCCTCGAGATCGACCGCAAGCTGATCGCCAAGCAGCGGAGCCTGAGCGATGCCGAGACCGCGAACTTCGGCGTGCCGCTGGCCGGCAGCCTGATCCCGTGGATCGACAAGGACCTGGGCCTGGGCAAGCAGCCCGGTGACGCCGACTGGGGCACCAGCCGCGAGGAGTGGAAGGGCGGCGCCGAGACCAACAAGATCCTCGGCCAGGGCGCCGGCTTCGGCACGGCCGCTGTGCCGGTCGACGGCTTCTGCGTGCGCGTCGGCGCGATGCGCTGCCACAGCCAGGCGCTGATGTTCAAGCTCAAGAAGGACGTGCCGCTGGCCGACATCGAACAGATGATCGCTGCCGACAACGAATGGGTCCGCGTCGTCCCGAACAACCGGGAAGACACGCTGCGCGGCCTGACGCCGGTGGCCGTGACCGGCACGATGACGATTCCGGTCGGCCGCCTGCGCAAGATGGCGATGGGGCCGGAATTCCTCGGCGCGTTCACGATCGGCGACCAGCTGCTGTGGGGCGCGGCCGAGCCGCTGCGGCGCATGCTGCGGATCCTGACCGAGGCCTGACAGACGGAGATGAAGCCGGCGTCAGCCCCGCACGACCGCTCGTTGTCCACCTGCAACGGACCAGCGGAGCGGTGTTGTCGTGACAAAGGTCGTCCGAATGTCAGCCATTGCATGAGCTTGTCAGCGTATGTTATTGATGCTATTGTGATTTCTGGCTATTCTTAACGACCTTGAGTTTTGCGGCCGTGAGCGTCGCTGAGTGGTCCGTTTACGGTGGGCACTGCGTGGGGCCCACCTCGTCTATTTGGGAGACGCCTTGAACAGAAACTTCTCGATCTCGGGGCGCTTTGCCCTGACTGGGGTGGCGGCTGCCGCATTGTGTTTGGCTGCCCAAGGGGCTTGGGCCCTAGGCCTCGGCAGGCTGCAGGTCCAGTCGGCGCTCGGCGAAGCGCTGCGCGCCGAGATCGACGTGACGAGCCTGACGCCGGAAGAGGCGTCGAATCTGCAGATCAAGGTCGCCTCGCCGGAGGCGTACAAGGCGGCGGGTGTCGACTACAACGCGGTGCTCCCGGCTACCAAGGTTTCCCTCGAGCGCCGTGCCGACGGCCGCCCGTACCTGCGCCTGACCAGCGACCGCGGCGTGCAGGAACCGTTCGTCGACGTGATCCTCGAGATCAACTGGTCGACCGGCAAGCTGGTGCGCGAATACACCATGCTGTTCGACCCGCCGACGATGGCGCGCGCGCCGGCGCCGAGCACCGCGCCGGCCATGGCGGCCGCCGCGCCGGCGCCCACCGCCCCGGCTCGCAGCACCGCGGCGCCGTCGCGCGCTCCGAGCGCCGAGCCGGCGGCCAAGTCCGAACCGCGTGCCGTCGCCACGGCGCCGCGCAACACGACGGCCGCGCCGGCTCCGGCCCCGGCGTCCGCTGCAGCGGGCACCGAAAGCGGCGACGAATACCGCGTGCGCCGCGGCGACACGCTGTCGCGCATTGCGTCGCGCACGCAGCGCTCCGGCGTGTCGCTCGACCAGATGCTGGTGGCGCTGTACCGCGCGAACCCGCAGGCGTTCCTGGACAACAACATGAACCGCCTGAAGTCCGGCGTGGTGCTCGCGGTGCCGAGCGCCGAGTCGGCGGGGGCGGTGACCACGGGCGAAGCGCGCCAGGTCATCCAGGCGCAGAGCGCCGACTTCGGTGCGTACCGGCAGCGCCTGGCCGGCGCGGTGCCGGCGGCGAAGACAGAAGACGCATCGCGTCAGGCGAGCGGGAAGGTCCAAGCCCAGGTCGAGGACCGCAAGCAGGCCGCATCGGCGACGCCCGACAAGCTGACGTTGAGCAAGGGCACGGCCGGCGCGAAATCCGCCGAAGCGGCGATCTCGAAGGAAACCGAGAAGAAGGCCGCCGATGTGCGCGTGGCCGAGCTCTCGAAGAACGTCGACGAGCTGAAGAAGCTGCAGGGCGCTGCCTCAGCGGCCAAGCCGGGCGTTGCGCCGGCCGCCGCTGCGTCGGCTCCTGCGCCCGCTGTCGCGATCGCGAAGCCGCCGGCTGCCGCGCCGGTGCCGCCGGCACCGCCGGCGCCTGCTCCTGCCCCCGCGGCAAAGCCGGCGGCCGCGACCCCCGTGCCGGCGCCCGCGCCGGTCGTGGCAGCGGCGCCCACGGCTGCGGCATCGATGCCGGCCGTCCCGGCGTCAGTCCCGGCCGCGACGACGGTCGCCGCGACGCCGCCGCAGCCGGCCTCCGCTGCCGCGACCACGCCGCCGGTGGTGGCCGCCAAGCCCGCATCGGCAC
>DATCSE010000173.1:0-8043 GCA_036568605.1 Burkholderiaceae bacterium | reverse complement strand
GCGGTACAGGTGGTAGAAGACGCGGCACTCGCCGAGCTGCTGCGCCGGCTCGATGAAGTGCCGCTGCAGCGAGGGCAGCGTGATCGCCGAGCCGCGCGGAATGCCATACATCGCGATGGCGATCTTCGGTTTTGTCACGGTGCTGGATTCGTGGCCGCGCGCGTCGTCGTGGCCGCGGTCGGGCAGGCCGGATTTTCCGTGGCGATAGATCAGTGCGAAATCCCGTGTACGCATCTCGTCGAAGACATCGGTTGCCCATGCGGGCTTGTCACGCCGCGACAGGGGTCGCAGCAACATCGAATCCATCCTGCGGCGACGCCCCTTAAGAATCGCTTAAGCCATCCAGCGCGGCTCGGGAACCCATGTCTGCGGTGCCGGCATGCGCGCGTACGATTCGCCAATGCAGGTTCTACTGGTCGAAGACGACCCGATGATCGGCCGCGCGATCACGCATGGATTGGGCCAGGCGGGACTGTCGGTCGACTGGGTCGGCGACGGCGCGAGCGGGCTGGCGGCGCTGACCAAAGGCGAACACGAGCTCGTGGTCCTGGACATCGGCCTGCCGCGCATGAACGGCCTGGACATGCTGCGCAACATCCGCGCGCGCCAGAACGATGTCGCCGTGCTGATCGTCAGCGCTCGCGACGAAGTCGCGGACCGGGTCGCGGGACTGAATGCCGGCGCCGACGACTACCTGCTCAAGCCGTTCGATCTGGACGAGCTGCTCGCCCGCGTGAGGGCACTGCTGCGCCGGCGCAGCGGCGCGGTGACCAGCCAGTGGGTGGCGGGCCCGCTGGTGCTGGACCCGCAGCGCCGGACCGTCACGCACAACGCGGAGCCGGTGGCGCTGACGGCCAAGGAGTTCGCGATCCTCGAAGCGCTGATGCGCAAGCCCGGCGTGGTCCTGTCGCGTGAACGCCTGGAGGAGGCGGTCTACGGCTGGGCCGATGAAATCGGCAGCAACGCCGTCGAGGTGCATCTGCACAACCTGCGGCGCAAGCTGGGGCCTGAACTGATCAAGAACGTGCGCGGCGTGGGTTATCGCATCGACGCATGACACGCCACCCGTCGATCCGGCGCCAGCTGCGCTTCTTCGTGCTGGGCGTGCTGTGCCTGGGCGCACCGCTGCTCGCGCTGGCCGCGTACTGGTTGATCCTGACCGAGGTCGATCAGGTCATGAACGACAGCCTGCAGCAGACCGCGCTGCTGCTCGCCGACAAGGACCTGCGCGGCGCGATCAGCGGAGGCGGTGCGCCGCTGGTCCTGCCGATCGACGACACCGAATCGAAGCTGATCGCACTGGCGCGGCGGCGGGACGGCACCTTGCTGTTCACGTCGCAGCCCGAGATGACGCTGGTCTTCGCGCCCATTGCCGGCCTGTCGGTCCAGCAGGTCGATTCGACGGCCTGGCACGTCTACACCGTCGCGCAGAGCGACCGCGTCGTGCAGGTGGCGCAACCGGCGGCGGTGCGGCGCGACATGGCGATCGAATCGGCGTCGCAGCTGCTGATCCCGCTGACTGGGATGGTCCTCGTGATGGCGGCCTTGCTGTTCGGCGCGCTGCGGCATGGTCTCAAGCCGCTAGTCGCCGCGGAGCGAGCCCTCGCGCGGCGCGACATCGACTCGCTCGAGCCGCTGCCGCTGGAGGGCGTGCCGACCGAGCTGCTGCCGGTGGCGGGCACGTTGAACGACCTGTTGCGCCGGCTCGAGCTCGCGGTGCGCCGGCAGCGCGAGTTCATCGCCAACGCGGCCCATGAGTTGCGGTCGCCCGTGACGGCGCTGCGGCTGCAGGCCCAGCTGCTGGCGCGCAGCGAAGAGGCGGTCGAACGGCGCCGGGCCGCCGCTGAGCTCGAGGCGGGCATCGCGCGCATCAGCCGGCTGATCGAGCAACTCTTGGCACTCTCGCGTGCGACCGGAGACGGCGGGGCAGCCGCTGCTGCGATCGCGACGCGGCCCGTCGACCTGGGCGAACTGGCGCGCGATGCCGTCGCCCGCTGGACGCCCGAGGCCGAAAGGCGCGGCATCGACCTCGGCGCGGTGACACGCGACGGCGTCCGCACGCCCGGCGATCCGACCCAGCTCGAGATGCTGCTGGACAACCTGATCGAGAACGCGCTGCGCTACACGCCGGCGGGCGGGACGGTCGACGTGGCCGCCCGACTCGACGACGGCGTGCCCAGCCTCGCGGTTGCCGACGATGGACCGGGCATCGCACCGGGCGAGCGCGAGCGCATCTTCGATCGTTTCTACCGCAGTGCCGACGCGATCGCGAGCGGCGAATCCGGCAGCGGACTGGGCCTGGCCATCGTCAAGGCGATCGCCGAGCGGCACGGCGCCGACGTGAGTTTGCACGCCGGGATCGGCGGCAAGGGCATCGAGGTTCGCGTGGCGTTCCCGCGCGTCACCTGAGCGGCACCGATGGCCACGGCTCGCGCCGCAGCGCCGGTCGCCATCGTCAGGGCTTCGCGGGCCTCACGCTCGCGCCCGCGAGCGTGAGCCGCCGGCACGCGACCCGGCCTGGCCCAGGTTCGCCGCGATCAGCGCCGCGGTCAGCGTGACCAGCCACGACAGGTAGACCCACAGCATGAAGACCGGCAGGGCCGCCAGCGCGCCGTACACGGCCTTGTAGGTCGGGATCTTGGTCACGTACGCGGTGAAGGCGCGCTTGCCGATCTCCAGCGCGATGCCGCCGATCAACGCGCCCGCGAGCGCATCGCGGCGCCGGACTTGGGTGTTGGGCACGAAGTAGAACAGCGCGGCGAGGCCGACCACGGCGAGCAGCGCCGGGCCTAGCGTGAACGCGAACGCGACCGGCGGCGGCAGCGTGCCGATCAGCCCGATCGATGCGACCAGCGCGTACGACGTCGCCCACAAGCTCGCGCCCGCCAGCGGCGGCCCCGCGACCAGCATCAGCGCATACAAGCCGATGCGCTTGAGCAAGGGCCGCGCGCGCCGCACGCCCCAGATCTGGTTCAGCGCGTTCTCGATCGTCAGCATCAGCGCGATGGCCGTCATCAGCACGAAGCACGAGCCCAGCACCGTGAGGCCGCTGGCGTTGTCGGCGAAGTGGTGCAGGTTGGCCAGGACGGTGTGCGACAGCTGCGGCGGCAGCATGCTCGTCAACAGGTATTCGTCGAGCGCCTGCTCGAAGCGCGCGAAGATGGGGAAGCGCGTCAGCAGCGCGAAGCTCACCGACACCAGCGGCACGATGGACAGCACGGTCGTGAACGTGAGGCTGCCGGCGATCTGCGGCAGGCGCTCGCGCCGGGCGCGCTGGAAGGTGAGTCGGGTCAGGCTGATCACGCGTGGGTTCTAGATGGCGGGTGGCGATTGTCGGGGCAAGCGGCTCGCGGCGGCGCCATGGTCCGACAGCGAGACGACAGCAAGCGCGGGGAGCGAGGCGGACAATCGAGTCCATGGTCTCGACTGCCTTGCATCTCTCTCAGCCCCCGCGCCGCCGCGACGATGTCGAGCGGCTTCGTCGTCCGCCTCGCCCGCCGCGGCGGTGGCGCGCCGGCGTTGCCAGCCAGCGGGCGCTCGTGGCGGCCGCGTTCGTCTGCATCGTGCTCGTCGATGCGTGGGCCGATCTGAACCTGCCGGCCGTTGTCAGCACCTGGATCGTCGGCCCCACGTCCGTCGTGCTGTGGGCGTTGATGCTGCTGGGCTCGATGGGCATAGGTCCGGTCGCCGGGATGCGCAAAGACGCGCGCTGAGCGCGACATTCAGTGCGCCGGCACGGCCTCCAGCGGGCCGGGATCGCGCTCGACGCGGTTGCGCCCGTTGGCTTTCGCGCGGTAGAGGGCCGCGTCGGCCCGATTCAGCAGGCTGTGGATGTCGTCGTGCAGCGGGTCCAGCACCGCGATGCCGATGCTCACGGTGATCATCACCGCGCCGTTGGCGACCTGCACCGGGTCGGCCGACACCTTGCGCAGGATGCGCTCCGACGTGTGATGCGCGTTGTCCAGGTTCGCACCGGGCAGCAGGGCCACGAACTCCTCGCCGCCCCAGCGGCCCAGGCAGTCGCCGTCGCGCAGCTCGGCCTGCAGCCGCTGCGCGACCGCGACCAGGCAGGCATCGCCGATCGCATGGCCGTAGCGGTCGTTGATCCGCTTGAAGTGATCGACGTCGACGAACAGCACGCCCAGCCCGCTGCCGCCGGCACGTGCCTCGCTCGCCAGCGCGCGCAGCTGCATCTCGATCGCGCGGCGGCTCTGCACGCCGGTGAGCATGTCCTGCTCGGCCATCTTGCGGGCGGCATCGCGCTCGCGCCGGAAGCCCAGCACGCGATCGGCGATGCCCAAGGTCAGCGCCAACGCCTCCCACACCGCGCCCAGCGCATACAGGTAGACATCGTTGGCCGCGATGTCGACCAGGCCGGCTGCCTGCAGGCTGCGCAGCGACGTGGCCGCCGTCAGCGGAACCCAGCCGGCGAGGAAGTAGTAGCCGTAGCGGTTGCGCGCCAGTGCCGCACGCGCACCCAGGACGACCATCAGCACGTTGACCGCCAGCAGCACCGCGACCACCACCATCCCGAACCGGCTCGCCGGCCATGGCCATACCGCGATCGTGCCCGCGGTCACCAGCAAGGCGGTGCGCAGGCGGCCCATCAGCGGCAGCAGCCGCGGCGCGTGGCGTGCGACGTCGAGAAAGTCGCGCGCGAAGCCGACCGCAAAACCGATCGCGGCGGTGGCCGCGGCCCACTGCCCGTGGATGCCCAGCCGCGCCAGCCATGGGCCGCCCGGCGCCGCGTAGAGCAGCCCGGCACTCGCGGTCATGAACAGGATCAGGCTCGCGAGGTACCAGGTGTAGTCGGCGAACATGCGCTCGCGAAGCGCGACCCAGTAGCAGCCGGCGATCACCGCGAAGGCGACCAGCGATGCGTACATCGCGGCCGAGACGATCAGGCGCGTCTTCTCGTATTCGCGCCATGGCTCCCCGGCGACGATCGAGAAATCGACGTTGACGCGGTGATGGTGGGCGAGGTGCAGCAGCAACGGCGTATCCGGCGCCAGCGAAGCGGGCAGCGGGAATACGAGCGCAATGGCCGAGCCTTCGCGGCCGCTGGGCCGCAGCTTCGAGCGTTGGACCACGGTTCCATCAGGCAGGAACAGGTGGACCGGCTCGGTGATCTGTCCTTCGATGACCAGCAGCGGCCGGGGCGGCAGCGACTGCGGCGTGAGGCGCACCCAGCTGCCGTGCGTGCGGTACGGCAGCATGCGTTGCACGTGGGTGCCCTCGGCCTGCCACAGCGGCGGGGTGCCGCCGTCTGGCGCGGGCCGTGCGTCGCCCGGAAGATCCGCCGCGAAGAGCATGGCCCGCAGCACCGCAGGGGCCATGCCCTGCGTGTCGGCGTGAGCCGCGCCGGCCGCGAGCAGCAGGGGCAGGCACAGCAGCAGGGCGAATCGGCGAAGCGTGAGGGTCATGGGCTGCAGCGAGCGAGTGCTGGTCCAGTGAAACAGAGGAATCGCACAGCCGATTCCTCTGTTTCACTGGACTAGAGCCTAACGCGTGATCGGCTGCGGCTGCGAACGGCGCCGGCCGCAGTGCGACGGAATGCACAGGCCGGCCACGCCGGCCTACCATACCCGCCGGCATGAGACAGGAGATCAACATGAAGCCAGTGGTATGGGGCGTGCTCAGCACGGCGAAGATTGGGGTCGAGAAGGTACTGCCGGCGATGCGGGCGAGCCCGTTGATCGAGCTGCGCGCGATCGCGTCGCGGTCCGTGGACGCGGGAACGCGCGTCGCCCGCGAGCTCGGCATCGCGCAGGTCTACGGCTCCTACGACGAGCTGATCGCCGACCCGCAGATCGAGGCGATCTACAACCCGCTGCCCAATCACCTGCACGTGCCGCTGACGCTGCAGGCGGCCGCGGCCGGCAAGCACGTGCTGTGCGAGAAGCCGATCGCACTGACTGCGGCCGAGGCGCAGGCGCTGCAGGCGGCGGCCTCGCGCGTGCACATCGAAGAGGCCTTCATGGTGCGCCACCATCCGCAGTGGCAGCGTGCGCGCGAGCTGGTGCGCAGCGGCCGCATCGGCCCGGTGCGGGCCGTGCAGGTGTTCTTCTCGTACTTCAACGACGACCCGGCCAACATCCGCAACCGGCCGGACATCGGCGGCGGCGCGCTGTACGACATCGGCTGCTACGCGATCCTGAGCGGGCGCTATCTGTTCGAGGCCGAGCCGCACCGCGGCATCGCACTGGTCGACCGCGACCCGGCGCTGGGCACCGACCGCACGACCAGCGCGCTGCTGGACTTCGGCGCTGGCCGCCAGCTCGCCTTCACCGTCGCGACGCAAAGCTGTCGCTACCAGCGCGTCCAGATCGTCGGCACGCTCGGGCGCATCGAGGTGCTGATACCGTTCAACGCGCCGCAGGGCGGGGCGATGCAGATCGCGATCGACGACGGCGGCGCGGTCGACGGCAGCGGCATCGTCACCGAGACGCTGCCGGCCGCCGATCAGTACCGCCTGCAGGCCGAGGCCTTCTCGCGCCGGGTGCGCGGCGAGGACGCGCTCGGCTGGGGTGTGAACGATGCGATCGCGCAGATGCGCGTGATCGACGCGCTGTGGCGCTCCGAGCGCAGCGGCCGGTGGGAGGACATGGCCTGACGCGGCCGCCGCTGGCGGATCAGCGGCTCTGCCGCACCGCGTCGAGGATGACGTCGGCCACCTGTTGCGGCTTCGCCTGCTGCGGCACGTGGCTGGTGGGCAGCGCGGTCACGCGCGCGCCGATGCGCTGGGCCATGTCGCGCTGCTGGGCCGGCGGGATCATGTGATCGGCCTCGGTCAGCACGTACCAGCTCGGCTTGGATTTCCAGGCGGCCTGCGACACCGCTTGCTCGAACGCACTGGCGCGTATCGGGCCTTGCGTCGCCGTCATCGTCGCGGTCCGCGCGGCCGGCAGGTCCTGTGCGAAATGACGGCGCATCCCCTCGGGGCTCAGGCTCAGAAAGCCCGAGGCGTCGGCCGACAGGAACGCCAGCCCCGGCGGCGGCGGATAGGGCTTGCCCAGCTCGGCGGTCGTCTGGCCTGCGTCGGGCGCGAACGCCGCGACGTAGACCAGCGCAGCCACCTTGGATTCGGTGCCTGCCTGCGTGATCACGGTGCCGCCCCACGAGTGACCGACCAGGACGACCTTGCCGCTTTGCAGCGCGATCGCGCGTTGCGTGGCTTGCACGTCGTCCTCCAGCGAGGTCAGCGGATTCTGGACCGCGGTGACGTGCACCCCTTTGGCCTGCAGCAGCGGGATGACGCGCGACCAGTCCGACCCGTCGGCGAACGCCCCGTGCACGATCACGACGCTGGGGGCAGACGTGTCGGGCACCGTGGCGGCTCGAGCGGCGGGCGCCTCGAGGGTCAGCACGAAGGCGGCGATCGACGCCGCGGCGATGGAGAGAGTTTTCATCAGAGGTTTCATGTTCGATGAAGGAAACGAGTCGCGAGAGGGGTGATGCCGTCAGGCGCGGGCCACGTCGATCACGGCGCGTGCGAAAGCGTCCGGCGCTTCCTGCGGCAGGTTGTGGCCGATGCCGCCGCGCAGCCCACGGTGCTCGTAGCGGCCGACGAACTTGCGTGCGTAGACCGCAGGGTCCGGGTGCGGCGCGCCGTTCGCATCGCCTTCCAGCGTGATCGCCGGCACCGTGATGTCGGGCGCCGTCGCGAGGCGCGACTCGATCGCATCGAAGCGGGCCTCGCCGGTGGCCAGGCCGATCCGCCAGCGATAGTTGTGGACCACGATCTCGACGTGATCGGGGTTGTCGAATGCCGAGGCGGTGCGTTGGAACGTCGCATCATCGAAGCGCCACTGCGGCGAGGCCTGCTGCCAGATCAGCCGGGCGAACTCGCGCCGGTACTTCTCGTAGCCGGCACGTCCGCGCTCGGTCGCGAAGTAGAACTGGTACCACCAGCTCAGCTCGTCCTGCGGCAGCAGTGGCTGCGCAGCGGCCGCGCGGTTCACGAGCAGGTAGCCGCTGACCGACACCAGCGCCTTGCAGCGCTCCGGCCACAGGGCCGCGAGGATGCAGGCGGTGCGGGCGCCC
>DATCSE010000172.1:0-6849 GCA_036568605.1 Burkholderiaceae bacterium | reverse complement strand
GGAGCGCAGCGGGCACGATGCGGCCCACGCGCGCGATGGCGAACGGCTGGCGCCGCACACGATCCGGGTGGCGCCGCCCGATCACCACCTGCTGGTCCATGACGGCACCCTCGTGCTGAACCGCGGCCCGCGCGAAAACCTCGCGCGGCCGGCGATCGATCCGCTGTTCCGCTCGGCCGCGCTCGCGAAAGGGCCGGGCGTGATCGGCGTGGTGCTGACCGGGCACCTCGATGACGGCACGGTCGGCTTGCAGGAGATCAAGCGCTGCGGCGGCATCGCGGTGGTCCAGGATCCGAAGGACGCGGAGGAGCCCAGCATGCCGCTCAGCGCCATTCGAGACGTTGCCGTCGACCATGTCGTGCCGCTGGCATTGATCCCGATGCTGCTGGTCTCGCTGGCCGATCGCGAGATCGCGCCGCCAGCCGTGCCGTGCGAGGGCGGCGACGCTGCGGCCGAGATGGACCTGTCGTTGCACCGAGGCAATCCCATGGAAGCCTTGAACCGAATCGCCCGCCCGTCGACCTTCGTCTGTCCCGAGTGCCACGGGGCGCTCTGGCAGATCCTCGATTCGCCACCACAGCGCTACCGCTGCCATACCGGGCACGCGTTCTCGGTGCGCGCGTTGCAGTCGGCCATGACCAGCGTGGCCGACCAGGCCGGCTGGAACGCGTTACGGGCGATGCAGGAACGTTCGCTGCTGTTGCACCAGCTTGCAGACCTGGAGCGCGGCGCCGGTCATGATGACGAGGCCAAGCGGCTGGAAGCCGCCGCGACGCACATCGAGCGACAGGTCGGTGTCCTCCAACGCGTGCTGGAGGACGGTCCCGACCCGGTTGAATGAGCCGGCTGCGGGCACGCCAATTGCCCTTGGCCACCCGAGAAACGCGCTGCTGCGCGCTAGAAGGAGTTTTTGAATGAACAAGCGACTGATCCTGACGACGATCCCCGCGGTACTGGCGCTGTGCCTGATGTCGGCGTGCAACAAGCCCAGCAGTACAGCACCCGGCAGCACCGGCGCTTCGCCGTCCACCCAGAGCGCCTCCAGCCCGATGGGCTCGGCTTCCACGCCCTGACCGGCGGGCCTGCGGCGTTGGCCCGGCGCTCAGCTACCGATGCACGACGATGCGCGTTCCGAGGCGACACCGCAGGCGACCGGCCAGGCGGATGAGCCGTTCCGCCGCCTGGTCGAAACGGTTCGTGACTACGCGATCTTCCTGCTCGACGCGCATGGCCGCGTCGCCAGCTGGAACGCCGGCGCGCGCGACATCAAGGGCTACACGGCCGACGAAATCATCGGCCAGCACTTCTCCCGCTTCTACCCCGCCGAGGCGGTGGCCGTCCGCTGGCCGGACGAGGAGTTGCGCCGCGCCGAGGTAGACGGCCGCTTCGAGGACGAGGGCTGGCGCGTCCGCAAGGACGGCTCGCGCTTCTGGGCCAGCGTCGTCATCACCGCGCTGCGCGACGACGACGGCCAACTGATCGGCTTCGCGAAGGTCACGCGCGACCTCACCGAGCGGCGCCAGCACGAAGAGAACCTGCGCCGCAGCGAGGAGCAGCTGCGGTTGCTGATCGAGTCGGTGCGCGAGTACGCGCTGTACCTGCTCGACACTGCCGGCCGGGTGCAGACCTGGAACGCGGGCGCGCGCGCGATCCACGGATACGACGAAGCGGAAGTGACCGGCCGCGAGCACACGATTTTCTTCATGCCGGCCGATGTCGCGGCGGGCAAGCCGGCTGTGCAGCTGAGGGCCGCCTCCGCCACCGGGCGCTGCGAGGTCGAGGGTTGGCGCCTGCGCCGCGACGGCCGGACGTTCTGGGCCCACGTCGTGACCGCTCCGGTGCACGACCAGCGCGGTCGCTTGCGCGGGTACGCGGTCGTGACGCGCGACCAGAGCGGCCAGCGCCGCCTCGCCGAGCTCGAGCAGACCAGCGAGCGCATGAACGAGTTCATCGCAATGCTGGGCCATGAGCTGCGCAATCCGCTGACGCCGATCTGCAATGCCGCCACGCTGATGGCGCTGCAGGAGCCGCTGACGCCGGCGCTGCAGCGGGTGCAGCAGATCATCGAGCGCCAGTCGACGCAGCTCGTGCGGCTGGTCGACGACCTGCTCGACGTCGGACGCATCGTCACCGGCAAGATCGGAATTCAGCTCGAGACGCTGGACTTTCGCGAGATTGCAGCCAGCAGCGTCGAGGCCGCCAGGACGCAAGCCGCGGCGGCGCACCAGCGCTTGTGGCTGGACCACGACCCCGAGGTCGCGCTTCCGCTGCGCGGCGATGCGGCGCGTCTTGCGCAGGCGCTGGGCAACCTGATCGCCAATGCGCTGCGCTACACGCCCGAAGGCGGCGACATTCAGGTGGAGGTTCGCAAGGAAGACGGCACGCTGGTAGTCCGCGTGCGCGACACCGGCTACGGGCTCGCGCCGCAGGCGCTGGAACGTATCTTCGACATGTTCGTGCAAGAGTCCGACGTGCCCCGTTCGCCGGCGCAGGCCGGGCTCGGCATCGGGCTCGCGCTCGCCCGCCGCGTCGTCGAGCTGCATCGCGGCACGCTGTTTGCCGAAAGCCCGGGGCCGGGCCGCGGCAGCACGTTCACGATGACGCTGCCGCTGCTGGAGCGCACCGATGCGGCCGCGGCGGCGCCGCCCGCGCCGGTGCCGATGCCGATCAGCCGCGTGCTGGTCGTCGACGACAACCAGGACGCGGCCGACTCGCTGGTGCAGCTGCTCACCGCGATGGGCCACCAGGCGCGCGCCGCCTACGACGCCGACGAGGCTTTGCACGTCGCGCGCGAGTTCGAGCCGCGTGTCGCGCTGGTGGACATCAAGATGCCGGGCGGCAACGGCTACTCGGTGCTGCAGCGCCTGCGACGGGAGCAGCCGGCCGATCGCTTCCTCTACATTGCCGCGCTCACCGGCCTGCCGCAGATCGAAACCGCGCCGCCGGCCGAGGGCGTTGCCGGCTTCCAAGCCCATCTGACCAAGCCGGTGAACATGACGCGCTTGCGGCAGTTGCTGCACGACGCCGACGCTGCAGCAAGACTCTCGGCATCGACAGCCTGATGTGTCATCATCAATGGTCTTTCGGATGGGGCCATGGACAACGAGCGCGATACACCCGAGCACGTCGACTCGGGCCCGCCGGACGGTGACGAGCAGCCGGGCGATCTGGCTTCGGCGCGCGATGCCCGCACGCCGCCGGTGGTCGGCCTCGGCGGCTCGGCCGGCAGCATCCAGGCGCTCCAGGCCTTCTTCGCTTCCGTGCCGCCCGCCACCGGGCTGGCCTACGTGGTGGTGCTGCACCTGTCGGGCGAGCACGAGAGCACGCTCGCCGAGCTGCTGCAGCGCTCGACGCCGATGCGGGTGCTGCAGGTCCACGAGTCGCACCGGTTCGAGCCCGACACGGTCTACGTGATCCCGCCGCGCAAGGCGCTGCGCTCGCTGGACGGGTATCTGCAGGTGTCGGATCTGCCGCGCGGGCGCTACCCGCACATCGCGGTCGACCTGTTCTTCCGTACGCTGGCCGACACGCACGGCCCGCACGCCGCGGCCATCGTGCTGTCGGGCGTCGACGGCGACGGCGCGATCGGCATCAAGCGCGTGAAGGAACGCGGCGGGCTGACGATCGCGCAGGACCCGGACGAAGCCCAATACGGCGGCATGCCGCGCGCCGCGGTCGGCACCGGCATGGTCGACTGGGTGCTGCCGGTCGAGCAGATGGCCGAGCGGGTGCTGACCTACTTCCGGCTCGAGGACCAGATCAAGCTGCCGCCCGAGCAGGGGCCGCAGCCGACGCAGGTGACGCCGCCGGCCGGGGGTGCCGCCGAGGCCGCGCTGCGCGACGTGCTGACCTTCCTGCGCACCCGCACCGGCCGCGACTTCTCGTACTACAAGCGCGCGACCATCCTGCGCCGCATCGGCCGGCGCATGCAGGTCAATGCGGTCGAGGATCTGCACGGCTATCTCGGCTGCCTGCGCACGCGCCCCGGCGAGGCCGGCGCGCTGCTGCAGGACCTGCTGATCAGCGTCACCAACTTTTTCCGCGATCCGAACTGCTTCGCCGCGCTCGAGGCGAGCCTGCCGCGGCTATTCCAGAACAAGACCGGCGTGGACTCGCTGCGTGTCTGGGTCGCGGCCTGCGCCACCGGCGAGGAGGCGTATTCGATCGCGATGATGCTCAGCGAGCATGCACGCACGCTCGAGTCGCCGCCGCATATCCAGATCTTCGCGACCGACCTCGACGAGGACGCGATCCGCACCGCGCGCGAAGGCATCTACCCGACGACGATAGAGGCCGACGTTTCGGAGGAGCGGCTGCGCCGCTTCTTCGTCAAGGAGCACCGCGGCTACCGGGTGCGGCGCGAGCTGCGCGAGATGGTGCTGTTCGCGGTGCACGACGTGCTGAAGGATTCGCCGTTCTCGCGCCAGGAGCTGGTCGCGTGCCGCAACCTGCTGATCTACCTGAACCGCGAGGCGCAGTCGCGTGCGCTCGATACGTTCCATTTCGCGCTGGTGCCGGGCGGCCAGCTGTTCCTGGGCTCGTCGGAGTCGGTGGAGGACGGCAGCCCGCTGTTCTCGGTGCTCGACAAGAAGCACCGGCTCTACGTGCACCGCTCGACGCCACGCATCGGCCTGCCGGTGCCGCCCGGGCCCGGCACGCTCGCGATCGCGATGGAGGCGCAGCAGTCGGCGCGGTCCTCGCCTATCGTCGTCGCCGGGCCGGCGTTCGCCCACGCGACCGCGACGCTGCGGCCCGGTGCCGCCCTGGACGGGCGCGCAGGTTCGTGGAGCGAGTTGCACTTCAAGCTGCTCGAGCACCTGGCGCCGCCGTCGCTGCTGGTCGACACCGAGCACGACATCGTGCACCTGTCGCCCAGCGCCGGGCGCTTCCTGCAGTACGGCGGCGGCGAGCCCAGCCGCAACCTGGTGCGCGCGATCCACCCGGGGCTGCGCATCGAGCTGCGCGCGGCGCTGTACCAGGCCACGCAGGCCGAAGGGCCGATCGAGGTGCCGCCGGTGCCGGTGGACCTCAATGGCTCGCCGATGAGCGTCGCGATGACGGTCACGCCGCTGGCCGACATCGCGCCCGGCCTGTCGCTCGTGACGTTGCGCGCCGCGGTGACGCCGGGCGAGCTGGTACGCGGCGGCGAAGCCGGTGATGCGCAGGTCGAGCCGGTTCCGCTCGCGCACCACCTGGACCGCGAGCTCGAGCGGCTCAAGGCCCATCTGCGCGACACGGTCGAGCAGTACGAGGCGTCGACCGAGGAGCTGAAGGCCAGCAACGAAGAGCTGCAGGCGATGAACGAGGAGCTGCGCTCGGCGACCGAGGAGCTCGAGACCAGCCGCGAGGAGCTGCAGTCGATCAACGAGGAGCTGACCACCGTCAACCACGAGCTGAAGAACAAAGTCGACGAGCTGGGCCACTCGAACAGCGACATGCAGAACCTGATGGACGCGACGGCGATCGCCACCGTGTTCCTCGACCGCGAGATGCGGATCACGCGCTACACGCCGTCGGCGGTCGCGCTGTTCAACCTGATCCCGACCGACGTCGGCCGGCCGCTGACCGACCTGACCAGCCAGCTCGACTACCCGGATCTCGGCGACGACGCGCAGCGCGTGCTCGACCGCCTGGTTCCGGTGGAGCGCGAGGTCAGCGAGGGCGACGGCAGCTGGTACCTGGTGCGCGCGCTGCCGTACCGCACGCTCGATGACCGCATCGCCGGGGTCGTGCTGACCTTCGTCGACATCACCGAGCGCAAGCGCGGCCAGGAGGCGCTGCGCCACTCGGAGGAGCGCTTCAGCGCGATCGTCAACCAGGCCGCCGTGGGGGTCGTGCAGGTCTCCCTGGACGGGCGCATCACGTTCGGCAACCAGTACCAGCAGGAGCTGCTGGGCTACTCCGACGGCGAGCTGGTCGAGACTCAGTTGCTGGACATCGTGCACCCCGCCGACCGGCCCGCGACCGAACGATTGCTCGAGCGGCTGATGCAACAGAACGAATCGTTCCAGACCGAGAACCGCTGGGTGCGCAAGGACGGCTCGGTGATCTGGCTGCACAGCAGCGGCAGCTCGCTGTTCGAGATGGGCGGCCAGCCGAACTCGATCCTGGTCGTCAGCACCGACATCACCGAGCGCAAGCGGGCCGAGGACGCGTTGCGCCGCAGCGAGGCGCACTTGCGGCTGATCATCGAGAACGCGGTCGAGTACGCGATCTTCGCGACCGACCGCGATCGCCGCATCACGACCTGGAGCGCCGGCGCGGCGCGGCTGCTCGGTTACGCCGAGGACGAGGTGCTGGGGCAGCGCTACGACATCATCTTCACCGACGAGGACCGCGCCGCCGGCGTGCCGCAGCTCGAGGCCGGGCGCGCCGAGCGCGAGGGCATTGCCTCCGACGACCGCTTCCACCTGCGCAAGAACGGCGGGCGCTTCTGGGCCAGCGGCGTGCTGTCGCCTATGCAGGATGCCGCGGGCGCGGTCGTCGGATTCGTCAAGGTGCTGCGCGACCAGACCGACATGCGCACTGCGCAGGAAGCGCTCGAGCGCAGCCGCAGCGAGCTGATCGCCGCGCTCAACGAGGAGCAGCGCATCGCCGCCGCGCTCGAATCGGCCGATGCGCAGAAGGATCGTTTTCTCGCGGTGCTGTCGCACGAGCTTCGCAACCCGCTGGCGGCGATCAGCAGCGCCTCGCAGGCGATGCAGCTGGGCGTGCTGAAGGCCAAGGAGCGCACGCGCGCGGCCGAGATCGTGCTGCGCCAGTCGAATGTGATGCGGCTGCTGCTCGATGATCTGCTGGACGTGTCGCGGCTGCGGCTGGGCAAGCTCACGCTGAACCTGCGGCCGGTGG
>DATCSE010000171.1:0-2832 GCA_036568605.1 Burkholderiaceae bacterium | reverse complement strand
CGCCGTCGGCCGGGTCGTCGGCCTGGTCGATCAGCTGGTTCAGCCGCACCAGGTTGACCGGCCCGTTGACCCGGTACAGCGCGGCCTGCGGCAGGCCGAACTGATGCAGCAGGAACGCCGACAGCTCCTCCGGGCAGGTTTTGACCACCTCGAGCCGGATCGCCTGGCCGAAGTGGCGCGTCGTCAGACCCGAGCGCAGCGCCTGGCGCAGGTTGGTCACGTCGTCGCTGTCGATGTCGAGGTCGGAATCGCGCGTGACGCGGAATTGCGAGAACGCCTCGACCTCGCGCCCCGGGAACAGCTCCGCCAGGTGCGCGCGGATCACGCTGGTCAGCATCACGAAGGCCTGGCGCGGCCGGCCGGCCGGATCGACGCCGGCGATCTTCTCGGGCAGCTTGATCACGCGCGGCAGCACGCGCGGCACCTTGACGATCGCGATCGTGTTCGCGCGGCCGAACGCATCCTCGCCGGCCAGGCGCACGATGAAGTTCAGCGACTTGTTCGCGACCTGCGGGAACGGGTGCGACGGATCCAGCCCGACCGGCACCAGCAGCGGCCGCACCTGCTTCTGGAAAAAGCCGTCGACCCAGCGGCGCTGCGCCTCGTCGCGCTCGGTGTGGGTCAGGATCACGACGCCCTCGCGCGCGAGCTGCGGCATCACCTCGTCGTTGAACAGCGCGTACTGCTCGTCGATCAGCTCGTGCGCATCGGCCGCGACCGATTCGAGGTCGCGGTTCGAGACGCCGGCACCCGGGCGCCGCGCCGCCTCGATGTAGTCGGCAAAGCGCACTTCGAAGAACTCGTCGAGGTTGGACGAGACGATGCAGACATAGCGCAGCCGCTCGAGCAGCGGCACGTCGGCACGCCGCGCTTGTGCGAGCACGCGCCGGTTGAACTCGAGGATCGCGCGCTCTCGGTTGAGGAGCGCCGGCATGCCCAGCGTGCGCGTCACAGCGGCGTCATTCATCGCGCCAGTTTAGCGAGCGAGAACAAGCGGTCGCGAACCGGCCGCGGGATCATCGGCCGCTGGCAGCACCGTTCACGGCGACGGCGGCGACTGCGGGCACGAGCGCTACATCCGCCTGGGCGCCGCTCATCTGCGCGGCCCAGTCGATGATCTCCAGGCGCCCGTCGGCATGCTCGGCCAGCGCGGTCAGGCTTTCGACCCAGTCGCCGTCGTTCGCATACAGCACGCCATCGATCTCCCGCAGTTCGGCGTGGTGGATGTGACCGCAGACCACGCCGTGCACGCCGCGCTTGCGCGCCTCGCGCGCGACCGCGGTCTCGAAGTCGCTGACATAGCTGACCGCTCGCTTGACCTTGAGCTTCAGGTACTTCGACAGCGACCAGTACGGCAGCCCTAGCCGGGCGCGCAGCGAGTTCAGGTGCCGGTTCAGCTTCAGCGTGAGCTCGTACAGCGAATCGCCGACATGCGCGAGCCACTTCGCGCACTGGATCACGCCGTCGAACAGGTCGCCGTGCATCACCCAGAGCTTGCGGCCGTCGGCCGTCTCGTGGATCCACTCCTTCACGACATCGACGCCGCCGAAGTTGTGGTCGACGAAGGCCCGCGCGAACTCGTCGTGATTGCCCGGCACGAAGATCACCTTCGTGCCCTTGCGCGCCTTGCGCAGCACCTTCTGCACGACGTCGTTGTGCGCCTGCGGCCAGTACCAGCTGCGCCGCAGCTGCCAGCCGTCGATGATGTCGCCGACCAGGAACAGCGTGTCCGACTCGGTGCGCTTCAGGAAATCGAGCAGCGCGTTCGCCTGGCAACCCGGCGTGCCCAGGTGCAGGTCGGAGATCCACAGCGTCCGGTAGCGCTGCTTCGCGCCTCCGCCGGGCAGCGCGTCATCGCCGTCGTCGGGGTCAGCGAGCGACGGGGCGGGGGCGTCGGTCCATGCGCGCAGGAAGGCGGCTTCGCGTTGCATGGACCGTCATCGTCCGGGCGGGCCGTGACGCTAGCGTGGCTGAAACATGAAGAATCGATGAACTTGCTTCTTTGGGGCTTTGCTGGGGTTTCTTGCTTGGGCAGCAGCCCGCCGGTCTCGCCCGGCCGGCGAGTTCCTTTCATTTGCGGGCCCAAATGAAAGGAACCAAAGCAAAGGGCCTCACACCCCGCTCATTCAGTACGAGGTGTGGACAGAAGAATTCGGTTGATGGCGTGCCGTTCAGTTCCACCATCGGCTCGGCCATCCCAGAAGACTTGCGACGAGAGCGCGGCCCTGCGACGGGTCGAGCCACGCTCACATCAGCCGGACCTTTTTGCCGAAGCGTCGGGCTCGAATCGTGTTAGGCCCTTTGCTTTGGTTACTTTCATTTGGGCCAGCAAATGAAAGTAACCCGCCGGCCGGGCGGGACCGGCGGGCTGCCGCGCCCAGCGACAAAGCAACGAAGAAGCATTCAGTGAGCTTCGTCCCAGTTGGGACCAACTCCAACTTCTGCCAGCAAGGGCACCCTCAACACCGCCACAGACGCCATCACAGTGGGAATGGCCTCCCGCGCCCAAGCGAGCTCCTCATCCGGGACCTCGAACACCAACTCATCGTGCACCTGCATCACCATCTTGGTCCCCCGCTGCTCCCGCTCGAGCAATCCCTGCACCGCAATCATCGCGAGCTTGATCAAATCGGCCGCGGTGCCTTGCATCGGTGCATTGATCGCCTGCCGCTCGGCCGCGCTCTTGCGCGGCCCGTTGCCGCCGCGGATCTCGGGCAGGTAGATGCGCCGGCCGAACAGCGTCTCGACGTACCCGTTCGCGCGCGCCGATTCCTTGGTCTGGTCCATGTAGCGCTTGACGCCGGCGAAGCGCTGGAAGTAGCGCTCGATGTA
>DATCSE010000170.1:0-3298 GCA_036568605.1 Burkholderiaceae bacterium | reverse complement strand
GTCACGGCGGCACGCTGGCGGCGCTGCGCGATATCGCCGCCGACCGCACCGACCTGCCGTTGCGCGCCGCGCTGCTCACGATCGCGGTCATCGCGGTGCTCGCCGGCGCCGTGATCGCGCTGATGGGCCACTACCATGTCTTCGGCACCGACCAGACCGGCAACGACGTGCTGGTCCAGTCGCTGAAGAGCGTGCGCACCGCGTTCGTGATCGGCACGCTGTCGACCATCGCGACGCTGCCGTTCGCGGTGATCCTGGGCGTGCTGGCCGGCTACTTCAAGGGCTGGGTCGACGAGGCGATCCAGTACCTGTACACGGTGCTGACCTCGGTGCCCAACGTGCTGCTGATCGCGGCCTGCGTGCTGATGGTGCAGGTGTACCTCGACAAGCATCCGGAGATGTTCGAGACCGGCAGCGAGCGCGCCGACCTGAAGATCTTTTTGCTGTGCGTCATCCTCGGACTGACCGGCTGGGCCACGCTGTGCCGGCTGGTGCGCGGCGAGACGCTGAAGCTGCGCGAGCTCGACTTCGTGCAGGCCGCGACCGCGTTCGGCGTCAGTCACGCGCGCATCATGGCGCGCCACATCGCGCCGAACGTGATGCACCTCGTGCTGATCACGACGGTGCTGAGCTTCTCGGACCTGATCCTGTACGAGGCGGTGCTGACCTACGTGGGCGTCGGCGTCGACCCGGGGATGAACAGCTTCGGCGGCATGATCAACCTCGCGCGCAGCGAGATGAGCCGCGACCCGCTGGTGTGGTGGAGCTTCGCCGCCGCGTTCGGCTTCATGGTGACGCTGGTGCTGGCCGCGAACCTGTTCGCCGACGGCGTGCGCGATGCGTTCGACCCGCGCGCGCGCAGCTTCCGGCCGCGGCTGCGCCGCAGTGTCGTCGCATGATTTCGGGCTGCGCGCGATGCTGAAGATCAAGGACCTCGAAGTCGCGCTCGACGCCGATGCCGGCATCGTCAAGGCGATCGCCGGCCTGACGCTGTCCATCCAGCGCGGCGAGACCTTCGCGCTGGTCGGCGAGTCGGGCTGCGGCAAGAGCATGACCGCGCTCGCGCTGATGCGCCTGCTGCCCGACAACGGCGCGATCGTCAACGGCGACGTCGAGCTCGAAGGCGAGGATGTGCTGGCGCTGCCCGAATCGCGCATGCGCGCGGTGCGCGGCGGGCGCATCGGGATGATCTTCCAGGAGCCGTCGACCAGCCTGAACCCGGTGATGCGCATCGGCCAGCAGGTCGTCGAGGCGATCGAGGCGCACACCGAACTGCGCGGCGCCGCGGCGCGTGCCAAGGCGATCGAGTGGCTGCGGCGCGTCGGCATCCCGGAGCCGGAGCGGCGCTTCGACGAATACCCGTTCCGCATGTCGGGCGGGCAGAAGCAGCGCGTGATGATCGCGATGACGCTGGCTTCGGAGCCGGACTTCCTGATCGCCGACGAGCCGACGACCGCGCTGGACGTGACGATCCAGGCGCAGATCCTCGACCTGCTGAAGCAGCTGCAGCGAGAGCAGGGCATGGGGCTGCTGCTGATCACGCACGACCTGGCCGTCGTGTCGGGCATGGCGCACCGGGTTGCGCTGATGTACGCGGGGCAGATCGTCGAGGTCGCGACGGTGCGCGAATTCTTCGCGGCGCCCAAGCACCCGTATGCGCGGCTGCTGCTGAAAGCGCTGCCGGACACGGCGAAGCGCGGCGAATCGCTTGCGGCGATCTCGGGCACGGTGCCGGCGCTGTCGCAGACCTTTGACGGCTGCCGCTTCGCGCCGCGCTGCGACCGCGCATTCGGTGATTGCGCCGGCACGCGTCCGGCGTTGCTGGATCTGGGGACGCGCAGCGTGCGTTGCCTGCTCTACCGCGAGGGCGACGTCGATGAGGGCGGCGCTCCCCGCGAGCCCGTTGCGCACTCGGCCGACTCGACGGCGCTGCGCTTCAACGCGGCACCGCTGCACGCGGCAACTCCATCCTTGGGCCCGCTGCTCGAGGTCCAGAACCTGCGCGTCAGCTTCCCGATCCGCCGTGGCCTGCTGCAGCGAGCGCAGGGCGCGTTCATTGCCGTCGACGACGTCTCGTTCGAGATCGCACCGGGCCGCACGCTGGCACTGGTGGGCGAATCGGGCTGCGGCAAGACGACCACCGGCAAGGCGATCCTGCAGCTGCTGCGCGGCAAGGCCGTGGTCCAAGGTCGCGCGCTGCTCGGCGGACAGGACCTGTTCGCGCTCGATGGCGATGCGTTGCTGACGGCGCGCCGAGCGGTGCAGATCATCTTCCAGGATCCCTTCGCATCGTTGAACCCGCGCATGCGCGTCTTCGACATCCTCGAGGAAGGGCTGCAGGCGCTGCGGCCCGAGATGGACGCGGCGGCGCGGCGCGCCCGTCTCGAAGCGCTGGTCGACCAGGTCGGCCTGCGCCGCGACGCGCTGCAGCGCTACCCGCACGAGTTCTCCGGCGGCCAGCGCCAGCGCATCGCGATCGCGCGCGCGCTGGCCGTGCAGCCGAAGCTGATCGTCTGCGACGAGCCCACCTCGGCGCTGGACGTGTCGGTGCAGGCGCAGATCCTGAACCTGCTGCGCGAGCTGCAGCGCGAGCTCGGCATCGCGTACCTGTTCATCACCCACAACATCGGCGTCGTCGAGTACATCGCCGACGAGGTCGCGGTGATGAACCGCGGGCGGGTCGAGGAGGCCGGCGCGACCGACGAGGTGCTGGGCCGGTCGCGCAGCACGTACACGCGGATGTTGCTGGAAGCGGTGCCGAGGATCGTGTCGGCGACGGCGGACATGTAACGCGAAGCCTTCTCGCTGCGAGGCGAACGAGCGGTGTTGCAGCGGTCCAACGGCCCTATGTAAATCCGGCCGACAGGTTTCCCCTTGCCGCCGTGTAGCAAGCGCTACATCAAGAACACTGAAACCGTTGATTCATGCGGCCTGCGAGGCGATTCATACTTCGTGACGATTGGTATCAGATGACTGCCACATCGAAGTGGCGGCAACGGTCGAGGTATTCCCCCATCTCGATGCGCTGAAGGCATCAGTGACAATTCCTTTACATGCCTTCGCAGACAGGCCACGCCCGGTTCACAAAGTTGGTACGTGGCTTGCTCGGCGGGCTGGTCTTTACCTCTGGATCAACCATCCTTCAGGAGTCTCCGATGCTCAAGAGAACAATGCTCTCCAAGAGCTTGCTGCTCGCGTTCAGCGGCACAGCGGCCTTGGTCGGCACACCGGCGTTTGCGCAGCAACAGCAGCCGCAGGAATTGCAGCGGGTCACGGTCACGGGTACCAACATCAAGCG
>DATCSE010000169.1:0-9412 GCA_036568605.1 Burkholderiaceae bacterium | reverse complement strand
CGTCAAGTGCGTGCGGCGCTGCGGGCTCGAGGTCGACCAGCTGGTGCTGAACCCGAGCGCGTCCAGCCACTCGGTGCTGACCGACGACGAGAAGGATCTGGGCGTCGCGATCGTCGACATCGGCGCGGGCACGACCGACGTCGCGATCTTCACCGACGGCGCGATCCGCCATACCGCGGTGATCCCGATCGCCGGCGACCTGATCACCAGCGACATCGCGATGGCGCTGCGCACGCCGACCAAAGATGCCGAGGAGATCAAGGTCGAGTACGGCGTCGCGAAGCAGCTCCTGGCCGACCCGGCCGAACAGCTCGAGGTGCCGGGCCTGGGCGACCGCGCGCCGCGCATGCTGAGCCGCCAGGCGCTGGCCGGCGTGATCGAGCCGCGCATCGAGGAGATCTATTCGCTGGTGCACCAGGTGATCCGCGACAGCGGCTACGAGGAGCTGCTGTCCAGCGGCATCGTGATCACCGGCGGCGCGGCGGTGATGCCGGGCATGGTCGAGCTCGGCGAGGACATCTTCCTGAAGCCGGTGCGCAAGGGCATCCCGACCTACCACGGCCCGCTGTCGGACATGGTCGCCAACCCGCGCTCGGCCACCGTGATGGGCCTGCTCGAGGAGGCGCGCATCGCGCGCACGCGCGGCGCCCGCGCGGCGCAGCAAGCCGGCTCGGTGAAGACCTTGTTCGGCCGGGCGAAGGACTGGTTCCTCGGCAACTTCTGACACGACGACACACGCATCAGGCGAGGAGAACACACCCATGAACTCGAACGCACGCTTCCGCATGACCGGGTCGCTGCGCACGCACGACCCGCCGGCTTCTTCTCGACCTCGTCGACAAGAACAACTAGCGATTGGATGGGATAAGGACTGAAGACATGGCAACTGCACTAGGAGATACACAAATGGCCATCGAAATGATCGAAGAGTTCAGCATGGGCACGCAGATCAAGGTGATCGGCGTGGGCGGCGGCGGCGGCAACGCGGTCGAGCACATGATCGCCCAGGGCGTGCAGGGCGTGGAGTTCGTCTGCGCGAACACCGACGCGCAGGCGCTGAACCGCTCGGCGGCGCATTCGCTGATCCAGCTCGGCTCGACGGGTCTGGGCGCCGGCGCGAAGCCCGAGGCCGGCAAGGCTGCGGCCGAAGAAGCGGTGGACCGCATCCGCCAGGCGATCGACGGCGCACACATGCTGTTCATCACCGCCGGCATGGGCGGCGGCACCGGCACCGGCGCGGCGCCGGTGATCGCGCGGGTCGCGAAGGACATGGGCATCCTGACGGTGGGCGTCGTGACCAAGCCGTTCGAGTTCGAAGGGCCGCGCCGCATGAAGTCGGCCGACGCGGGGCTGGCCGAGCTCGAGGCGAACGTGGATTCGCTGATCGTGATCCTGAACGACAAGCTGCTGGACGTGCTGGGCGACGACGTCACGCAGGACCAGGCCTTCGCGCATGCCAACGACGTGCTGAAGAATGCGGTCGGCGGCATCAGCGACATCATCCACATCCCGGGTCTGGTCAACGTCGACTTCGAGGACGTGAAGACCGTGATGGGCGAGCCCGGCAAGGCGATGATGGGCACCGCGCAGGCCTCGGGGCCGGATCGCGCGAACAAGGCGGCCGAAGCGGCCGTCGCGTGCCCGCTGCTCGAAGGCATCGACCTGTCGGGCGCGCGCGGCGTGCTGGTGCTGATCGCGGCGAATCGCAACACGTTCAAGCTCAGCGAGAGCCGCAACGCGATGAACACGATCCGCCGCTACGCCGCCGAGGATGCGCACGTGATCTACGGCACCGCGTACGACGAGACGCTGGGCGACCAGCTGCGCGTGACCGTGATCGCGACAGGCCTCTCGCCGGTCAAGCGTGCGCAGACGCCGATCAGCGTCGTGCACAGCCAGCCGGTGCAGCGCACCGGCACGCACGACCTGCCGATCCTGAACCAGCCCGTGCAACAAGCCCATCCGGGCGCGGTGCACGACTACAGCGCGCTGACCACGCCCAGCGTCTGGCGCAACGGCCGCACCGCGGCGGCGAAGGTCGATGCGCTCGCGAGCAACGGGATGGACGAGATCGAGATTCCCGCTTTCCTGCGCAAGCAAGCTGATTAAGCCCACCCCCGGAGCGCCTAACGGCGCTCCCCCTCAAGGGGGCGCCGCTGACGGACCGGCGGAGCCGGATCCGCGGCGACCGCTTGATGAGCGTCCGCTGATTGACTGGATCTCACCTTGAAATTCCCGCATTTGATACGGGAATTTCAAGGTACTATCTGGGCATGCTGAGCCGTCCGGCCTTGGAGACCGAGGTGCGTGCTGCGTTGGGACGCAGCCCGGCCGTGGCATTGATCGGGCCGCGGCAGGTGGGCAAGACGACGCTGGCGCGTGCGTTGCTTGGGCCTCAGTCGGCCAACTACTTCGATCTGGAGGATCCCCAGGTCGAGGCGCAGCTTGCGGCGCCGATGACGGCGCTGAAGGATCTGCAGGGCCTGATCGTCATCGACGAGGTTCAGCATGCGCCCGAGTTGTTCAAGGTGCTGCGCGTGCTGATTGATCGGCCCGACAGCGGTGAGGTGCGTTTCCTGCTGCTCGGCAGCGCTTCGCCGGCGCTGTTGCGCCAGACCAGCGAATCTCTGGCGGGGCGGATCGAGGTGATCGAGACCGGCGGCTTTACGCTCGACGAGACGGGTGTCGAGAATGCCGGTCGATTGTGGTGGCGAGGCGGCTTCCCGCGCTCCTACACCGCGTCCAACGACGAGGCCAGCCGCATCTGGCGCCGCGAGTTCATCCGTACCGTCGTCGAACGCGACCTGCCGCAATTGGGCATCGGCGCTCCAGCGTCAGCGATGTACCGCTTCTGGGCCATGCTGGCGCACTATCACGGCCAGATCTGGAATGCGGCCGAGCCGGCCCGCTCGCTGGGCGTCAATGAAAGCACGGTGCGGCGCTACCTCGATTGGCTGACCCAGGCCTTCCTGGTGCGCCAGCTGCAGCCTTGGCATGCGAACCTGGGCAAGCGGCAGGTCAAGGCGCCGAAGGTGTATGTGCGTGACGCCGGGCTGCTGCATGCGCTGCTGGGCATCGAAGATGCGGCCGCGCTGGCGCGCCATCCGAAGAGCGGCGCATCCTGGGAGGGCTTTGCGCTCGACCAGGTACTGCGGATCGCACGACCCGACGAAGCTTACTTCTGGGCCACGCATGCTGGGGCCGAGCTCGATCTGCTGATGATCAAGGAGGGGCGACGCATTGGCGTCGAGTTCAAGCGCGCCGATGCGCCGACCTTGACGCCTTCCATCCGCACTGCGCTGGCAGACCTTCAGCTCGAGACGGTCTATGTCGTGTACCCGGGCTCGCGGCGGTATCGGCTGGCCGAAAACGTGGAGGCGGTACCGCTGGGCGCATTGCTGCCGCAACAACGGGCGACTTGACGGAATGGAAACACGCCGCGTGCACGAAACCACAGGCGCTCGCAGCCGGTCTTTTTTCCGCGACAATTCGAGCACCATGCTCGCCCAACGTACTCTCACCTCGATGACCCGTGCCGTCGGTGTCGGCGTGCACGGCGGCGAGCGGGTCGAGATGACTTTGCGGCCGGCGGCGCCCGATACCGGGATCGTGTTCCGGCGCGTCGACCTGCCGCAGCCGGTGGACATCGAGGTCCATCCGTTCGCGGTCTCCGACACGCGGATGGCGACGACGATCTCGCCGAACGGCGATCCGGGCGGCCCGCAGGTCAAGACGATCGAGCACCTGCTGTCGGCCTGCGCCGGGTTGGGCATCGACAATCTGCGCGTGGACATCACGGCCGACGAGGTTCCCATTCTCGACGGCTCGGCCGCAGCCTTCGTGTTCCTGTTGCAGAGCGCCGGCATCGAACTGCAGAACGCGCCGAAGCGCTTCATGCGGATCCTGAAGCCGGTCGAGGTGCGCGAAGGCGAGGGGGCGAGCCTGAAGTGGGCGCGCCTGGACCCGTACGCCGGCTACAAGCTCAGCTTCGAGATCGAGTTCGACCACCCCGCGGTCAGCCAGACCGGTCAGCGCTTCGTGTTCGACATGGCCTCGGGCCACTACAAGCGCGACATCGCCCGCGCCCGCACCTTCGGCTTCACGAAGGACGTGGACATGATGCGCGCGCGCGGCCTGGGCCTGGGCGGCAGCATGGACAACGCGATCGTCGTCGACGACAGCAAGGTCCTGAACAGCGACGGCCTGCGCTACGACGACGAGTTCGTGAAGCACAAGATCCTCGACGCGATCGGCGACATGCAGGTGATGCGCCATCCGCTGATCGCCGCGTACAGCGCCTTCAAGTCGGGTCACGCGCTGAACAACAAGCTGCTGCGCGCGGTGCTCGCCGACCCCAGTGCTTACGAGATCGTGACTTTCGATGACGAACGTCAGGCGCCGGTCGGACTGGCCGAGCTGGCGCCGGCGTGGTGACGCTGCCGTGCCGCGCGTCGCCGCTGCGACTGCATGCTGATCTTTCGCTGGATCGTCCTGCTGCTGCTGGCGGCCGGAGCGCTCAGTTTTGCGATGTACCTCGGGACGGGGCAGGCGCGCTGGCGCCGGTTCGGCTTCGTGATCGTCAAGTGGACGGTGATCGCCGGGCTGGTGTTCTTCGCGGTGCTGGTGCTCGAGCGCATGGCGATGGTCGTTTGATTCACCACCTGGGTTTGCGTATCACGGAGACAACGACACGATGACGATCTTTCGGTGGATCATCGGCGTGATCGCCGCGCTGATGGCCAGCGCCTCGCTGCTCAGCTTCGTGGTCTTCGCTGCGTTCGACATCCCGGTCTGGCTGGAACGGGCGCGTATCTTCCGCCGCTGGATGGTCACCGCCGCGCTGCTGTGGTTCAACGTCGAGGTCTGGGGACGCGTCGTGTGGACGCTGATCCACTGGTAGAGAGCCCAAGGAACGCCGTCACATCCGGCAGGTGCTGCTGCTCGAAATCGCTCAGCGCGTGGTCGCCGCCTTCGAGCAGCTTGATGCGGCAGCCGGCATAACGCGCGCTCATCTCGCGCCAGTCGAGCAGTTCGTCGCCCTTGGCGATCACCGCGAAGTAGCGCTCGGGTCGCGAAAGGGCCTGCGGCGTCAGCGCCTGCAGCTCCGCGATGTACTCGGAGCGGAAGTAGAACTGCTCGTCGCTGTGCCAGGCCTTGGTCTCGCCGATGTAGCCGGCCAGGTCGCGTGCCGGATCGACGGCCGGGTTCAGCAGCACCGCACGCCAGTCGGCGCCGCGTTCGGCCAGCGCGGTCGCGTAGAAGCCGCCCAGCGAGCTGCCGATGACGGCGCGCTGCCCGAGCGGCCAGTCGGCCACGTGCTGCGCGATCAAGGCCATCGCCTCGCGCGGCGACGGCGGCAGCTGCGGGCAGCACCAGGTCACGTCGGGGCGATGCGCGGCAACCCACGCGGCCATCTGGCGCGCTTTCGTCGACTGCGGCGAGGAGCGAAAGCCGTGCAGGTACAGCAGGTGCGTGACCGCCGGCGCGCTCATCGCGGCGCGGCGAGCGCGTCCAGCAGCTTCGCGTGGATGCCGCCGAAGCCGCCGTTGCTCATGCACAGCACGTGGTCGCCGGGGCGTGCGGCGGCGACGACCTGACGCACCAGCTTGTCGATGCTGTCGGCCACGCACGCCTGCCGGCCCAGCGGCGCAAGCGCCTGCGTGGCGTCCCAGTCCAGCCCGCCGCTGTGGCAGAACGACAGGTCGGCTTCTTCGAGCGCCCACGGCAGCTGCGCCTTCATCGCGCCGAGCTTCATCGTGTTCGAGCGCGGCTCGAATACCGCGAGGATGCGTTCGGCGCCGACCTTGCGGCGCAGGCCGTTGATCGTCGTGCGCATCGCGGTCGGGTGGTGCGCGAAGTCGTCGTAGACCTTGACGCCGCCGGCCTCGCCGCGCAGCTCCAGGCGCCGCCGCACGTTCTGGAAGCTCGCGAGCGCCGCGCCGGCGACCTCGGGGGCGACGCCGACGTGCTCGGCCGCCGCGATCGCGGCAAGCGCGTTGAGCTGGTTGTGCTCGCCGAGCAGCGACCATTCGACGCGCGCGATCTTCAGGCTGCCGCGCAGCACGTCGAACGCATGCGGCTCGCCGCGCGCCCGCAACGCACCGGGCTCTTCCTTGCGCGCGCCGAAACGCTGCACCTCGCTCCAGCAACCCATCGCGAGCACGCGCTGCAGGCTCTCGTCGCGGGCGTTGGCGACGATGCGGCCGCTGGCCGGCACCGTGCGCACGAGGTGGTGGAACTGGCGCTCGATCGCCTTCAGGTCATCGAAGATGTCGGCGTGGTCGAACTCGAGGTTGTTCAGCACCGCGGTGCGCGGCCGGTAGTGGATGAACTTGCTGCGCTTGTCGAAGAACGCGCTGTCGTACTCGTCGGCCTCGATCACGAACGGCTTTCCGGTGCCCAGGCGCGCCGAGACCCCAAAGTTCATCGGCACGCCGCCGACCAGGAAGCCCGGGGCCAGGCCCGCCTGCTCGACGATCCACGCGAGCATCGAGGTCGTCGTCGTCTTGCCGTGGGTGCCGGCCACGGCGAGCACGTGGCGGCCTTGCAGCACGTTGTCGGCCAGCCATTGCGGGCCGCTGGTGTACGGCAGGCCGGAGTCGAGGATCGCCTCCATCAGCGGGTTGCCGCGCACGATCACGTTGCCGACCACGTAGAGGTCGGGGTTCAGCGCGAGCTGGTCGGCGCCGTAGCCCTCGATCAGCTCGATGTCCAGCGCGCGGAGCTGGTCGCTCATCGGCGGATAGACGTTCGCATCGCAGCCGGTCACCTTGTGCCCGCTGTCGCGCGCCAGTGCGGCCAGACCTCCCATGAAGGTGCCGCAGATGCCGAGGATGTGGATGTGCATCGGGGGATTTTAGGAGTCGCCGGCACGTGCGCCTTGCAGGAACCGCGCCCGGGCGAGCGTGCTCACGTCTGCTCGACGATGCCGAACCAGGCGGCACGCTGCCGATATGCGTCGTCCAGCGATTCGAGCGTCGCGAGGCAGTGCGCTTGCCACGCCGGTTCGGGCGGCTTCAGGTCGGGTACGACGACGACCGCGAGGCCGGCCGCCATCGCTGCACGGGCGCCGTAGTTCGAATCCTCGAACGCCACGCTGCGGGCGGCATCGGCCTCGAGGCGCCGGATCGCGAGCTGGTACAGATCGGGCGCCGGCTTGCCGTGCGCGACTTCATCGCCGCCGCAGATGGCGGCGAAGTGGCGACGCAGTCCGGCCCGCTCGAGCCGGCGATGGACCTCGTCGTGCGCGGTCGATGAGGCCACGGCGCACGGGATCTTCGCGTCGTTGAGCGCCTGCAGCAGCCGCTGCGCGCCCGGTTTGACCGGGAACGGCGCGGCGCCGAAGCGTTCGGCGAGCAGGCCGTCGGCGCGCCGGCGCACCGCGCCCAGCAGCTCCGCGTCGTCACCGAAGAGCTCGAGCAGCCGGACACGACTGTCGCGTTCGTTGCGGCCGACGACCGTCAAGTAGTCGGCCACGGACAGCGCGACCTGATGCTCGGCCGCGGCCTGCAGCCAGGCGTCGCGGACCGGGCGCTCGGAGTCCAGCAGCAGGCCGTCCATGTCGAAGACGGCCGCGCGGAACGGCGGCATGGTCCGCGGTGTGGTCGTCACCGCAGCGCGCGCAACGCGGCGTCGCGGGTCGCGGCCAGGTCGGCGTCGCTGTGGGCGGCGCTGACGAATCCGGCCTCGTACAGTGCCGGCGCCAGGTACACGCCGGCATCCAGCATCGCGTGGAAGAAGCGGTTGAAGCGCTCCTTGTCGGTGGCCATCACGCTGGTGTAGTTCTGCGGCAGCCGATCGGCGAAGAAGAAGCCGAACATGCCGCCTTCGCTGTCCGCGACCAGCGGCACACCGGCCTCGCGCGCCGCCGCGGTCAGGCCGTCGACCAGCGTGCGTGTCTTCGCGGCCAAGGCATCGAAGAAGCCGGGCTTGCGGATCTCGCGCAAGGTCGCCAGGCCGCAGGCGGTCGCAACCGGGTTGCCCGACAAGGTGCCGGCCTGGTAGACCGGGCCCAGCGGCGCGAGCAGCTCCATCACCGCGCGTTTTGCGCCGAAGGCCGCGAGCGGCATGCCGCCGCCGATCACCTTGCCGAACACGCTGATGTCGGGCGCGAAGCCCGGGATCGCCTGCGCGTACAGGCTTTGCGCGCCGCCCAGCGCGACGCGGAAGCCGGTCATCACCTCGTCGAACACGAGCAGCGCGCCGTGCCGGCTGCACAGCTCGCGGATGCGCTGCATGAAGGGCACGCTCGCGCGCACGAAGTTCATGTTGCCGGCGATCGCCTCGATCATCACGCAGGCGATGCTGTCGCCGTGCAGCGCGAACGCTTCCTCGAGCTGCGCGACGTTGTTGTACTCGAGCACCAGCGTGTGCTGCACGACCTCGGCGGGGACGCCGGCGCTGGTCGGATGGCCGAAGGTCGCGAGGCCCGAGCCGGCCTTGACCAGCAGCGCATCGGCATGGCCGTGGTAGCAGCCTTCGAACTTGACGATGGTGCTGCGCCCGGTCGCGCCGCGCGCGAGGCGGATCGCACTCATCGCCGCTTCGGTGCCCGAGCTGACGAGGCGCAGCTGCTCGAGGCCCGGTACCAGCGAGCAGATCTCCTCGGCGAGCTCGACCTCGCGTTCGGTCGGAGCGCCGAACGAGAAGCCGTCGGCCGCGGCCTTCTGCACCGCCTCGAGCACCGCCGGGTGGCCATGCCCGAGGATCATCGGGCCCCACGAGCCGATGTAGTCGATGTATCGCTTGCCCTCGGCGTCCAGCAGGTAGGCGCCCTCGGCGCGCACGATGAAGCGCGGCGTGCCGCCGACCGCGCGGAATGCGCGCACCGGCGAATTGACGCCGCCGGGGATCACGCGCTGGGCGCGTTCGAAGAGGGCTGCGTTGGTGTTTCGGTCTTGCATGGAAGCCAGGCTCATGGACCACCCACCCGTTCGCGCTGAGCTTGTCGAAGCGCTTGTGCCGACGGGGCTTCGACAAGCTCGGCCCGAACGGTTGGACGTGTGAGCGGAATCGGGGTCTAGTGAATGTGCCGCGGGTTCTTCGGCGCGCTCGGCTCGCTCGCCGCGGGCTCCGCCTCGCCGCCCGCGTCGTCGCCTTCCTCGGCCGGCGGCAGCGCCCAGAAGAAGCGGTCGGGCACGACATTGCCCATGCCCGGGCGGAAGCCGGCGTCCAGCGACTGGTCGAGGAAGGTCAGCGCCTCGCCGACCGCCGCCTGCAGCTCGGCGCCCGAGGCGAGCAGCGCCGCCAGCGCCGCGGCCAGCGTGTCGCCGGCACCGACGAAGGCGACCTCGAAGCGCTCGAACTTCTCGCCGGTGATCGCGCCCTGCGGCGAGGCGAGCACGTTGTCGAGGAACTGCTGGTCCTGGCCCTTGCTGCTCGGCAGCACGACGCTCGAGACCAGCACGAAGCG
>DATCSE010000168.1:0-3813 GCA_036568605.1 Burkholderiaceae bacterium | reverse complement strand
GAGCCCATCGAGAGCACCCAGCGCGGCTCGGCCATCTGGTCGTAGACCTTGCGCAGCGCCGGCGCCATCTTGTTGCACAGCGTGCCGGCGACGATCATCAGATCGCTCTGCCGCGGGCTGGGGCGGAACAGCATGCCGAAGCGGTCGATGTCGTAGCGCGCCGCACCGGCGTGCATCATCTCGACCGCGCAGCATGCCAGGCCGAACGTCATCGGCCACAACGACCCGGTCTTCGACCAATTGATCAGCGCATCGACGCTGGTCGTGACGAAGCCTTCTTTCAGAACACCGTCAATTGCCATTAGCAAATTCCCATGCCCAAGACCAAAGCGGGCCGAGCGCCGGGCCGCTCCCAAGCCGGCCCGCATCCCCTCGGGGGATCGGCCGACGTACTCGTCGGACGAGGGGCTCCATGTCTATTCCCAATCGAGGGCGCCCTTTTTCCATTCGTAGGCGAACCCGACGACGAGAATGCCCAGGAAAATCATCATCGCCCAGAAGCCTGCCGCTCCGATCTCGCGCAGCGTCACCGCCCACGGGAAGAGGAACGCGATCTCGAGGTCGAACAGGATGAAAAGAATCGCGACCAGGTAGTACCGTACATCGAACTTCATGCGCGCATCTTCGAACGCTTCGAAGCCGCATTCGTACGGCGAGTTCTTCGCCTGGTCGGGCCGGCGCGGACCGAGCAGGAAACCGAGCACCTGAGGCGCCACGCCGACCGCCGCGCCGATCAGGATGAACAGGATGACGGGCAGGTAGGGTTCCAGATTCATGTTCGGTGCGACGCTGCGATGCGCGACTCCGCCCGAACAAACCCACTCGGGCAGAACAAGGGAGAAATGCTTGGTGCCGACGGCGAGACTCGAACTCGCACAGCTTTCGCCACTACCCCCTCAAGATAGCGTGTCTACCAATTTCACCACGTCGGCGGCATGTTCACTGCCGTGTTCGGATTGCTTGAGGATTGCTCGCCGAACAGCCATAGATTCTAACCCCAAAGCGTGAGGGGTTCTTGGCGCACGCCTGCTTTGCAGCAGCGCGCGCCACCCGCGAGACGGCCCGTGCGGGCGCGCTCGCCGTCGGCCTTACTTGGTCGGGATCGCGCCTGCGCCCGAGGCAGGTTGCGCAGGCGTCGAAGCGGTCGCCGACGCAGCGGGGGTCGGCGCGCTGCCCGTAGCCGGGATCAACGCGGCACCCGAAGCCGGCGTGCTTGCGGCCGGCGCGGGCATCGTCGGCCGATCCAGCACGCTGCCGGCAGGCGCGCTGCCGATGCGGTCGTTCGAGAAATACGCGAGCGCCAGCGTGCAGACGAAGAAGATCGCGGCGCACACCGCGGTCGAACGCGACAGGAAGTTCGCGCTGCCGGTCGCGCCGAACAAGCTGCCCGACGCGCCGCTGCCGAACGACGCGCCCATGTCGGCACCCTTGCCGTGCTGGATCAGCACGAGGCCGATCATCACGAGCGCCGCGAGGATCTGCAGCGCGAGCACCAGGTTCATCAACAGGTTCATTCTTCTACTCCGTTCAATCTCTCGCCGACCGCGCCGCATGGGCGGGTCGTGTGTCGTTCGTTCAATGCGCAGCGCGGCAGATGGAGGCGAACTCCGCGGCCTTCAACGAGGCGCCGCCGATCAGCCCGCCGTCGATGTCGGGCTGCGCGAAGAGTTGCATGGCGTTGTCGGCCTTGACGCTGCCGCCGTACAGGATCCGCATGTCGACCGCGTGTTCGGTCGCAGCCTTCAGCTGCGTGCGCAGCAGCGCATGCACCGCCTGCGCCTGCTCGGGCGTGGCGGTCTTGCCGGTGCCGATGGCCCAGACTGGTTCGTAGGCGACGACGATCTGCGGGATGCAATGCCCCAGCGTGTGGATCACCGCCGAGAGCTGGCGCTTGACGACGGCATCCGTGTGCCCGGCTTCGCGCTCGGCCAGCGTCTCGCCGACGCAGACGATGGGCGTCAGCCGGTGCGCGAGCGCCACCTTGGCCTTATCGGCAACGAGCTGATCGCTTTCGCCGTGGTACGCGCGGCGCTCCGAATGGCCGACGATCGCGTACTTGCAGCCGAACTCGGCCAGCATCGCCGCCGAGACCTCGCCGGTGTACGCGCCCGACTCGTGCGCCGAGACGTCCTGCGCGCCCCAGGCGATGAACTCGCCCTGCAACGACAGCGCGACCTCGCCGAGGTACGGCGCCGGCGCGCAGACCGCGACATCCGCGTCCCACGGCCCGGCTTCCTTCAGCGCGGCCAGCAGGTCGGCATTCGCGACGCGAGAGCCGTTCATCTTCCAGTTGCCGACGACGAGTTTGCGACGCATGACAGGCACTCTTTCGTTCGTGTGGCTCACCAGGCCAGCACCAGCTTGCCGATGTGCTGGTTCGATTCCATCAACGCATGCGCCGCGGCCGCCTCGGCAGCGGGGAACACCTGATGGATCACCGGCTTCACGCGGCCCCCTTCGAGCCACGGCCACACGTTCGCGCGCAGCGACGCGGCGATCGCGCTCTTGAAGGCGACCGGCCGCGGCCGCAGCGTCGACCCGGTGATCACGAGGCGGCGCCGCAGCACGGCACCAGCGTCGATCTCAGACTTCACGCCGCCCATCACCGCGATGATCACGAGCCGGCCGTCGTCGGCCAGGCACTGCAGCTCGCGCGCGACGTAGTCGCCGGCGACCATGTCGAGCACGACGTTCGCGCCCTGCCCGCCCGTGAGGCGCTTGACCTCGGCGACGAAGTCCTGCGTGCGGTAGTTGATCGCATGGTCGGCGCCGAGTGCGACGCAGGCGGCGCACTTGTCGTCGCTGCCGGCCGTGGCGATCACCTTCGCGCCGGCCGCCTTCGCGAGCTGGATCGCGGTCACGCCGATGCCGCTGGTGCCGCCTTGCACGAGCAGTGTCTCGCCGGGCTGCAGGCGGCCTCGGTCGAAGACGTTGGACCAGACCGTGAAGAAGGTTTCCGGCAGGCTCGCCGCCTCGACGTCGCTGAGCCCCGCCGGCACCGGCAGGCACTGCCCGACCGGCGCGACGCACAGCTCGGCATACCCGCCGCCGGCGATCAGCGCGCAGACGCGGTCACCGATCTTGAAGCCGGCCGCTGCGATCGCCGCGGCATCGCCGTCGACGATCGTGCCGGCGACCTCGAGGCCCGGCAGGTCCGACGCGCCCGGCGGCACCGGATAGTGGCCCTTGCGCTGCAGCACGTCGGGGCGGTTCACACCCGACGCCGCCACGCGGATCAGCAACTCGCCCGCGCCGGCGACCGGCGCCGGGCGCTCGGTCGGCTTCAGCACCTCCGGCGCACCGTAGGCCGTGATCTCGATGGCTTTCATGCGTGGCTCGTGAGCCTCGTCACTCCACCGGACGCGGCTCGCGCGCCTCGCGCGGTTCGCGCTCGAGCAGCGCCTTCATCGACAGCTTGACGCGGCCCTTCTCGTCGGTCTCGAGCACCTTGACCTTCACGACCTGGCCTTCCTTCAGGTAGTCGGTGACCTTCTCGACCCGCTCGTGGGCGATCTGGCTGATGTGCAGCAGGCCATCCTTGCCGGGCAGCAGGTTCACCAACGCACCGAAGTCGAGGATCTTCGTGATCGGGCCTTCGTAGACCTTGCCGACCTCGACCTCGGCGGTGATCTCCTCGATGCGCTTCTTCGCGACTTCGGCCTTGGCCGCGTCGGTCGAGGCGATCGTGATCGTGCCGTCCTCGGCGATGTCGATCGTCGTGCCGGTCTCTTCGGTCAGCGCGCGGATGGTGGCGCCGCCCTTGCCGATCACGTCGCGGATCTTCTCGGGGTTGATCTTCATCACGTACAGGCG
>DATCSE010000167.1:0-14502 GCA_036568605.1 Burkholderiaceae bacterium | reverse complement strand
CCCAGCGTGTGCCCCTGGCGCAGCCGGAAGGTCGCGCCCTTGACCGCGCGGAACTCCTTGCGGCCGAACACGCCCGACGGCAGCCAGAAGCTCTTGGTCAGCGCCTCGGCCTCGATGATCACCCGCGCGTTCGGGTCCTTGGGCTTGCCGGCGCCGCTGCCGGCATGCGCGGCGACCCCGCCGTTGGCCTGCGCGGCGATGTGCTCGTCGATCACCATCAGGCGCGGCGCGCGCTGCTCCAGCGTCGGCCGGCAGGCCAGCAGCGCCTTCGTGTACGCGTCCTGCGGCGCTGCGAAGATGCGCGCCACCGGTCCCTGCTCGCGCACCGTGCCCTGGCGCATCACGACCACGTGGTCGGCGATCTCGCCGACCACGCCCAGGTCGTGGCTGATGAAGAGCATGCTCATCCGGTGCCGGGCCTTCAGCGATGCGAGCAGTTCCATGATCTGGCGCTGGATCGTCACGTCCAGCGCGGTGGTCGGCTCGTCGGCGATCAGCAGCTTGGGCTCGCAGGCCAGCGCCATCGCGATCATCACGCGCTGCTGCTGGCCGCCCGAGAGCTGGTGCGGATAGACCGAGAGCCGGCGCTTGGGCTCGGGCATGCCGACCTCGGCCAGCAGCGCCTCGGCGCGCTGCATCGCGGCGCGCGGCTTCAGCCCGAGGTGGCGGATCAGCGGCTCGCACAGCTGCTGGCCGACCGTGAACACCGGGTTCAGCGAGGTCATCGGGTCCTGGAACACGCAGGCAATGTCCTTGCCGCGCATCTTCTGCAGCTCGTGCAGCGGGGTGGCGAGCAGGTCGCGGCCCTGGAACGTGATCGCGCCGTGGCGCTCGGCGTTGTCGGGCAGCAGGTTCAGGATCGACATCGCGGTCACGCTCTTGCCCGAGCCCGACTCGCCGACCAGTGCGACCGTCGTGTTCTCCGGCACGTCGAAGCTGACGCCGACGTCCTTCCCGTCGATCACGCGGCCGACGGCTTGCGCGCGCTGCACGACGCCGTCTTCCTTGCCCATGCGGAAGGTGACCCGCAGGTCTTGGATGCTCAACAGCATGGCTTACTCCAGGCCCCGCAGCTTCGGATCGAGCGCGTCGCGCAACGCATCCGTCATCAATGAGAACGCGGTGACGAACACCGCCATGAAAATCGTCGCCGCGGCGAGCTGCCACCAGTGGCCGAGGATCAGCTCGCTCTGGGCCTCCGACAGCATCGTGCCCCACGACACCTGGTCGACGCCCACGCCCAGCCCCAGGTACGACAGGATCACCTCCGACTTGATGAACCCGACCACGTGGATAGACAGCTGCACCAGCACCACGTGGCTGACGTTGGGCAGGATGTGGCGGAACATCCGCGAGCCCGTGCTCGCACCGATCGCCTCGGCCGAGCGCACGTAGTCGCGCACCGCGTGCTTGAGGAACTCGGCGCGCACCAGCCGGTAGATGCCCGGCCAGCCCGCCAGCCCGAGGATCGCGACGACCGAGGCGATGCCGCGCGGGAACACCGCCGCGAACGCGAAGATCAAGAGGATGTACGGGATCGCGGTGAAGACGTTGTAGAGCCACTCGAGGAAGTCGCCGACCTTGCCGCCGAAGAAGCCCGCGAGCGCGCCCAGCAGCGTGCCGATCAGCGTCGCGAGCACCGCGGAAGCCACGCCGACCAGGATGGACACCTGGGCGCCCTTGATCGCCTTCTTCAGCACGTCGCGGCCGAGGCGGTCGGCGCCGAACGGCAGCGTCGTCGCCTTGACGGCCTCCTTGGTCTCGTACTTCTTCGCGGCCTCGGCCCACTCCTTGTAGCGCGGCGCGAGCGGGTCCACCGCCGAGATGTCGACGTTCGGGCCGGTCGGGCCGGCCACTGCGATGCTCTCGGTCTGCGCCGCGGGGCCAACGAAGGTCGGCGGCGCGTCGGGCACGCCGCGCTCGACCTGCCAGTCGCTCGCGATCAGTCCGGCGAACGAGGCCAGCACCAGAAGGAGGAACAGCACGACGATCACGAACGAGGTCATCCCGACGTGATCGCGGCGGAAGCGCTTGGCCGCCGCGGCCCACACGCCGGCCGAATGCGGCGCGACGCCGGGGGTGCTGGGCACGGAACTCAGGACTGCGCTCATTTCAGCACCACTCTGGGGTCGACCAGCTTGTAGAGGATGTCGGTCAGCAGGTTGACCACCATCGTGATCACCGCGATGTAGATCGCGAACGCCTGCAGCACCGGGTAGTCGCTGCGGTTCACCGCGAGCCACAGCTCGCGGCCCAGCCCCGGGATCGAGAAGAACACCTCGATCAGGAACGAGCCGGTGAAGATGCCCGGCAGCGCGACCGCGACGTTGGTCAGGATCGGGATCATCGCGTTGCGCAGCACGTGCTTGAGCAGCACCGTGCTCTCGGTCAGGCCCTTGGCGCGTGCGGTGCGCACGTAGTCATGGCCGATCTCGTCGAGGAAGAAGGTGCGGTACAGCCGGGTCTGCGGCGCGAGGCTGACCATCACCGAGAGCAGCGCCGGCAGCGGCACGTACAGCTTCAGGTTGGTCCAGGTGCTGTCGCTCCAGCCCTGCACCGGGAACCAGCCGAGCTGGAACGCGAACACGTACTGGCCGACGATCACGTAGACCAGGAACGAGATCGACAGCGCGACGGTGGTCAGGATCATCACCGCGCGGTCGGTCAGCGAGCCGCGCACGTAGGCCACGCCCATCGCGAACGGGATCGCGAGCAGGGTGTCGAGGATCAGGATCGGGATCATCACCGTCAGCGTCGCCGGCATGCGGGTTGCAAACAGGTGGCCGACCGCCTCGTTGGTGGCCCAGCTCTTGCCCCAGTCGAACGTGACGATCTGCTTGAGGAAGATGCCGAACTGCGTCCACAGCGGCTCGTTCAGGCCGAGCTGCTGGCGCACCGCGTCGACCTGGGCCTGGGTCGCGTTCTGGCCGGCCAGGATTTCGGCCGGGTCGCCGCCGAAGCCCTTGAACAGCAGGAAGACCAGCAGAATGACCCCGAACAAAGTTGGGATCATTTGCCACAGGCGTCGAATCAAATAGGCCGCCATGGCTCGAAATACTCCTCATTCAGTCAAATCGGTGCACCGTGGGCCAGCGTCCGCGCTCGTGGCGCGGACCCGTGGCCCAGGGGCTGCCAAACATTTGGCGTGCGCGAGTCTAGGGCCTGCCCAGCAGCCCCTTCCCCCGCGTTTGCCCTGTTCTACTGCCTCGCAAATCGCGGGCCACGCACTCTACACTCGCGGCTTCGTTCAAAACCCGATTCCCAGGCCTGCAGGGCTTACCGGCCCGTCAAAGGCTCACGTTGTGATCCCACGAGGTACGACTTTGATGCGCTCGATCCGCACGGCTGCGATCGCGCTGGCGCTGCTGGGCGGCGCCGTGACGGCCCCGGCCGCCGGCGATTCGGCATCGGCCGCTGCTGTGCCGACCGGCGATGCGCCGACGCCGCAGAAGGTGCTGCGTTATGCGATGCGCGTTGCCGAGACCGGCTTCGACCCGGCGCAGATCTCCGATCTGTACTCGTCGACGATGATCGGCAACATCTTCGATGCGCCGTACGAGCATGAATTCCTGGCCCGCCCGGTGCGGGTGCGGCCGAACACCGCGGCGGCGATGCCGGAGGTCTCGGCCGACTTCAAGACCTTCACGGTCCGCATCCGCCCCGGCACGTACTTCGCTGACGACCCGGCATTCAAAGGGCAGCGCCGCGAGCTGGTTGCGCAGGACTACGTCTACTCGATCAAGCGCCATTTCGACCCGCGCTGGAAGAGCGGGCACCTCACCGACCTCGCGACCGCCCAGATCATCGGCCTGGAGGCGCTGCGCAACGAATCGCTGAAAACCAAACGGCCATTCGAGTACGACCGCGAGATCGAAGGCCTGCGCGCCCTGGACCGCTACACCTTGCAGTTCAAGCTGGCCGACCCCAGCCCGCGCTTCGTCAGCGAGCAATTGTGCGACCCGGCGGTGGTGGGCGCGGTCGCACGCGAAGTCGTCGAGTTCTACGGCGACAAGATCATGGAGCACCCGGTGGGCACGGGGCCGTTCAAGCTCGGTACCTGGCGCCGCAGCTCGCTGATCGCATTCGACCGCAACCCGGGCTACCGCAACGTCTACTACGACGAGGAAGCGCCGAGCGGCGACCCGCTCGCGCAGGCCGCGGTCGCGAAGCTCAAGGGCCGCAAGCTGCCGATGGTCGACCGGGTCGAGATCAACATCATCGAGCAGCCGCAGCCGCGCTGGCTGTCGTTCATCAACCGCGAGATGGACCTGCTCTGGCAGATCCCTGAGGACTTCGTCAACGTCGCGATCCCGAACAACAAGCTCGCGCCCAACCTTGCGAAGCGCGGCGTCTACTTCATCCGCTACCTGCGCAACGACTTCGTGATGTCGTACTTCGGGATGGAGAACCCGGTGGTCGGCGGGTACACGCCGGAGAAGGTCGCGCTGCGCCGCGCGATCGGCCTGGCGGTGGACGTGCAGCGCGAGATCCACGACGTGCGGCGCGGCCAGGCGATTGCCGCGCACTCCATCGTCGCGCCCAACGTCTGGGGCTACGACCCTGGGTTCCGCAGCGAGATGGGCGAGTTCGACCGTGCCAAGGCGAAGGCCCTGCTGGACCTGTTCGGGTATGTGGACCGCGATGGCGACGGCTGGCGCGACATGCCCGACGGCTCGCCGCTGGTGCTCGAGTACGCGACCCAGCCCAACGACCTGGACCGCTTGCTGGCCGAGCAGTGGCAGAAGAACATGGACGCGATCAACGTGCGCATCGTCTTCAAGGTCGCGCAGTGGCCGGAAAATCTGAAGGCCTCGCGCGCCGGCAAGCTGATGATGTGGGGCGTCTCGTGGACCGCCGGTCCCGACAGCGAAGGCTTCTTCCTGCTCGGCTACGGCCCGGCCAAGGGCCAGGCCGACCACGCGCGCTTCGACCTGCCCGAATACAACCGCCTGTACGACCTGCAGCGCACGATGCCCGACGGGCCCGAGCGCCACGACGTGCTGACCCGGATGAAGGAGCTGACCGTGGCCTACATGCCGTACAAGGGGCACGTGCACCGCATCTGGACCGACCTCGCCCAGCCGTGGGTCGTCGGCTACCACCGCAACGTGTTCGTGCACGAGTTCTGGCGCTATGTGGACATCGACCTGGCCGAGAAGGCACGGCGCTTGCACTGAGGAATTTCGCGATGCCGTTGACGCGACGAGACCTGTTGATCGGTGCGAGTGCGCCGTTGTGGCTGCCGCACGCGGCGGACGCGGCCGCCGAGCCGAAGAAGGTGCTGCGCTATGCGTTCGAAGTGGCCGAGAGCGGGCTCGACCCGGTCAAGCTCAGCGACCTCTACTCGCGTACGCTGACGCCGCACATCTTCGAGGCGCTGTATGCCTACGATCATCTGGCCCGGCCGGTGAAGTACAGGCCGCTGACGGCCGATGGCATGCCGCAGGTGTCCGACGACTTTCGCGTCTGGACCATCAAGATCAAGCCCGGCATCTACTTCGCCGACGACCCGGCGTTCAAGGGCAAGAAGCGCGAGCTGGTCGCGCAGGACTATGTCTACGCGCTCAAGCGCTTTGCCGACCCGGCGAACCTGAGCCCCGCCTGGAGCGGTGTCGAGAACGATGCCTATCTGGGCTTGAACGAGCTGCACAAGGAAGCGCTGGCCAGCAAGAAGCCGTTCGACTACGACCGTGAGATCGAAGGCGTGCGGGCGCTGGACCGCTACACCATTCGCTTCACCGTGACGCGGCCGCGGCCGCGCCTGATGGAGACGTTCTCCGCCAGCGATCTGTTCGGCGCCGTCGCGCGCGAGGTCGTCGAGTTCTATCGCGACAAGATCGAAGAGCACCCGGTGGGGACCGGTCCGTTCAAGCTGGTCGAGTGGCGGCGCAGCTCGTTCCTGGCATTCGAGCGCAACCCCGATTTCCGCGAGATGCTCTATGACGCCGAGCCGGCCGCCGACGACGCCGAAGGCCAGGCGATCCTGGCCAAGCTGAAGGGCCGGCGCTTGCCGATGATCGACCGCGTCGAGATCTCGATCGTCGAGGAGGAGCAGCCGCGCTGGCTGTCGTTCATCAACGGCGAAGCCGATTTCGCGTACCGTGTCGGCTACCAGTTCGTCAACCAGGCGATGCCCAACGGCAAGATCGCGCCCAACCTCGCGAAGAAGGGCATACGCGGCTATCACATCGTCGAGTCCGCGACCAGCATCTACGTCTTCAACATGGAAGACCCGACGATAGGCGGCTACGAACCGGCAAGGGTCGCGCTGCGGCGCGCGATCGGCCTGGGGCTGGATGTGCCGCTGCAGATCAGCTATGCCTACAGCGGCCTGGGCGCGGTGGCGCAGTCGGCGGTGCCGCCGTTCACCGACGCGCGCGATCCCAAATTCCGCAGCGAATACGGCGAATACAACCCGGCGCGCGCGCAGGCGCTGCTGGACCTGTACGGCTACCAGGACCGCAACGGCGACGGCTGGCGCGAGATGCCGGACGGCTCGCCGCTGGTCTTGAGAAATTCGACCCAGGCCGATCTGCGCTCGCGCCGGCTCGCCGAGGTGTTCGACCGCAACATGCGTGCGCTCGGGCTGCGCGTCGAGACGCTGGTCGCGCAGTGGCCCGAGAACATGAAGGCCGTGCGCGCCGGTCGGCTGCAGATCTGGAGCCTGTCGCTCTCGTCCGCCGGACCGGATGCGATCGGGTCCTATCAGCTCTACGACAGCCACGAGATCGGCGGTCAGAACTTCGCCCGCTTCAAGATGCCCGCGGTCGATGCTCTCTACGAGCGCTTGCAGCCGCTGCCCAACGGGCCCGAGCGCATGGCGCTGTTCCGCGAGATCGAAATGCTGTGCCTCGCGTACATGCCGTACAAGTACACGATCGAGCGCCTGTCGCTGGACATGGCGTATGCGCAGCTCGTCGGCTACCGTCGCCCCGTCTTCTGGCAGGAATGGTGGCACTACGTCGACATCGACAACTCGCTGCGCGTGGCGTCGCGTTGATGACGGCAATGAAGACGCTCGCGCAGACGCTGTTGCTGGCCATGGCACTGGTCGCCTCCGCCGCACCCGCGGCCGATGCGCCGGCCCAGTCGACCGCGGCCCCGAAGAAGGTCCTGCGCTATGCCTTCGAGGTCGCCGAGACCAGCCTCGACCCGGCGAAGGTCTTCGACGTGTATTCGCGCATCCTGACGCCGCACATCTTCGAAGGCCTGTACCACTACGATCACCTGGCACGCCCGATCAAGATCAAGCCGCTGACGGCCGATGGCATGCCGCAGCACTCGGACGACTTCCGGGTCTGGACGATCAAGGTCAAGCCCGGCATCTATTTCGCCGACGACCCGGCGTTCAAGGGCAGGAAGCGCGAGCTGGTCGCGCAGGACTACGTCTACACGTTCAAGCGCTTCGCCGATCCGGCGAACAAGAGCCCCGCTTGGACCGGCCTGGAAACCGAGCAGCTGGTCGGCCTCAAGGAACTGCGAGACGAGGCGCTGAAGAACAAGAAGCCGTTCGACTACGACCGCGTGATCGAGGGCGTGCGTGCGGTCGATCGCTACACGCTGCAGTTCAAGCTCGCCGAGCCGCGCCCGCGTTTCTACGAAAACCTCGCCGGCAGCGATCTGTTCGGCGCGGTCGCCCGCGAGGTCATCGACTTCTATGGCGACGACGCCGAGTCGCACCCCGTGGGCACCGGCCCGTTCAAGCTCGCGCAGTGGCGGCGCAGTTCGTTCATCGCGTTCGAGCGCAACCCGGACTTCCGCGAGATGGTCTACGACGCCGAGCCGGCGCCCGACGATGCCGAAGGCCAAGCCTGGCTCGCGCGCTTCAAGGGCCGTCGGCTGCCGATGGTCGACCGGGTCGAGATCTCGATCATCGAGGAGGAGCAGCCGCGCTGGCTCTCGTTCGTCAACGCCGAGGCCGACCTGCAGTTCGAGATGGGCTACCAGTTCGTGCCGCAGGCGATGCCCAACGGCAAGGTCGCGCCCAACCTCGCGAAGAGGGGCATCCGCGGCTACCGCTATCTCGAGCCGACGGTCTACTGCCTGCTGTTCAACATGGAGGATGCGATGGTCGGCGGCTACGCCCCGGCGAACATCGCGCTGCGCCGCGCAATCGGCCTGGGCCTCGACGTCCCGACGACGATCATTCACGCCTACAACGGGCAGGGCATCCCGGCGCAGTCGCCGCTGCTGCCGCACACCAGCGCCTACGACAAGACACGGCGCAGCGAGTTCGGCGAATACGACCCGGCGCGTGCCAAGGCGCTGCTCGACCTGTACGGCTACAGGGACCAAGACGGCGACGGCTGGCGCGAGATGCCCGACGGCACGGCGCTGCGACTGCGGATCAACACGCAGTCCGACCAGCGCTCGCGCAAGATCGCCGAGGTGCTGCAGCGCAGCCTCGCGGCGATCGGCATCCGCAGCGAGTCGGTCATCTCGCAATGGCCCGAGAACCTGAAGGCGGCACGTGCCGGCAAGCTGCAGATGTGGACCGTCGGCTCGCAGGCCGATGCGCCGGATTCGATCGGCGCGCTGGCGCGCTACGACAGCCGCCAGATCGGCGGGCAGAACATGGCGCGCTTCCGCCTGCCGGCGTTCGACGCGCTCTACGACCGCGCGATCGCGATCGCCGACGGCCCCGAGCGCGAGAAGCTGTTCGACCAGGCCCAGGCGCTCGCGCAGGCCTACATGCCGTACAAGTACACGCTGAACCGGATCTCCACCGACATGGCGCACCCGTGGCTGATCGGCTACCGGCATCCGATCTTCTGGACCGACTGGTGGCAGTACGTCGACATCGACGAGTCGTTGCGGCCGGCGGCACACTGAACATGGATCACCGTCTCGAAGCCATGAAGAAGACGCTCGTGACTGTGCTGCTGTCGTTCGCGGCGTCGGCCTGTCTCGTGACTGCCGCTGTCGCGCAAGCGCAGGATGCCGCGCCGCCGGCGAAGAAGGTGCTGCGCTACGCGTTCGAGATTCCCGAGACCAGCCTGGACCCTGTCAAGCTCAGCGACCTCTACTCGCGCACGCTGACGCCGCACATCTTCGAAGGGCTGTACACCTACGACCATCTCGCACGGCCCGTGAAACTCAAGCCGCTGACGGCCGACGGCATGCCGCAGCACTCGGACGACTATCGCGTCTGGACGATCAAGGTCAAGCCCGGCATCTATTTCGCCGACGACCCGGCGTTCAAGGGCAGGAAGCGCGAGTTGGTCGCGCAGGACTACGTCTACGCGCTGAAGCGCTTCGCCGATCCCGAGAACAAGGCTCCGGCCTGGGGCAGCCTCGAGACCGAGAACATCGTGGGCCTGAACGAGCTGCGCGACGAGGCGCTCAAGAGCAAGAAGCCCTTCGACTACGACCGCGAGATCGACGGCATGCGCGCGCTGGACCGCTACACGCTGCGCTTCGTGCTGCGTGACCCGCGCCCGCGCTTCTACACCGGGCTGGCGCAGAGCGATCTGTTCGGCGCGGTCGCCCGCGAGGTCGTCGAGTTCTATGGCGACAAGATCGAGGAGCACCCGGTGGGCACCGGGCCGTTCAAGCTGGTCCAGTGGCGCCGCAGCTCGCTGATCGTCTTCGAGCGCAGCCCCGACTACCGTGAGCGCTACTACGACGCCGAACCGGCCGCCGAAGACACTGAAGGCCAGGCGCTGCTCGCGCGCTTCAAGGGACGGCGGCTGCCGATGGTCGATCGCGTCGAGATCTCGATCGTGCAGGAGGAGCAGCCGCGCTGGCTCGCGTTCGTGAACGGCGAGGCCGACGTGGCTTACCGCGTCGGCTACCAGTTCGCGCCGCAGGCGATGCCCAACGGCAAGGTGGCACCGAACCTGGCGAAGAAGGGCATACGCGGGTACCCGGTTGTCGAATCGGGCGGCAACTCTTTCTTCTTCAACATGGAAGACCCGACCGTCGGCGGCTACACGCCCGAGAAGATCGCGCTGCGCCGCGCGATCGGCCTTGCGCTCGATTCGAAGAAGACGATCGCGTATGCATTTTCGGGTCTCGGCACGCTGGCGCAGGGGCCGACCATGCCCAATACCTCGGCGTACCAGCCCGACTTCAAGAGCGAATTCGGCGACTACGACCCGGCGCGCGCGAAGGCCTTGCTCGATCTCTACGGATACGTCGATCGCGACGGCGATGGCTGGCGCGACATGCCCGACGGCTCGCCGCTGCTGCTGAAGGTGTCGACAACGCCGGTCGCGCGCGACCGCAAGATCGCCGAGGTGATGACGAAGAACATGAACGCGATCGGCATCCGGGTCGAGTCGCTGGTGGCGCAGTGGCCGGAGAACCTGAAGGCCGCGCGCGCCGGCAAGCTGCAGATGTGGCAACTCGGCCTGCTCGCGGCCGGGCTCGATTCGTCGGGCGGATTTGCGCGCTTCGACAGCCGGCAAATCGGCGGCCAGAACCTGGCGCGCGTGCGCCTGCCGGCGTTCGATGCGCTCTACGATCGCCTCGTGCTGCTGCCCGACGGCCCCGAACGCACCGCGGCCTTCCGCGAAGCCGAGCGGCTGGCGGTGGCCTACATGCCGTACAAGTTCACGCTGAACCGAATGTCGATCGACATGACGCAGCCGCAGGTGCTCGGCTACCGGCGGACGGTGTTCTGGCAGGACTGGTGGCAGTACGTGGACATCGACAATTCACTGCGTCGGCCGTGATGGAGCGCAGGGAGTTCGTCCGCGCGCTCATGCTGGCCGCCGGCGCCGGGCCGGTCGCGGTGGCGACCGCGCCGGCGCTCGCGCAGGACGTGTCGAAGAAAGTCCTGCGCTACGCCTTCGAGGTCGCCGAGACCAGCCTGGATCCGGCGAAGGTCAATGACCTGTATTCGCGCCAGCTGATCCCGCACATCCACGAGGGCCTGCTGACCTACGACCACCTGGCGCGCCCGGTCAAGATCAAGCCGCTGACCGCTGCGGCGATGCCCGAGCATTCCGACGACTATCGAGTCTGGACCATCAAGGTTCGCCCCGGCATCTACTTTGCCGACGACCCGGCGTTCAAGGGCCAGAGGCGCGAGCTGGTCGCGCAGGACTATGCCTATTCGATCAAGCGGTTCGCCGACCCGGCGAACAAGAGCCCCGTGTGGACCAGCCTGGAGGCCAATCAGTTGATCGGTCTGAAGGAGCTGCGCGACGAAGCGCTGAAGGCCCGCAAGCCGTTCGACTACGACCGCGAGATCGACGGCGTGCGCGCGCTGGATCGTTACACGCTGCAGTTCAAGCTCGCCGAGCCGCGCCCGCGCTTCCACGAGGACCTCGCCGGTGGCGATTCGTTCGGCGCGGTGGCTCGCGAGGTGATCGAGTTCTACGGCGAGCAGGCCGATGCGCATCCGGTCGGCACGGGCCCGTTCAAGCTGGTGCAATGGCGGCGCAGCTCGTTCCTCGCATTCGAGCGCAACCCCGACTTCCGCGAGATGGTCTACGACGCCGAACCCGCGCCAGATGACCACGAGGGCCAGGCGATCCTCGCGAAGCTGAAGGGCCGGCGCCTGCCGATGGTCGACCGCGTCGAGATCTCGATCATCGAAGAAGAGCAGCCGCGCTGGCTCGCGTTCGTCAACGGCGAGGCCGACGTGGCCTACCGCGTCGGCTTCCAGTTCGCGCCGCAGGCGATGCCCAACGGCAAGGTCGCGCCGAACCTCGCGAAGAAGGGCGTGCAGGGGTATCCGGTCGTCGAGTCGGCCGGGTACTACTACTACTTCAACATGGAGGATCCGGTCGTCGGCGGCTACACGCCCGAGAAGGTCGCGCTGCGCCGCGCGATCGGTCTGGCGATCGACACGAAGAACATCATCGCGTACGCGTTCAACGGGCTGGGTGCGCTGTCGCAGGGGCCGACGCTGCCGTACACCAGCGCCTACGATCCGACGCTGAAGACCGAGTTCAGCGACTACGACCCGGGCAAGGCCAGGGCATTGCTCGATCTGTACGGCTACCGCGACCGCGACGGCGACGGCTGGCGCGAGACGCCCGACGGCGCGCCGCTGGTGCTGAACGTCGCGACCGTGCCGGTGCAGCGCGAGCGCCGGCTCGCCGAAGTGCTGATCAAGAACATGAAGGTGCTCGGGCTGCAGGTGCAGCTGAAGACCGCGCAGTGGCCCGAGAACCTGAAGGCGGCGCGCGCCGGCAAGCTGCAGATGTGGTGGCTGGGCGGCTCGTCCTCCCAGCCCGACTCGGCCGGCGCGTTCGCCCGGCTCGACAGCCGCCAAGCCGGGGGCGGACAGAACCTGGCGCGCGTGAAGCTGCCGACGCTCGATGCGCTGTACGACCGCCTGCAGAGGCTGCCCGACGGACCCGAGCGCCTCGCGACGTTCCGCGAGGCCGAACGCGTCGCGCTGGCCTACATGCCGTACAAGTTCACGATGACGCGGACCTCGCTGGACATGACGCAGGCCCACGTCGTCGGCTACCGGCGCACGATCTTCTGGAAGGACTGGTGGCAGTACGTCGACATCGACGAGTCGCTGCGCCGGCGGTGAGGTATTCGATGTGATGGATAGGCGACGTTTCTCGGCCGCGCTGCTCGGCGCGGCGGTGCTGCCGGGGTGGGTTGGAGCGGCTGCACGGAGATCGGAAGCGCAACGTGGTGGCACGTTGCGGGTTAGCTCCGAGGCGGCCGAAACCGGTTTCGATCCGGCGAAGGTCGGCGACCTGTACTCGGCGCGCGTCAACGCGCACATCTTCGAAGCGCTGTACCGCTACGACCCGCTCGCGATGCCGGTCAAGCCCAAGCCGTTGACCGCCGCGGCGATGCCTGCTGTCTCCAGCGACTTTCGGGTCTGGACGATTCCCCTCCAGCGAGGCATCTATTTCTCGGATGATCCGGCCTTCAAAGGGCGACCGCGCGAGTTGGTCGCGGAAGACTATGTCTATTCCATCAAGCGCTATTACGACCCGGCGAACCTGAGCCCCGGGCACTCGACGATCAGCGAGGAGGGCTTCGTCGGCCTGGAGGCGCTGCGCGAGCGGGCGCTGCGCGACAAGCGGCCGTTCGACTATGAGACGCCGATCGACGGTGTCCGGGCGCTCGATCGCTACACGCTGCAGATCAAGCTCGAGTCGCCACGACCCAGATTCCTCTACACCTTGTGCGACTCCGCGTCGTTGGGTGCCGTCGCACGCGAAGTGATCGAGGCCTATGCCGACACGATGGCGCATCCTGTCGGCACCGGCCCCTATCGCCTGAAGGCCTGGCGGCGCAGTTCCTTGATCACGCTCGAGCGCAACCCTCGCTACCGCGAGGTGCTGTACGACGCAGAGCCGGCCCCCGACGACCTGCAGGGCCAGGCGTGGCTCGAGCGCTTCAAGGGCCGGCGACTGCCCTTCAATGATTCGATCGAAATTGCCGTCCTCGACGAAGGTCAGCCGCGCTGGCTGTCGTTTCTGAACGGCCAGGTCGATCTCGTGCGCGTACCGCCGGAGTTCACGACCCAGGCGATGCCGAACTGGAAGCTTGCGCCGAACCTTGCGAAGCGCGGCGTTCAGGCGGTCCACTATGTGAATTCAGACATCATCACGACCTGGTTCAACATGGAGGATCCGGTCGTCGGCGGCTATACGCCCGAGAAGGTCGCGTTGCGTCGCGCGATCGGGCTGGCCTACAACATCGATCGCGAGATCCGGCTTGCGCGCCGCGGGGCGGCGGTCCCGGCGCAGGGGCCGATGCCGCCCGGCTGCTTCGGCTTTGACCCGGCCTATCGCAGCGACAACAGCAGCTACGACCCGGCCCGCGCGAAAGCACTGCTCGACCTGTACGGCTACGTCGATCGCGACGGCGACGGATGGCGCGAGCTGCCCGACGGTTCTCCGCTCGTGTTGCGCATGGCGACCCAGGCGTCGTACATCGAGCGCCAGTTCGACGAGAACTGGCAGACGAGTCTTGCGGCTGTCGGCATCCGCATCAGGTTCGAGACGGCGCAGTGGTCCGAGAACTACAAGGCTGCGCACGCAGGGCGTCTGCAGATGTGGACCCTCGGTCATACCGCGACAACGCCGGATGCGCTGCCGGTTTTTGAGTACATGTACGGGCCAGCCTCCGGAAGCGGCAACCTCGCGCGCTTCAAGCTTCCGGCCTTCGACGAGCTGTATCGGCGCATGCTGGTCATGCCCGACACGCCGGAACGAGCGCAGCTGTTCGTCGAGGCCAGCAAGCTCGTGGCGGCGTACATGCCGTACAAGATCCAGACTCACCGGATCTACATCCAGCTGAGCCATCCGTGGATCATCGGATTTCGCCAAAGCCTGTTCCGCAATGAAATCTGGCAGTACATCGAGGTCGACGCCGAACTGCGCGACCGCCTGACCGGATGACGACATGGCGAAGACGACGACGCAGATTGCCCGACCGCTGCCCGAACCCCAGATAGCCCGCTACCTGCGCTTCCTGCGCGAGACCCGCGGCCTCGCGTTCGACGTGCGCACGCCCGCCGGCTACGACCGGCTGTGGCGCTGGTCGGTCGAGGACCTGCGCGCGTTCTGGGGCTCG
>DATCSE010000166.1:0-13083 GCA_036568605.1 Burkholderiaceae bacterium | reverse complement strand
CTGCAGGACATGGGCGTGCTGGCCAGCGGCCGCTGGCAGGTCGAGGGCATAACGCCCGCCCCGGGCATGGAGGCCGATCGCGTGCGGCGCTGGCTCGCGACGCTGGCCGGCGTGCCGGTCGCCGCGCTGGATCGCGCGAGTCTTTCCGACCGGCAAGTGCGCGAGTGGGTGCGCCACGGGGCGCTGCTGCGCGCCGACGGCCGCGACGTGCAGCTCGCCAGCCGCGCCCGGCTGCGCGCCATCTGGGGTCTGGACGAGACCGCGCCGGCGTTCGCGCGGTCCAACGGCGAGGCGCTGCGCCGCCGGCTGGCACTGGTGTCGGACGGGCAGGTGCTGGCCTGGGTCCAACTGGCCAGTCCGTGGCGCGATGCGGCGCACGCCCGCCTCGCCGGCTTGCACGGGCTCGGGTTCAAGCGCATCGCGGTGGTCGCCGAAGACGCCAACCATCTGGAGCCGCAGCCCGTGCCGGAGGCCGGGCCCCGCTGGCGAGTGCAGCTGGGCAGCGACGCCCGCGAGCGGCGCGAATGGCTCGCGAACGCAGCGCGCAACGGCCGTCCGCTGGTGATGGTGCACACCGTGCTGCGCGACCTGCTGCCGGCCGGCAGCGTCGGCCTGACGCCGCTCGATGCGGATACCGGCTCGCACGGCGTGCTGCTCGGCGATCCGCTGCAGGTCCTGCTGACTGCTCGCGCGCTGGCGCGCAAGGTGCACCGGCATCTGATGCGGCAGCAGCAAGCGGCCGCGGCGCTCGATGCTGCCTTGATCACCGGCTCGGCGCTGCGTTGGCTGCCGCCGATCGCCACGGCGCTGGTGCACCACGGCTTCACGCTGCTGCTGCTGGTGGACAGCATGCGCCTGGCCGCGCTGGCGCCGAACAGCTCGCAGCCGCCCGAGGGCGTCAAGGACCTCGCGAGCGCCTCCCGTGTTCCTTGACAGGAGTGATACGCCATGAAGATCGAGGATCTCGCATCGCCCGGCCTGATCGTGCTGGGCGTGGTTGCCATCGGCGCCACCGCGCTGCTCGGCGTCGCCGTCGGCATCGCCGCGGGCCGCGACCCGAAAGCGCTGACCGACACCGCGCGCCGTGCCATGCGCGAGACCGCGCGCGGCATCGAGCGCGTCGCGCTGTGGGGCGCGCAGGCGCGCGAGCACGTCGCCGACCTCTGGGCCGAAGCGCGCGAAGAAGCGTTGGCCGAAGTGGACGCGGCCGACTTCGCTCGGGCCGCGCGGCGCGGCAAGACGGCCGGCAACGGGGCCGAGCCGAAGAAGCCGGGTGCCCGCCGGCCCGCCGCGAAGCGGCGGCGCAAGAGCGCCTCGGCGGAGACCCCGCAGCACTGAGCATCCGGACGGAGCCCTAAGCCCGCAAGGCGAGGGCGCCGCGCCACGCGCGGGCTGGCCCAGAATCGCTGCGATGCAAGCCACGATCCGGAGCCTCCATGCGTGACGATGGTCCTGCCAGCCAGGACCCCGAGCTGTTGCGCCGCCTGCTGCGCGCGAAGGACCGGATGGACGCCGCCTCGCACGAGGCCTGGCCCGTGCAGCGGCTGGCGCGCGTGAGCAGCGTCTCCGAGGCGCACTTCGCGCGATCGTTCAAGCAGGCCTTCGGCGTGCCGCCGCACCGCTATCTGCTGACGCGGCGCATCGAGCGCGCGGCGGCCTTGCTGCGCGACACCGAGCTGCCGATCACCGCGATCGCCTTTCAGACCGGCTGGGAGAGTCTGGGCACGTTCGGGCGCACCTTCCGCGACATCACCGGCGAGGGCCCCAGCGCGGTCCGCGCCCGCGCGCGCGCCACCGCCCACGAGCTCGGCCGCGTGCCCGCCTGCGTCGTCAGCGCCGCGCACCGGCCCGACCTCCGAACCGCAGTTTCGGAGAAGCGACGCCGGGAGGCGGGCGATATAACCGAGGCCCCCACCGAAAGGAGATCCGATGAGCCAAGGTATCGAAGTGGTCGGCCTGTACGTGCGAGATCAGGATGAAGCGCTCGCGTTCTACGTCGACAAGCTCGGCTTCCGCGTCCACACGGACGTGCGCAACGGCAACTATCGCTGGCTGACCGTGCAGCACCCGGAGCAGCCGTCGTTCCAGCTCGGCCTGTTCGTGCCGGGGCCGCCGGTGCTCGACGAGGCGACGGCCCAGGCGGTGCGCGCGATCGTCGCCAAGGGCGCGATGCCGCCGCTCGTGCTGGTCGTGAACGACTGCCGCGCGGCCTACGACCGGATGCTGACCCGGGGCGTGGAGTTCACGCAGGAGCCGGTCGACCGCTTCGGCACCGTGGATGCCGGCTTCCGCGATCCGTCGGGCAACGGGTGGAAGATGATCCAGGCGCGCGCAGCATGAACAAGGACCCGTCGAAGGGGCTGGGCGACTGGCGCGGCGAGACGATCGCGCGTATCCGTGCGCTGATCCAGGAGGCCGACCCCGACGCGATCGAAGAGATGAAGTGGGGCGCGACGCCCTGCTGGTCGCACCACGGCCTGATCTGCACCGGCGAGACCTACAAGAGCGTCGTGAAGATGACCTTCGCCAAGGGCGCCTCATTGCCCGATCCTGCGGGGCTCTTCAACTCCAGCCTCGATGGCAAGGTCCGGCGCGCGATCGACATCCGCGAAGGCGAGAAGCTGAACGACCGGGCGCTGAAGGCGCTGATCCGCGCCGCGGTGGAGCTGAACAAGTCGTCGGCCCGTCGTTAGCCCATCAGCAGGACAGATCGCGGACCACGCGCCGCACGGTCTGCAACGCGGCCCGCAGGCTGTCCGGCGGCACCGAGCCGAGTGCCAGGCGGATCGCATGCGGGACGTGCCGGGTCGTCGCGAACGGCTCGGCCGTGGACACCGAGATGCCGTCACGCATCAGGGCGGCGACGACGCGGTCGGCCCGCGTCTCTTCGGGCAACGGCAGCCAGGCGAAGTACGCGGCGGGATGGCGCACGCAGGGCAGGCCGGCCAGCGCTTCGGCGGCGATGGCCTGGCGCATCCGTGCGTCCTCGCGCTTCTCGGCTTCGAGCCGCGCGACGGTGCCGTCGTCCAGCCATTGGCACGCGATGGCCGTCGTCAGGCCCGGCGTGCTCCAGGTGGTCGCGCGTATCGCGCGCTCGAGCTTCGGCACCCACGGCTGCGGCGCGGCGACGAAGCCGAAGCGCAGGCCGGTCGCCACGCTCTTGGAAAGGCATGAGACATGCACGGTCGCCTCCGGCGCCAGCGCGGCCAGCGGCGCCGGGGCATCCTTGGCGAGAAAGGCATAGGCCCCATCCTCGATCGCCAGCAGGCCATGGCGCCGGACGACGGCCGCCAGGCGGCGCCGCTGGCTCGCGCTCATCACCCAGCCCAGCGGGTTGTGCAAGGTCGGCATCGTGTACAGCGCACGAACGCGGCGCCGCTTGCACAGGCGCTCCAGAGCGTCCGGGTCCGGCCCTTGGCCGGCGTGCGGGAGCGCTGCCAGCTCCAGCCGGTGCATGTCGGCCAGGATCTTGAAGCCGGGGTAGGTCAGGGCGTCGACGGCGACCACGTCGCCCGGCTGCAGCAGCGCCGAGACGGTCACCGCGAGGCCGTGCTGCGCCCCGTCGACGATCATCACCCGCGCCGCCTCGGCAGTCACCCCGCGCGACGCGAGATGCCGCGAGACGCAGGCGCGCTCGTGCATCCGGCCGCCGTGCGGCGCATAACGCAGCAGCGCTTCGAGCTCGCCGCCCGCCGCGAGCTGCCGCAACGCGCTGCGCAGCAGGTCGGCCTGGCCGGGCACCGACGGGTAGTTGAAGTTCAGGTCCACCAGCCCGGCCGCGACGGCCTGCTGGTCGACGCCCAGATGGCGCGGCAGCACGGTCTCGCGGACGAAGGTTCCGCGCCCGACCTCGCCGCTGACCAGCCCGCGCGCTCCGAGCTCGGCATAGGCGCGCGACGCGGTGACCAGCGCCACGCCGTGGCGCCGCGCCAGTTGCCGGTGGGTGGGCAGGCGCGTCCCGGGCTGCAGCCGGCCGTCGCGGATCTGCGCCGCGAGCTCATCGACCAGCGGCTGGTAGCGGTTCTCGGCCATCGCACGATGTACTCATGACAATTTTTTGATTGTATTGGTCGCTTCGCCTACGATCGCCGGACTCCTGACAGACTGCACCGAGATACCCATGCACATCGCGATCCTGACCTTCGACGGCTTCAACGAGCTGGACTCGCTCGTGGCGCTGGGCATCCTGAACCGGATCCGCAAGCCCGACTGGCGCGTGACGCTGTGCTGCCCTGCGGCCGAGGTCACGTCGATGAACGGCGTCACGGTGCATGCGCAGTCCGTGCTCGAGGATGCGCGCACCGCCGATGCCGTCATCGTCGGCAGCGGGATCAAGACCCGCGAGATCGTCCGCGATCCGGCGCTGATGGAGCGGCTCGCGCTGGACCCCGCACGCCAGCTGATCGCCGCGCAGTGCTCGGGCACCCTGGTGCTGGCCAGGCTCGGCCTGCTGGACGGCATACCCGCATGCACCGACCTGACCACCAAGCCGTGGGTGCAGGAGGCCGGCGTCGAGGTGCTGAACCAGCCGTTCTACGCGCGCGGCAACGTGGCCACGGCCGGCGGATGCCTGGCGTCTGCGTACCTTGCGGCCTGGACCATCGCGCGCACCGAAGGAGTCGAGGCTGCCGCGTCGGCGCTGCACTACGTCGCGCCGGTCGGCGAGAAGGAGGCGTACGTGGCCAATGCGCTGCAACGCGTGCAGCCCTACCTGCCGGCATGACGGCGACTGGAAACGCCGGCATGCATCGCCTCCCCGGACTGGACCTGCTGCGCGCCATCGCCGTCGTCTGGGTGATGCTGTTCCACTCGTTCCTGGTCGGCGGACTGGGCGCGGGCTACGAGTGGCTGTCGCGCTTCGGCTGGGCCGGCGTCGACATCTTCTTCGTGCTCAGCGGGTTCCTGATCGGCACGCAGGTGCTGCGGCCGCTGCAGCGCGGCGAGGGCCTGTCGTTCGCTGCGTTCTACCGGCGGCGCGCCTGGCGCATCCTGCCCGCGTTCGCGGCGGTGCTGGCGCTGTACGTGGGCTGCCCCGCGTTGCGCGAGGCGCCGGGGCTTTCGCCGTGGTGGCAGTTCGCAACCTTCACCGTGAACCTGCTGATCGACTACGGCCGGGATCAGGCGTTCTCGCATGCCTGGTCGTTGTGCGTGGAGGAGCACTTCTATCTCGTGTTCCCGCTGCTCGCGTGGGGGCTGGTGCGCCGGCCGTCCGCGGCCAGGTTCGTCGGCATCTGCGCCGGCGTGGTCGTGCTGGGGATCGCGCTGCGCACCGGCGTCTGGCTGCACGACGCAGCGGTAGCCCCGCCGCGCAACTGGTACATCGAGGACATCTACTACCCGACCTGGATGCGCCTGGACGGTCTGCTGGCCGGCGTGGTGCTGGCGACCCTGCGGGTCTATCGCCCAGCGCTGTGGGAGCGGCTGCAGTCTCGCTCCAACTTGCTGCTGCTCGGCGGATTGGCCGTGCTGTGCCTCGCGTTCTGGCTGTTCCGCGAGCGCACGGGCCTGGCGGCGAACATGCTGGGCTGGCCGCTGCTGTCGTTCGGATTCGGGCTGCTCGTGATGGCGGCCGGCGATCGCCGCAGCCTGCTCGGCCGTTGGGAACTGCCCGGTGCGGCCTGGATCGCGGCGATCTCCTACAGCCTGTACCTGAGCCACAAGATCGCGATGCACGTCGTGTACGTCACGCTCGCGCCGGCCATCGAACAACATGGCTGGCTGCTGTTCGGGGCCTATGCGGCGGCGGTGCTGCTTCTCGGGGCCGGGCTGCACTACCTGGTCGAGCGGCCGTGCCTCGCGTGGCGCGATCGGCTCGACCGCATGCGGGCTGCTCGTCAGCCCCAGGCTGCGGCGATGTGACGCGACGCGAACCTCGCGTCACGCCGGCAGCCGCCGTTCGCGGTTGCGTCGCAAGGCCAGCAGCATCGCGGCCAGCACGAGAACGTGCAATGGCAGCACCATCCATTGAGCACGACCGATCGAGGCCAGCGTCACCGCCTCGAGCGCGGTGCCGGCGAGCGGCATCGGCAGCAACAGCAGCCGCCAGCGCGGCGCGCTCAGCGGTACGACCGCCAGCGCTGCCGCGATGCCCGGCGCGGGCATCAGGCCGATCGTCTCGGCGCGCCAGCCGCTGCCGCCGGCCGGTATCGACAGCCAGGGCAGCAGGATCAGCGCCGATGCGAACAGCGCGATCGCGCAGCCGCGTGCGCGAGGCGAGGCGGCACGCAACAACGCGCCCGGCACGCAGGCGGCCGCGGCGAGCAGCAACGCCTGCAGCGCGAAGGCAGCGCTCATCCACCCCGCGGCCCAGTGGAGTTCGGCATAGCAGTGCGGCAGCCACCATGCCGCGACGGACCCGCAACTCAGGGCCGCGGCGGCGGCCAACGCTCGCGCGCCGAGGACAGGCCGCCGCCACAGCAGCAACAGCACCAGCACGCCCAGCGCCGCCGCGACGATCTGTGCCGGCCAGGCCTCGCGCATGCAGCGCTCGACCAGGCGGTCGTAGGCCCGCGCCGAGAAGATCTGCGCATCGCCGAGGCCGTAGGTCCACCACTCGGGCATCGCTCTCACAGCGTCTGCAGATGCCCGGCGATGCGCCGGCACAGCGCGGCGTCCGGCAGCGGCCCGCGCGCGGCCGCGAGGTTCTCGCGCACGTGAGCGACCTGCGTCGTCGCCGGGATCACGCAGGTGACGGCAGGCTGCGCAAGGATGAACTTCAGCACCACCTGCGCCCAGCTCGTCGCGCCGATCTCGGCGGCCCACGGCGGCAGCGCTTGGCGAGCGAGCCGCTGCGTCAACTCGCCCTGGCGGAACGGGCGGTTGACCAGCACCGCGATGCCGCGCTCCGCGGCCAGCGGCAGCAGGCGCTGCTCGGCCTCGCGGTCCAGCGGGTTGTAGGTGAACTGCACGAAGTCCAGCGGCTGCGTGCGCATCAGCTGCTCGAATTCGGCATGCCGCCGGCCTTCCGACGTGGTGATGCCGACATGCGCGATCCGGCCTTCGGCTTTGAGGCGCAGCAGCATGGGCAAGTGCGCCTGCCAGCTCAGCAGGTTGTGCACCTGCAGCAGCGCAAACCGCGGCACGCCCCAGAGCCGCCGCGAGGCCTCGGCCTGGGCGGCGCCCTGCGTGCCGTCGCCGGTCCAGACCTTGTCGGCGGCAAAGACCTGCCCGGCGGCGTTCAGCGTGCGCAGCGCGTGCCCGATGACGTCCTGCGAGGAGCCGTACATCGGCGACGAATCGATCACGCGGCCGCCGCCGTCGAGAAAAGCTTGGACAACACGCGTGCACTCCAAGCGCAGCGCCTCGTCGCGCCCGACGTTGAACGTGATCCAGCTTCCCAGCCCGACGGCGGGGATGGCCTGCCGGGTCGACGGAACGACGCGCGTCGGCATCGTCGTGCTCGTTGGCTGCGCAGCCAGCGCCGATACGCCCGCACTGACGGCCAGGCCCGCTAGAAATCGGCGACGCGGCAGCGAGGTTTCCGGCATGGCGGCAAGCATCGCAGGCCGTGCGAGGCTGCGCTGGCGGTGCGGGTATGGACGGCTGGCGGCCAGTCCCTGCTTGTTGTCCGGGTGCTCGGTGGCACCATGGGCCCAGCCTACATGCCCAGATACGCGCGCTGCACCTCGGGGTTGTCACGCACCTCCGCCGCGCTGCCGGTCAGCACCAGCCGCCCGGTCTGCAGCACATACGCCCGCTCGGCAATCTCCAGGCTCTCCGCCAGCCGCTGCTCGACCAGCAGCACCGTGACGCCGGCCTTGCGGATCGCGAGCACCGCTTCGAAGATCTCGTCGACGAGCTTGGGCATGATGCCTTGCGACGGTTCGTCGAGCATCAAGAGCTTGGGCCGCGTCATCAGCGCGCGGCCGATCGCGAGCATCTGCTGCTCGCCGCCGGACAGCGTCTCGGCGCGCTGCGCCAGCCGTTCCTTCAACCGCGGGAACAGCGCGAACACTTGTTCGAGCGGCGCTTCGCGATCGGTCTTCTTGCGGTGCAGGTAGCTGCCCAGCCGCAGGTTGTCGGCCACCGAGAGGCGCGGGAACAGGCGCCGGCTTTCCGGCACGAAGGCAAGACCGCGCTCGGCGATGCGGTGCGGTGCGATGCCTTCGATCGCCTCGCCGTCGAAGCGCACGCTGCCGCTCTTGGGCTTGACCAGCCCGGCGATCGATTGCAGCAGCGTCGACTTGCCGGCCCCGTTCGCGCCGGCGACGACGACGATCTCGCCGGGCTTCACGCCGATCGCGATGTCCGAGATCGCGACCAGTCCGGCGTATGCGGTGGTCAGCGCGGAGACTTCAAGCAGCACGGCGGCGCTCCCCGAGATAGGCGGCGATCACCGCCGGGTTGCGCACCACTTCCTGCGGCGTGCCCTCGGCCAGCACGCTGCCCAGGTTCAGCACGATCGCGCGGTCGACCAGCGGCATCACGATCTCCATCACGTGTTCGACCATCACGACCGTGACGCCGGCATCGCGCACGCGCCGGATCAGCTCGACGCCCTGGCGCGCCTCGCTGGGCGTCAGGCCGGTCAGCACCTCGTCGAGCAGCAGCAGCTTGGGTTGCGTCGCGAGTGCTCTGGCAACTTCGAGCCGGCGCTTCTCGGGCGGCGTCAACTCGCCGGCCATCGTGTCGGCGCGGCGCTCCAGGCCGCAGAAGGCCAGCACCTCGCCGGCCGCGTGGCGCGCCGCGGCGCTCGCGGCATGGCGCACGAACGAGCCGACCATCACGTTCTCGATCACGCTCATCGAATCGAACGACTTCGGCACCTGGTAGGTCCGCGCCATGCCCAGTGCGCAGCGCGCGGTGGCCGGCAGCGCGGTGACGTCGCGCCCCTCGAATGCGATCGTGCCCGAGGAGGGCGGGTACGCGCCCGCGATCTGGTTGAACAGCGTCGACTTGCCGGCGCCGTTCGGGCCGATCAGGCCGAGGATCTCGCCTTTCCGAATATCGATGCTGATGTCGCTGTTCGCGACCAGGCCGCCGAAGCGGCGCGTCAGGTTCCGCACTTCGACCAGCGCGCTCATCGAGCACCTCCACGCTTCTTCGCGAACAGCCGCACCAGACCTTCTGGCTTGATCAGCGCCACGCCCATCACCAGCGCACCGTAGATCATCAGGTCGACGCCGTTGCCGCCGCCGCCCAGGTAGCTGCGCGAGAACTCGGTCAGCGGGATCAGCAGCGCCGCACCCAGCACCGGTCCCCACAGCGTGCCGATGCCGCCCAGCACCACCGGCAGCGCCATCAGCAGCGAGAAGCGGAAGTGCATCACGCTGTCCGGGTCCACGTACGAGACGAAGGCCGCGTAGAAGCCGCCGGCCGCCGCGGTGAAGAAGGCCGACAGCGCGGCCGCCGCCATCTTCGAGCGGAACACCGTGACGCCCAGGCTCTGCGCGGCGTCGGGGTTGTCCTTCACGGCGCGCCACCAGTAGCCCCAGCGCGAGTCCTCGATCCACCAGGTCACGAGCCAGACGATGCTCGCGAGGCCCAGCGCGACGTAGATGTACGGCGTCTTGTCGCGGGCGAACTGCAGCGTCCACCAGCTGTCCGGGCCGAACGGCCACTGGATGCCGGTCGCAGCGCCGACGTACTCCCAGTTGTGCATCAGCGTCAGGCCGATCTCGGCGAACAGGATGGTCGCGATCGAGAAGTAGTGGCCCTTGAGCCGGAAGCACGCATAGCCGACGAGCAGCGCGAGCAGCGCCGCCAGCGCGCCGCCGGCCAGCATGCCGAACCAGACGACGACGCCATGGGCGACGAACAGCTTGCTCGCCGCATACGCGCCGACGCCGAAGTACAGCGCATGCCCCAGCGACACCTGGCCGCAGTAGCCGCCGAGGATGTTCCAGCTCTGCGCGAGCGTCGCGTACAGCAGCGTCAGCACCAGCACGTTGCGCAGGTACGCGTTGGTGACGACCAGCGGCAGCAGCGCGGTCAGCACCAGCACGACCGCGCCCTGCACCAGCTGGCGCTGGCGCGCTTTGGCGAACGCGCTGCGCGGGGCGGCGACCGTCGCGTCGCCGCTGGATGCGACGGGCGAGGCGGCGGAAGGAGTGGGCATCATGCCGGTCTGTTCCATCACAGTTTCCCGAACAGGCCTTGCGGGCGCAGGAACAGCACCGCCAGGTACAGCAGGTAGACGCCCAGCGCCTTCAGCGCCGGGGGCAGCAGCGCCGCGGTGCCGGCTTCGACGACGCCGACGATGACACCGGCCGCGAGCGCGCCGAACACGCTGCCGAAGCCGCCGAGCGCGACCGTCACGTAGGCGATCAGCGCGAAGCTCGCGCCCACCTGCGGGTGGATGTAGTAGAAGGTCGCGAGCACCGCGCCGGCCACGCCGACCAGCGCCGCACCCAGGCCCCAGCCCAGCGTGAACACGCGGTTGCTGTCGATGCCGACCAGCGCGACCGCGCCCTTGTCCTCGCGCGTCGCTTCGAGCGCGCGGCCGAAGTCGGTGCGTGTCATCAGCAGGTACAGCGCGCCGAATGCGATCAGCGCGACCACCGCCGCATAGACCTGCGCCGACGGCAGGAACACGCCGCCGAGGTTCAGCGTACGGCCTTCGAGCCAGCTGCCCTTGATGCTGCGGTAGTCGGGCGAGAACAGGTACTGCGCCGCGCCCTGGATCAGCGTCGCCAGCCCGAAGGTCGCGAAGATCTGGACCATGCCGGTGTTGGCCTTGAAGCGCAGCGCATGCCGCACGACACCGGCATACGCGAGCGCGCCCACGCCGAACATCGCCGCGGCGACCAGCGGCAGCGCGATCACCGGGTCCAGGTGCGCGAACGCGAAGAACCCGAAGGCCACGTACATCGCGAGCATCAGGAACTCGCCGTGCGCGAAGTTGACGACGTCCATCAGTCCGAAGATGAGCGACAAGCCGACCGCGACGAGGCCGTACACCAGCCCCATCAGCAGCCCGCTCGCCAGCACCTGGAGCCAGGCAGCGGCATTCATGGGTGTGTGGACCTCACGCGTTCATCGGCCACTGCGCCGCGCCGGCCGCTACCTCGAACGGGTAGACGGTGACGAAGCGGTTGCCGACGTACTGGATCAGCACCGGGTTCGCGAAAGTGTTCTGGCCGTCGGCGCCGAACTTCACGCGTGCCCACGGCATGATGGTCTTGTCGCCGGGGATGTCGGTCGCGGCCAGCGCATCGCGCACCTTCTGGCCGTCGGTCGAGCGGGCGCGGTCGATCGCATCGGCCAGCACGATGAGCGCGGTGAATTGGCGCGAGGTCTGGTCGTTCAGGTCGCGTCCGGCGCGGGCCTTGAACTTTTCGTTGACCGCATGCGCCGACGCGCGCTTCTCGCCCAGGTCCACCGAGAAGCTGGCGCGCGTGATCATCCCGCTGAGCCTGTCGCCCACCGCTTCCAGCGTCGGCTTCTCGACGAAGCCGGCGGCCTGCGCGATGATGCTCTTGGGCTTGTAGCCGAGCTCCGCCATCGTCTTGACCAGCAGGATCGCATCGGTCGTGTAGCTCGAGGGCATCAGCACGTCGGGGTTCGCGCTCTTGATCTGCTGCACCTCCGCGGTCAGCGACGGCGAGCTGTTGCGGTACTTGATGTCGCACGCGACCTTGTAGCCGCGCTCCTGCGCAAGCTTGCGCTGCACGTTGGACGAGTCGGTGCCGAAGATCGTGTCCTCGTAGAACAGGCCGACGCTGGCGATCTTCTGGCCCTTGGCCTTCAGCGCATCAAGGAAGTTGAACATCGCCTCCGAGAACATCTCGTCGTGCGCCGCGGTGCGGAAGAAGAACTTCAAATTGCGCCGGTGCAGGCTGGGCGACGACGAGTCGGCGCAGACGAACGGCACGCCATAACGCTCGCAGGTCGCGCTGACCGTCGTCGACACCGACGAGTGGAAGCAGCCGACGATCGCCGCGACCTTCTCCTGCGTGATCAGCCGCTCGGCCTCGGCGCGGCCCTTCTGCGGGTCGGCCTGGTGGTCGGCATAGACGATGCGCACCTTCGCGCCGCCCAGCCCCGCGAGGCCGGCGTTCTTCGCGGTCGGCAAGTCGAGGTTGGTCGCGGTGTTGATGACCTCCAGCGCGGTGTCGAACGCGTGCTTCGCGTCGGTGCCGACCTGCGCGGTGGGGCCGGTCATCGGGTAGATCGCGCCGATCACGACCTCGTTGCCTTGCGCTCGTGCGCTCGCCAGCGCGCCGGCCAGCCCGGCCAGGCCGATCAGGGTGTCTCTGCGGTTGATCATCGTCGTGTCCTCGTTCAGGGTCAGAGCGCAGCCAGATGGCTGTTGCGGATGTCGGTCACGAGCATGTGGCCGGGCTGGTGGGTGATCGCAAAGGGCGGGCGTGCGGCGCGGATCGCCTGCTGCGGCGTCACGCCGCAGGCCCAGAAGACGGGGATCTCGCCGGGGCGCACCTCAGCGCGTTCGCCGAAGTCGGGTTGATCGAGATCGCGAATGCCGATCTCGCCCGGATCGCCCAGGTGCACCGGTGCGCCATGGACAGCCGGGAAGCGCGACGTGACCTGCACCGCCCGGATCGCGTGCGCCGCCTTCATCGGCCGCATGCTGACGACCAGGTTGCCGCCGAAGCGGCCGGCGCGCGCGTTCGGGATGTCGGTCACGTACATCGGCACCGTCGTGTCCTGCTCGATGTGGCGGATGGGCACGCCCGCGTCGAGCAGCGCCTCCTCGAACGACAGCGAGCAGCCGATCACGAAGCCGACCAGGTCGTCGCGCCACAGGCTGCGCAGGTCCGGCACGCGCTCGACCAGCTCGCCGTCCCGGAAGATGCAGTAGCCCGGAACGTCGGCGACGAGGTCCACGTCGCCCAGCTCGGGCACGCGGCTGCTGCCCGGCTCGGTCATGCCGATCACCGGACACGGCTTCGGGTTCAGCCGTGCGAAGCGCAGGAACTCGTCGGCGTAGTCGCGCGGCAGGATCGCGAGGTTGCCCTGTGTGTAGCCGGGGCAGACGCCGGCGGTCGAGCGCGTGAAGCGGCCTTCGCGCACGGCGCGCCGGAATTCGGCGGGAGAGGTCCAGTCGGTCGACATCGGCTTCCTTCTGCGTCGCGTGGTGCGGGTTGATCCTCGGGTTGACTCGATTGAGCACGAGTTGTGCTC
>DATCSE010000165.1:0-2595 GCA_036568605.1 Burkholderiaceae bacterium | reverse complement strand
CACGCACCCCGAGCACCGATGAGCGTCTTCGCCCTGGGCCTGAACCACACGACCGCGCCGCTGGACCTGCGCGGCCGGTTTGCGTTCGCGCCCGAGCAGCTCGTGCCGACCTTGCGGCAGTTCCGGGACCGGCTGCAGCGCACCAGCGAGGTGGCGATCGTCTCGACCTGCAATCGCACCGAGCTGTACGTGGGCGCTGCGCCGGCGCTGGTGACGCCGGCCGTCGACTGGCTCGCCGGTGTCGGCGGCGTCTCCAGCCAGATCTTGCGCGAGCATGCCTATGTGCTCGAAGGCGGCGCCGCCGCACGGCATGCGTTCCGCGTCGCGAGCGGGCTCGATTCGATGGTGCTCGGCGAGCCGCAGATCCTCGGCCAGCTGAAGCAGGCGGTGCGCGAGGCCGAGACCGCCGGCACGCTGGGCGGCACGCTGCACCAGATGTTCCAGCGCTCGTTCGCGGTCGCGAAGGAAGTGCGTACGGCGACCGAGATCGGCGCGCATTCGATCAGCATGGCAGCGGCTGCGGTGCGGCTTGCGTCGCAGCTGTTCGAGGATTTGCGCGAAACCAAGGTGCTGTTCGTCGGCGCCGGCGAGATGATCGAACTGGTCGCAACGCACTTCGCGGCCCGCCATCCGAAGGCGATGGCGGTCGCGAACCGCACGCTGGAGCGCGGCGAGAAGCTCGCCGGCCGTTTCGGCGCGGAGGCGCTGCGGCTGGTCGACCTGCCGGGCCGGCTGGCCGAGTTCGACGCGGTGATCTCGTGCACCGCGAGCTCGTTGCCCATCATCGGGCTGGGCGCGGTCGAGCGCGCGCTGAAGCAGCGCAGGCACCGGCCGATGTTCATGGTGGACCTCGCGGTCCCGCGCGACATCGAACCCGAGGTCGCGCGCCTGCACGACGTCTACCTCTACACCGTCGACGATCTGTCCAGCCTCGTGCAGACGGCCGGCGAAAAGCGCCAGGCCGCGGTCCAGCAGGCCGAGGCGATCATCGAAACCGGCGTGCAGAGCTTCGAGCACTGGCTGGCGCAACGCGGCACCGTGCCGCTGATCCAGGCACTGCACGTCCAGGCCGACGCATGGCGCGCGACTGAAATTAGCCGAGCGCGCAAGATGCTCGCGAAGGGCGAGGACATCGACTCGGTGCTGGAAGCGCTGAGCAAGGCGCTGACGCAGAAGATGCTGCACGGCACGCTGGCCGAGCTGCATGCAGCCGACGCCGAGCATCGCGCCGCGCTCGCGCAGACCATCTCGCGCCTGTTCCTGCGCCAGGACGCGCGGCTGCCGCCGAACGACGAGCGCCGTTGAAACCCTCGCTGCGTCAGCAATTCGAGCGCCTCGCGCTGCGCCTCGTCGAGCTCGACGCGACGCTGGGCGATGCCGGCGTCGCGAGCGACATGAAGCGCTTTCGCGAGCTGACGCGCGAGCATGCCGAAGTGTCATCGCTGGTCGAGCGGTTCCGGCGCTTCGAGCAACGCGAGCGCGATCTCGCCTCGGCGCAGGAGATGGCGCAGCAGTCGATCGATGACGCCGAGATGCGTGAGCTCGCCCAGGAGGAAGCGGCTGCCGCGCAGGCCGATGTCGAACGCCTGCACCTGGAGTTGCAGACCGCGCTGCTGCCCCGCGACCCCGACGATGCGCGCAATGCGTTCATCGAGATCCGCGCCGGCACCGGCGGCGACGAATCGGCGCTGTTCGCGGCCGATCTCGCGCGCATGTACCTGCGCCATTGCGAACGCCGCGGCTGGCGCAGCGAGCTGATGTCCGAGAGCGTCAGCGACCTGGGCGGTTACAAGGAAGTGGTGTTCCGGGTCGAGGGCGACGATGTCTACGCGCGGCTCAAGTTCGAGTCGGGCGGCCATCGCGTGCAGCGCGTGCCGGTCACCGAGACGCAGGGCCGCATCCACACCAGTGCCTGCACGGTCGCCGTGCTGCCCGAGCCCGACGAGGCCGAGGAGGTGCAGCTGAACCCGGCCGAGCTGCGCATCGACACGTTCCGCGCCAGCGGCGCCGGCGGCCAGCACGTCAACAAGACCGACAGCGCGATCCGTATCACTCACCTGCCCACGGGCATCGTCGCCGAATGCCAGGACGACCGCTCGCAGCACCGCAACAAGGCCAAGGCGATGGCGGTGCTGGTCGCGCGGCTGCGCGACAAGGAACGCAGCGAGCGCGCCGCGAAGGAAGCGGCGACGCGCAAGGGCCTGATCGGCAGCGGCGACCGCAGCGACCGGATCCGCACCTACAACTTCCCGCAGGGTCGCGTCACCGACCACCGGATCAACCTGACGCTGTACAAGCTGCAGTTCATCCTCGACGGCGATCTGGACGAGGTGACCGCGGCGCTGCAGGCCGCGCGCGCGGCCGAGCAGCTTGCCGCGCTCGAGAGCGGCGGCCAGAACGGCAGCGCCGGATGAGCAGCGTCGCCGACGCGCTGCGCGACGCACGCGCCGCGAGTGTCGAGCGGCTCGATGCGCAACTGCTGCTCGCCCGCGTGCTCGGCCGCTCGCGGAGCTGGCTGCTGGCTCACGACGACACGCCGTTGAATGCCACTCAGGCTTCGACGTGGCAAGCGTTGCTTGCGCGCCGCGCCGGCGG
>DATCSE010000164.1:0-6808 GCA_036568605.1 Burkholderiaceae bacterium | reverse complement strand
CCCGCCGGACCAGCGCATCGACCATCTCAGGCGTCTGCTTGCCCTCGATGTCGAAATCGAAACCGACCAGTCGCGGCGACGCATAGCGCGCAATGAACGCCTCCATGCCAGCGTCCGAGCCGCAGGTGAACACGCCCGCCTCGCCGCCGGTCGAAACGATGTAGTGAATTCCGGCGCGGTCGAACGCCGCGACGTTCGCCGCCGCGACCGCCGCCGCGTCGAGCCCGCTCAGCGTCTCAGCGCCGCATTCGCCGTTGGCGAAGCCCCAGGTGAGCGTCGCGCCGGGGCGCAGCACCTCGATGACCGGCTGGCGCCGTCCGGCCACCTCGGTCGAGAGCAGGCCGCTCTGCGGCTCGAACGCGATCGTCACGTCCTTGTAGGGACCGTGGACAAACGCGGGCGGACCCTGCACCGTGGCACACGCTGCCAGCCACGCAACCATGGCCGCGCTGCCCAGCGCCCGCCCGGCTCTCCTTGTTCGCTCCATTCGTGTCAGCTCGCAAAAAGGGGCGAAGCCGTCTGCGCTTCGCCCCAACCCTCAGGAATCAAGACCGCCGCGTCAGAACTTGAAGCGCGCGTTCAGGTAGTACTGCCGGCCGCTCTGGTAGATCGAGCGCGGCTGGTCCTCGTTCAGCGCGTAGTACTTCAGCTTCGCGTTGTTCAAGTTGTGCGCGTCGAACGTGATCGTGACGTTGTCGCTGATCTTGTAGCCCAACGATGCCGCGACGTTATCCACTGCCGCCTGGTAGAACGCGGTGCTGCGGTCCAGGCCGCTGAAGAACGAGGAGCGGTAGTTGTAGGCTACCCGCGCATTGAAGCGGTCGTTCTCGAAGTACACGCCCAGGTTGTAGGTGTTGCGCGAAGCGCCCACAAGCGGCGAATCGTTCGACTCCTTCGCATCGGCATACGTGTAGTTCGCGTCGAAGCCGAAGTTCGCGCCAAGCGGCTGCTGGTACGCCAGCTCGAAGCCCTTGACCTTGCCGCTGGTGTTGACCGGAACCGTCAGCACGTAGTCCTGCGGGATGCCGTTCGGGAACTGCTGATTGAAGGTCAGGAAGGTCTTGGTCACCTGGCCATAGCCGACATAGCTGGACAGGTCCATGTAGAACACGCCGGCGGAAACCAGTGCCTTCGGCGCGAAGTACCACTCGAGCGTCGCGTCGATGTTGGTCGAGCGGATCGGCTTCAGGTCGGGGTTGCCGCCGGTGCCCGATAGCGTGTCCGGGCTCAGCGAGACCGAACCGGCCAGCGCCGAGTAGTCGGGCCGCGTCATCGTGCGCGACACGGCGAAACGCGCCAGCAGATCCTTGCGCAAGTCCAGCGTCAGGTTCGCGCTGGGCAGCACGTCGGTGTAGGTGTGCTGGACCGTGACCGGGATGAACGGCCCGAACGCCGAGGTCGTGATTGCACCGGGCTGGGTCGGATCGGCCGACACGTTGTTGGTCACCTTTTCCTTGGTCTGCACCACACGCAAACCGACGTTACCGCGCCAGCCCTGGCCTTCGAGGTTGCCCTGCACATAGGCTGCGACGTTGCGCTCCTTCAGTGCAAACTCAGACGCCCAGTCCTCACGCGTGCCATCGCTGGCGCGATTGGTCAGCCGGTTGTACGCCGCGAGTTGCTCGGGCGTGTAGTACCAGACGTTGCGCGGGAAGTTGCCGCCCAAACCGCTGCCGAAGTTGCCGGGGTAGTTCTGATAGCCGCTCGGGAAGTTCGCCGGATCGGCCGGCGAGGTCGTCCCAGCAGGGCACCAGTATTGCTGCGACCACTCGAACGCGACGGTATTGCCGTTGGCGTCCTTGCAGGCCGGACTCTGTCCGATCACACCCGCGGAACTGCGCTTGTGGTCGTTGAACCGCGCACCGAACTTCAGGCTCGTCAATGCGCCAGCCTCGAGCTGATATTCGCCATCGATCTGCGCCCAGTTCTCCTTGTCCTTCACGTTGACGTTCTGGTCGCCGAAGATCCAGCCCAGCGGCACGCCGGCGGGGCTCGCGTTGTTCGCATTGCCGAGATTCCAGTCGGCCGCGCCGACGCCATGCAGCGAATACCCGCCCCCGCTGCCGACACCGGTGTTCCACTCGGCGACGTCCTGGGTCGGCGTCTTGCCATGGCCCTGCGACGTGCCGAGCTTGCTCGTGAACGTCAGCTTGTCCGAGGCTCGCCATAGGCCATCGAGGTTCAGGAAGCTGGAGTCAGCCTTCGCATCGGGGCGGGAGATCTGGTCGTAGACGCCGTACTGCGTACCGGCCACGGGCGTGAAGTTCGCCGACACCAGCGTGCCGTTGCGTACCACGTATCCCGGATCCGGCGCCTGGCCCGCACCCTTCGCGATGAAGTGCGTGTTCCACAGCAGGTAGTTGCGGTTGTAGTTCGCCGCCTTCATCTCCGACGTGAAGCCAGACAAATCGAACATCAAGTCGTTGTGCGGCTTGAACTGCACATCGATCAGGCCGCCGGTACGCTCGCGCTTCTGCTCGAACAGCGCCGAGCCGATCATCGTCGGATACCAGACGCCTGAAAGGTCGGGATTCGACTGCGCAATCTTGCTGCCTGGGGCGATCTGCTCGTACCCCAGCAGCTCCTGCCCATCACGGCGCAGGTGCCGCGTCTCCGAGAACGCCTGCACCATCACGCCCAGCGTGCCGGCCTCGTTCTTCCAGTTGACCAGGCCGCTCAACTGCGGGTCGGTCTTGTCCGGCTGCGACGCGTAGACCGCACCGACCGAGCCTTCGAACGTCAGCGCCTTCTTGAAGTCCAGCGGCTTGAACGTCTCGATGTTCACGGTACCGACCACGCCGCCCTCGAGGTCGCTGGCCTGCGAGCTCTTGTGCACCGTGACGCGCTTGACAAGCTCGGACGGCAGCAGCGTGTAGCTGACGCTGCGCCCGACCGTGCCGGTCTGGTTCAGGATGAACCAGTCGCCCGACGCGACGTTGTGGCCGTTGATCAGCGTCTGCGTCAGGCTCGGGCTCGTGCCGCGCATCGACACGCGGTCGTTCTCGTCGAAGCCGCCTTCGTTCGCGCCGGCCGAGCTGATGGTCACACCCGGCACGCGCTGAAGCGAGTCGGCGACGTTCTTGTCGGGCATCTTGCCGATGTCCTCGGCGGTGATGACCTCGACTCGCGTGTCCGCATTTCGCTTGACGTTCAGCGATTGCTCCAGCGAGGCGCGAATGCCGGTCACGGTGACCGACTCCAGCTGCTGCGATGACTTGGCGGCCGATGCCGGAGCGGCCGCCGGGGCGGGCGCCGAAGCTGCCGGCGCCGGTGCGGCCGGCGCCTGCTGCGCGTAGACCGGTAGGATCGCGCCAGCGCCCGCCAGGGCGAGCGCGACCGCCGATGCGATGGGAGTCCGTTTGACGTTCATGGTTGCCTCTGTCGGTTGGAAGGTAAGAAAAATCTGTAGTTGGGAACTGCTGCGACCGCCGAAGTGATTGCGTACCAGTACATAACCACTTAAGGCCACTATGCTACCAATGTGTGAAAAAAGCAATCGCTTCTTTTCCCGAGATTCGCTCGAGCCCACCACTGTGAAGCCAGCGACCTCCTCTAGCAAGGACCGTGCACAGGCCGGTCTTCTTGTCATCTTCAATTGGTATTGTCCCGAGGGAATCACCAGAACCAGTGAGACGAGGCCGACCGCATGAGCATCAACACCACGGGTTTCGCAAGACCGCTGGACCCCGACGACGCCCAGCCCCTGTACCAGCAGCTCCAGCGGGTCGTGCGGGAGGCGATCGAGACGCAGGTGCTTGGCCCCGACGACGCGCTGCCGTCGGAGCGTCAGCTCGCCGAGGACTTCGCGGTCTCCCGCATCACGGTGCGCCGCGCGATCGAGGGGCTGGTCGCCGACGGGCTGCTGGTCAGCCGGCAAGGCTCGGGCAACTTCGTCTGCAGCCGGGTCGAAAAGAACTTCGCGAAGCTGACCTCGTTCTCCGAGGACATGCGGGCCCGCGGCAGCCGGCCGCACAGCATCTGGCTGAAGAAGGCCGTCGGCAGCGTCACGCCCGAGGAGGCGCTGAAGCTCGCGCTGAGCCCCGGCACGCAGGTCTACCGCTTCCACCGGCTGCGCTTTGCCGACGATGCGCCGATGGCGATCGAGTACGCGACCGTCGTCGCGACCTGCCTGCCGTCGCTCGAATCGGTCGGCGCGTCGCTGTACGGCGCGCTCGACGAGCACGGCAACCGGCCGGTGCGCGCGTTGCAGCGGCTGCGCGCGCTGCTGCTGTCGGCCGAGCAGGCCAAGCTGCTGCAGGCCGAGCCGGGCTCGGCCGGGCTGCTGGTCGAGCGGCTCGGGTATCTGCGCGACGGACGGGCGATCGAGTTGTCGCAGTCGATCTACCGCGGCGATACCTACGACGTGGTCGCCGAGCTCAGCGAGTCGCCTTGAACGCCGGCAGGTCCGGCGCGCCGGTGAGCCAGGTCAAACCTTGATCCGGATCCCGCGGCGCGCGAGTTGCACCATCACGGCCCAGACGATGGCGACGAACACGACGGCGTAGGCGAGCGAGGCCGCTTCGGCCCCGATACCGGGCACGATCCAGCCGAAGCCGGCCCGATACAGCGCCGCGCCCCAGTGCGCCCCTTCGAGCAGACACACGAGCAGCCACGCGAGCGCATATGCCGCGATCGCGTTGACGCCCAGGCTGCGCGCGATCGCCGGCCCGCCGCGCCGATCGACGAGCTCGTGCGCGAGCAGCAGTGCGGCGATCGCGAGGCCTCCGGTCCACAGCACATAGGACGGCGTCCAGAGCTGCTTGTTGAACGGCTGCACGAGCGCGATCAGCCAACCCAGCAGCAACGCCGAGAGCCCCGCGGCGAGCAAGGTGCGCCGCGCACCGCGCTGCAGCCAAGCGCCGCAGCGCACGCCCAGCAGCGTGGTCGCCAGCGCCGGCAGCGTGCTCAGCAGCCCTTCGGGGTCGTGGCCACGGCCGCTCGCGGCGTCGAACTCGTAGACGTGGCGGCCGAGCAGCCAGGTGTCGAAGCGGCTCGCGAGGTTCGCCTCCTTCGTCATCGGTGCGCCGGCCAGCAGCAGCCCGTAGCCGGCCAGGATCGCGACGAACACGAGCCACTGCGTGCGCGCCGACGTGCGCAGCGCGAGCAGGGCCGCGGCGGCGTAGCAGATACCGATGCGCTGCAGCACACCCATCGGCCGAAAGCTCGCCGTGTCCAGCGCGAGGTACGCGACCAGGTGCAAGGCCAGCCCCAGCCCGACGATGCGCGCCGCCCGCAGCAGCACCGCGCCGCTCGTCGTGCGGCCGGCGCCGGACGCCAGCGTGATGGACACCCCGACGATGAACAGGAACACCGGGAAGACCAGATCGGCCAGCGTGCAGCCGTTCCACGCCGCGTGCTCCAGCGGCGCGTAGACGTGCTGCCAGTCGCCCGGGTCGTTGACGAGCAGCATCGCGGCCACCGCGAGGCCTCGCAGTGAATCGACCGACGCGTAGCGCGCGCCTCGCTGCTGCTCGTTCAGTGTCGGCATACGGCGCTCAGAAATCGCAAGGGCTCGCGAGCGGCGGATCGCCCGCGGGCACGCTGTCCAGATGCGCGGTGCCGGTGCGCCGCAGCGCGGCCACCGCGGCTTCGACCTGCGCCGGATCCAGCACCCGGTCGCGCGCATGAAACACCCAGTCGACGTCCTCCTGGTAGATCCGCCGCGTCCCCACACCCGGGAGCAGCCCGCCCGGCGCGAACCACACGCTGAAGTTCAGCGCCATCGGCACCACCGGGTAGTTGCGCCCGCCGTGCTCGGCGCGCAGCGCACCATCGATGTACCAGCGCACCTTGCCGTCGCCCACTTGCATCACGAGCACGTGCCAACCGTCCATCGAGCGGAACTCCTGGTGCGGCTGGTTGTGGGCCGACCACGGCTCGATGCGCACGGTCTGCCAGGTCACGCCGTACAGGCGCGTGCGCGCGTCGCCCCAGCCGCCGTTCGCCAGGTACTCCCAGTCGAGCTCGCTGTAGTCGGGGTCGAAGTCGAAGCGCAGCGGCGCGACCGCGTAGAAAGTCTGCACCACCACGTCGCCGTCGGGGCCCTGCACCGGGGCGTCGGAGAAACGCACGCGCGCCGCATACGTGCCGGCCAGGTACTTGCGCGCATGGCAGACCTGGGCCTGCAATGTGCCACTCGCACTGCCGTCGGTGCTGGCGGTCAGGCGCAGCAGCCGGTTGCCGGCGCGCGCGGCGTCGTCGACCAGCGCGACGCCGCCCGGCCCCCACCCTGCGCCGTCGACGCCGGGGTGACCGCGCTTCTCGCGCACGATCCAGCCATCGCGCTGCAACGCGGCGAGGTCGGCGGCGCTGAAGTCGTCGAAGAACACGCCGCGGTCCGCAGGCAATGCGGCCGCACCACCCGGCACTGTCGACATGCTTGACGAGCACGCCGCAAGAGACCCCAGGATCAGTGCCGAACCAACGAAGGTCCGCAGCCGCCCGGCGCCCCTCATGAGGCTTCGACCGCCTGCGAGACCGGCTTGGCCTGCGCCGCGGCGCCGTTGCGGCCGCCGCGGTCATCGCCCAGCGGCACGAAGCGCGCCAGCACCAGCACGGGTATTGCCGAGACCAGCACCCACAGAAAGAAGTGCCGATACCCGAGCGCGAGCTGGATGTCGCCGCTGATCATCTTGAAGAACACGAAGCCCAGCTGCATCACGCCGGTGCCCAGCGCGTAGTGCGCGGTCTGGTACTTGCCCGGGGCGACGACCTGCATGATGAACAGGATCACGCCGACGAATCCGAAGCCGTAGCCGAACATCTCGACGCTCAGCGCCGCGGCGATCACCACGAGGCTGCTCGGCAG